>NZ_JBHTBQ010000044.1:144122-289961 GCF_042664895.1 Iodobacter arcticus
CACCCCTGCCAATTGTTTTGTTTTTTAGTTGGCGCGTTGTTGTGGCAGTTTGTGTTGCGGCGTGGTGATATTTTTATTCTGTTTTGCAGCTTTCTGTTTACGCTGTTTATTAATACGCTTTTAATTCGTTTGCTCCATTTTCGTGGCTTGCTTATTTAGTCTTGTGGTTTGCTACGAAAAACGTGGGTTTTATTTATTGTGCAGTGGCAATATGCCTAACATGGCATTCAAGCAGACTGGCCGGAACGTGCGGCTTTTTTATTTAATTGCAGCGTAGGCCAGCTGCTTAATTTTGACGTTAGCGCGCATGTCATCACAAAATTCCGCCGTTTCCGCCTCGCTCAGAAGTCTGGTGCTCATGCAAAAAGGACAAGTGCTGCGCACGGCCAAAGATGTTGCTCATTTAGAGCTTATCTCTCTCGGTGTCCGCGAGGGGGGCGAACTTCACAGCTTTTTCACTGAGTTTCAAATCGGGTTCTTTCGGAGCCAAACTTCAGATGAAGAGCTTTCCGATATTTGCGAGCCCACACCAGAAATTGCTACAGGCACTTCTTTCGTACACGATGTGTGGGTGTTGCCTCAAGAATTTATCTGTATCACCAGTGTTCAAGGTGAAGGCTGCTACCTCTACTCAAACATAACAGAAGCCGTGTACGACTTCTCGTTGGCAGATCGAGTATCGTTCATTGAAAATCCGCAACCGCGCTGGGGCTCGTTCTTTGAGTTCATGCATTGGTATCTGGCGCCAGATGTCGAAAATGCGCGCTAACCCATCATTCAAGCAGGACGCGCTGACGCGCGCCTCTTAATTCAAACGTTAGGCTGCTCGAATATATGCTCATGCACCGTTCAACTTCACTCTTAATTGCTCTGGGTTTTATCCTTGGGTTGCTCGCCCTTTCTGGTGTAAGGCCGTATGACCGAGCGACTTGGTTGATGGAAGTGTTACCCATCATCATTGCAGTTCCCGCTCTCTGCGCAACCTACAAGCGCTTCCCGTTCACTACGCTCATATATGCACTCATTTTTGCACATGCACTAGTCCTAATGCTGGGTGGCGCCTACACTTACGCCCGTGTGCCGCTTGGCTTTGAAATCGCAGAGCTCTTCGGTTTTCACCGCAACCCATACGACAAGATCGGGCATTTTTTCCAAGGCTTCGTACCGGCACTGGTTGCACGTGAGATCTTCATTCGTGGCGAATACATCCGAGGCCACAAAATGTTAGCGTTCATAGTTGTGTGCACAGTGCTCGCCATAAGCGCCGCTTATGAGTTCATTGAGTGGGGTGCTGCTCTCACGATGGGCCAAGGCGCAGACGAATTCCTCGGAACGCAGGGTGACCCATGGGATACACAGTCGGACATGTTCTTCGCGTTCATCGGTGCCATCACCGCGCTGCTACTTTTGTCCGGAGTGCACAACGGCCAGATCCAACGTCTGCAGGCCCATGAGCGAACAACCTAACCAGCCAATGGAGCGGACGCTTCGGCGCCGCTCATCGGCGCGTTAGGCACCCCTGCCAATTGTTTTGTTTTTTTAGTTGGCGCGCTGTAGTGGCAGTTTGTGTTGCGGTATGCTGATATTTTTATTCTGTTTTGCAGTTATCTGTTTACGCTGTTTAGCAATACGCCTTTAATTCGTTTGCTCCGTTTTCGTGGCTTTCTTATTTAGTTTTTTGGTTTGCTACGAAAAACGTGGGCATTATTTCTTGTGCAGTGGCACTACGCCTAACATGGCATTCAAGCAGACTGGCCGGAACGTGCGGCTTTCTTATCTAATTGCAGCGTAGGCCAGCTGCTTAATTTTGACGTTAGGCATCAATGACTTCACTTACTACCGAAACCTTATTAATGCGACCAATATTGAAAATTGGAAGGTTAATCGCCAGCATATTAACAACATTGTCTCTGTTTTTAGCAACATGTTTCGCCACGGTAGTATCAATTCCCTACGGACTATCAATTCCCAATGCCCTGCTCGGCCCATCAAAAGGTGCACAATCAATATACATGGCAATTATTTTTATTGGCCTTATAGCGTGGATTATCCTTTTTATCCTGTCCGTTAGTTGGGCGTTGCAACATAGAATAAAACGGTGCACAGTTAGAATTGGCATGATTATAGGCATTGCATCATCTACTGCACTGGGTTTGATTTTTATAACAATAATTCCAATATTTTTAACTTGGTTGTATGCGCTATTTTTATACAGAACTCAAGAAATAATGGGGCTGATGGATGACACTTCGTTCAACCGGGACAGGTCTTGAACCTGCATCGTATTCGGACAGTGCTTTAGGGCCTGCCCATTAAATCAAATGTTAGGCACCGCGGCCTATTTTTTTAGTTGGCGCGCTGCAGTGGCAGTTTGTGCTGCAATCGTATTGATATTCTTATTCTGCTTTCATCTTTCTGTTTTAATTCTGCATTAATACGCTACAATTCGTCGGCTCTGTTTTTAGTGGTTTTCTTTTCGTATTACTGTTTCATTACGAAAAACGTGAGTTTTATTTTTTGTATTGTGGCAACTCGCCTAACATAGCATTCAAGCAGACTGGCCGGAATGTGCGGCTTTTTTATTTAATTACAGCGTAGGCCAGCTGCTTAATTTTGACGTTAGGCATCACAAAGCCACACATGCAACCAATCCTTCTGTTTGATCCGAAACCTCTTCTCACTAGAAAGCGAAGCTTCTGGCGCGGCCTACTTGCGGCCGTCGCAACTCACCTGATCGCGCTCGCCACTTTCGTCGTCGCGTTTCACTTTCTCAGGCCAATTGTCTGGCTTGCATTTTCCAGCGCGCCCTACACACCAAACAGTGCGCCTCTCGATCCCGATACGATTGAGTGGCTAACAATCCAGCTCGGAAACTTCTTCACCTGGTTCCTAGCCGGATTTGCGGCGATCCGCTGGTCTCCTCCAGCAAACAGAAAGTCACTCTACCTACTGACCACGCTATTGCTTATTTCAGTATTCTTCGCACCAACTCCAGCGACAAACTCGCACCTGCGTCTAGCAATCTGGTGGCTAACTTCGCCAGCTGGGGTACTACTCGGAGCACTCTTGTACGAAGTCCGAGAGCGAAGATTCCCCAGCCCGACGCCCAGATCTTTCGATCAGGTGTTGTGAAAAACATGAGAGCATGAAATGGGGTCAGGCCTTACATTTGACATAAAATAATCGATTTAACCTTTTTTACAAGGTACTGTAAATTTTATCATATGCAAAATGTAAGACCTGACCCCATTACTTTCCCAATTGCAGCGTAGGCCCGCTGCTTAATTTTAACGTTAGGCAAAAGGTAACTCAAACTAATGCGGCAAGACCTAAGAAAGAAAGTCATCAACGTGTGCGAGAAGAAAATAATTGCCAAGGGTGAGTCTGTTGGCGTTTCTTTTTATGCGTTTTTCGCAAATAGAAATGATGACCCAGAGCTCCTTATGGAGGCCGCAACATGGTGGATAAAAACCCACAAACTAGATCACTTTGAAAAAGCCGCAAAAATAAAGCTCATGATTGAGTCAGGACTTTGATGTAGGCCTATAACCAGAGCACGAAGTTGGCGTTGAGGCGCTTCAAGCTCCGAGAGGAAAAGCGAAGGAATGCATGCAAATACATCAAGAATCAAAGACAGGTAGCGCGTCGCATCACCGCCCTGCTGCTGGCATGCCAACCGCTTGCCTAACAAGCGGTTCAAATCGTTCGTTTCGCTCTCTGGCACTGCGTGCCGCAGCCCCTTAACCTAAATTAGGAATCACACAAATGCTCCCAATCTCCGATCTCGATACGCTTCTCCGCACACTGGAACCACAGCTTCAACACGGCACCTACGTGTACGTTTTGAGCAATGAGACCCCAGATTTCAACGACGTCAGGGTAGTAGCTGCCATACGGGAGACTGAAGGCCTATCATTAATAGTCGAAGAATCATACGCACGGGAGAAATGCCTCAATGCATTCTTTGAATGCGCATGGATTACGCTGACTGTGAGCTCAGATCTTGCGGCTGTCGGTCTAACAGCGGCGTTTGCAACGGCGCTTGGCAAGTCAGGAATTAGTTGCAATGTCGTCGCAGGCCTAAACCATGATCACATCTTTGTTCCAGTTCATCAGGCAACACTTGCAATGCATGAACTTCGGGCATTACAACAGAGCAAGAATCACTCGTCGTAGCGCAGAGAGATGCCTAATAACTGGGGTCAAATAATTGGGGTCAGAGTAAAGTTAAATCTGCTTGCTTCGGCTCTGAGCGTGTGAAACATAGCAGGATTTAAGTTTGCTCTGACCCCAGTTACTAAGCCCTCACTAATTTGCTAAAAGGTACCAGCAGTGTCAAAGCCAGAAATCGAAACCATTGGAACCACCGTCGTTTACAAAAATCGCTGGATGACCTTGCGCGAAGATGCAATTGTCCGCGCTGATGGAAGTTCCGGCCTCTATAGTGTTGTCGAAAAACCTGACTTTGCAGTTATTGCTGCCGTTTCTGACGGAGAGATATATCTCGTAGAGCAATACCGATACCCTGTTCAAGACCGATTCTGGGAATTGCCACAGGGCTCGTGGGAAGAACAAACGGTAGACCCGCTTGTACTTGCTAGAGCAGAGTTACGTGAGGAAACGGGTTTAATAGCGGGTTCGATGCTCCATGCAGGTCGCTTGTTCCTTGGCTATGGCTACTCCACTCAGGCATACGATCTATTCCTAGCAACCGAATTGAGCACAGGCAAAACTCAGCTTGATGCAGAGGAGTTCGGCTTGATTGCCAAACCATTCAAACTCCATCTCGTTGAGGACATGATCAGAGACGGAACAATCAAGGATGCAACTACAGTCGCCGCGCTTGGTTTGCTGCGACTCAAAGGTCTGTTATGAAATTGCCCAGGGCTAACCCGACGCTCAACCTCGCTCCTTTCAGTCGCTGGACGCTGCGCGATAAAGCCGCGCGTAGCGCCGGTTAGCTCTACGGTTAGATGAAGCAAGGAAATAGAAATGAGTAAAACCTATAGGGTCACGTCTTGCATTTGACATAAAGCAATCGATTGAACCTTTTTTACAAGGTACTGTAAATTTTATCATATGCAAAATGTAAGACCTGACCCCCATTGCTTTCTCCACAGCCCGCTCACTTGCACGCTAGGCAACGTCCAGTAGAACAACAGCCAAACAAAAAAGGAACCTGATTATGTCTCTTGCTCCGGAACCCTTTATTTAGCAGCTTGTATGGCATTGCTACTTCGGGTGATTTAATTGGTTTTGACGTAGTGCGCCCTTATTCTACATATACCTTACTCAAGCCGGACTATGCCCATGTGGGAGCTTGACTGAGCAAGAGACATAATCAGGAAAAAGGAATCAATTATGACGCATGAAGAAAAATGTACCTTTGCAATTAAAGAACTTGAACAAGCTAACATTTGGAAGTCGAATTACAACCCCCCATTTATAAAATTAGTCCATAAGTTTGGGTTTAAAGTCCCACTACCTCATTACAACTCTTTTTTAAATAACGCGCTTTCAACCGGTATTTATTTTGGTTTGGCTTGTGGGCTATTTATGTACTTTTTTGATTGGAATATGGAAAACAAGTCGGCTACTGTAATTATCTCAACAGCTTTATTTGCCGGTGCTTTTTTTGGTCTTGCGATAGCTTCATATTATATGTACGGCTTTAAAAAGTATAAATTAACGCCTTGGAATGAAATTAAAAATGCCGAACTAGGCGTTGAATAACTGAGGTCAGAGCAAAGTTAAATCTGCTGGCTTCGGCTCTAAGTATATGAAGCACAGTAGGATTTAACTTTGCTCTGCCCCCTGTCCACCCCTCTCGGTTTTTGATCATGTTTAAATTTATATCCTTGGCCACGCTGATGCTCTTGTCAGCATCCTCGGCTTTCGCCGCGCCAGCGCGCATAAATACATTGGCGATCAGCCGATCTGAAGCTGGGTTGACGACGCTGGGGTGTACACGGGACGATCTCTGTGTCGAAATCGCGCCATTGCAAGCCAGCTGCGAAGGCCAGGCGTGCACCAACGACGTAGCCAGTGGCACGGACTTGAACCTCAAGCTGTCTGACGGTCAGCGTGATCCGGGGCAAACACACTATCGCTTAGCGGATCTGTTATCCGCAGATGAAGATTCTTCGTTTCAACTGTGGCCGAAGCTTATTCGTTTTGAGGGCGGCATCTTGGCAGGCGTGGAAGCGCAGGTGCGCAGCATGTATTCCGGCGGCGGGGCGAGCTCAACCACCCTGCACCTCATTGCCTTTCTGCCCGGCCAAGCACCGTTCAAGGTGCTCAGTGTTCCGCAGAGCGCCAGCGTACTGATCCGGGCGTGCTTTGGCGAGCGTGACATGAAGCAGCGTGCCGGAGCCTGTCACGACGAATATAGCTTCAACGCCAGCCTCGCCCTGACTGGAGCATCCGCAGCAGCAATGCCGGTGCTGCGCTATCGCAGTAAGGCGACCACTTTTCCGGGGCCTGTCTCACGGTCCAAAGATTCACTGGCGAGGCGGCCTCTGCGCAAACGCGACATCATGACCGCAACCGACCCCCAATGCAGCTACCAGCGGCTGTATCGCTTCGCCCCGGAAGCCCGCGCTTATGTCGCAAGTACGCCACCACCCGACTGCTCTGATTACACCGTACCTTGACTATCCTTGTGTCTTATATGGCATCAACTTAAGCTTTTGTCATGGAGTGAACCCGCTTTTTATAGGGTGTACAACGACGTAGCCTCTGCACAGAAAAATGGTGCGCAAGAAACACGACTTGCACACCCTATGAAAACCGGTTTTTCTACTCTATTTTTGTCTTCACTTGCTGCCTATAACCTTGACTATCGTTATGCCTAACATGGCGTTCAGCCCAGACGACTTCGCCACCGAGAAGACGGGACAACCCTCGCCACAGATTAATTGGGCGCTCCTGGCGTAAGTTTGATTTTTTACTTGGTGAAAAGATTGTTTTTTCATTTAATAGATCGCCATAAAACAGGAATAAGTGGAAGGCTAGACTTCGAATAGCTCGTTCAGCAACGCCTGCATGCCTATTTAGCACCGCTATTTTCATTACAAAACACCTGTCAAAGCAGTGTTTATTGGGCATGAATGTTATGCTTATGCCCATTGGCAGAAAATACATCGCTGCCCGCAAACTATTCACTCCCTTAACTTATAGGAAAACAAATGGCTCAATATGTTTTCAGCATGAATCGGGTCGGGAAAATTGTCCCGCCGAAGCGCCAAATTTTAAAAGATATCTCGCTGAGTTTTTTCCCTGGCGCCAAAATTGGTGTTTTAGGTTTAAATGGCTCGGGTAAATCGACCGTACTTAAAATTATGGCCGGTATTGATAAAGACATCATTGGCGAAGCCACGCCGATGCCTGGCCTGAATATCGGTTATCTACCGCAAGAGCCACAGCTTGATCCACTTAAAACCGTGCGTGAAGAAGTGGAATCGGGCCTTGGTGAAGTGTTTGAAGCGCAAGCCAAGCTAGAAGCCGTTTACGTGGCCTATGCCGAGCCTGATGCTGATTTTGATGCGCTGGCCGAAGAGCAAGCGCGTTTAGAGGCAATTATTTCAGCCAGCTCGGGCGACAATGCCGAGCTGCAATTAGAAATCGCGGGCGATGCGCTGCGCCTGCCGCCTTGGGATGCCATCATTGGCAATCTGTCTGGCGGTGAAAAGCGCCGTGTGGCGCTGTGTAAACTTCTACTCTCCAAGCCTGATATGTTGCTGCTTGATGAGCCAACCAATCACTTGGATGCTGAATCAGTCGATTGGCTAGAGCAATTCCTGTGCCGCTTCCCAGGCACTGTAGTGGCCGTTACCCACGATCGCTATTTCTTAGATAACGCGGCCGAGTGGATTTTAGAGCTGGATCGTGGCCACGGGATTCCTTGGAAAGGCAATTACTCTAGCTGGCTAGATCAAAAGCAAGCGCGTTTAAAAACCGAAGAAAACCAAGAATCTGCACGCCAAAAAACCATTAAGAAAGAATTGGAATGGGTTCGTCAGAATCCTAAAGCGCGTCAGGCTAAATCTAAATCACGGATTGCCCGTTTTGAAGAACTGAATAGCCAAGATTATCAAAAGCAAAATGAAACACAGGAAATCTTTATTCCCGTGGCAGAGCGCTTAGGTAATGAAGTGATTGAATTCGAAAACGTGAGCAAAGCCTTTGGCGATCGCTTGCTGATCGATGATTTAAGCTTCCGCGTACCACCTGGCGCAATTGTTGGGATTATCGGGCCAAACGGCGCGGGTAAATCCACGCTATTTAAAATGCTGGCTGGTTTAGAGCAGCCCGATAGCGGCACGGTAAAGATCGGCACGACCACCAAAATGGCTTATGTTGACCAAAACCGTGATTCGCTGGGTGATGGCAATAAATCGGTATTTGAGGTGATTTCTGGCGGGCACGACATTCTGACGGTTGGCCGTTACGAAACATCTAGCCGCGCTTACATCGGTCGCTTTAACTTTAAAGGCGCGGATCAAGCAAAAATTGTCAGCCAATTATCCGGTGGTGAGCGTGGCCGCTTGCATCTGGCTAAAACGCTGATTTCTGGTGGCAATGTCTTGCTACTGGATGAGCCATCTAACGATCTGGATATCGAAACCCTGCGTGCGCTTGAAGATGCGCTGCTGGAATTCGCCGGTTGCGTACTGGTGATCTCGCACGATCGCTGGTTCCTGGATCGTATCGCTACGCACATCTTGGCGTGTGAAGGCGATTCCAAATGGCAGTTCTTTGACGGCAACTATCAAGAATACGAAGCCGACAAGAAAAAACGTTTGGGTGAAGAAGGCGCAAAACCAAAACGTATTCGCTACAAACCAATCAGCCGCTAAAAAACTAAAACGGGAGGCCTTGGCTTCCCGTTTTTTATGCTTGGTATTAGGCAGCTCCAATCACATTTGTAGAACGAAAAACTCAAATCACTACGAGAGACGCCCTGCAAATAAAAAGGGGCTACTTTCGCGCCCCCTTTTTATTTATTCAGAAAAACTAAGCAATTAAGCCTGTAAGCCTTTCTTCAACAACTCAGCAACCAAATCAGCCATATTCACGCCACGTTGCTCGGCGGCGGCGTGCAATTCTTTAATCAAATCACCGTTGAGTTTTACTGCAAACGGCACTAAACCTGCTGCTTGATCTGCTTTACGTTGTTCGCGCTTATCCATGACTTTCACCGCTTCCTGTCCAAAGCGTCCCGGAGTACGCTCTTTTCTATTTTGTTCGTCGGATTTAAACCCGTCTAATTTATACAGCTGAAATTTACTTAACATACAACCCCTCATTCAATCTGTAGCTCATCAACCAGTGCTCGTCAAAACAAACCGAGTATTAGCCTCAGGCTAAAAAAACCAAGGGCGAAGGATGCGGTGTTTTGGCTAACAGCGCAAGGCTGCCAGCCACCAAATATCGATTTATCTGCCTAAGCGCTCAAAAAACAGGCAGAATACGCCCCCTCCTGCCTGCCTAGCCCTACTACTCTTTATGACAATCCCTTTGATTTATCACGCCCATACCGACAATCCAGCCACTTGGATTAAATTTCGCGATGAACTTTGCAAAAACTGCCAGTCCTCCTGTTGCACCTTGCCAGTTGAAGTAAAACTCAGCGATTTAGTACGCATGAATCTAGTGGATGCGTTTGAAGCAGAAGGCGAGCCGCCTAAGCAAATCGCCAAGCGTTTAACGAAAGCCGGCATCATTGATCACTTTAATTTCAAGAACAGCATTTACACCCTAAAGCGTAAAGCCAATGGTGATTGTCGTTATTTGGATTTAAAAACACGACTCTGCACTATTTATAAGAATCGCCCCAATACCTGTCGCAACCACCCACAGATTGGCCCGCGCCCCGGCTACTGCGCTTACCGCAGCCGCCCTGCACAGTTGTTAATCACGGACTAACCCTGACAGCGCTCAACGTGTGCCACCTATCACGGTGTTACGCTGTAAAAGATGAAACCCATCCTCATTCTTTATGCCAGCCGTGATGGTCAGGCGCAACGCATCGCGCAAACACTGGCCGTACATCTCAACACTTGGCCTGTACAACTCTGTAATTTAAAAACACCGCCAGCACCGATCACATCCAGCACAGCGATCATCGTCGTGGCTTCGGTGCGTTATGGGCAACACCACCCTGAAGCGCTACAGTTTTTTAGGCAAAATGCCAAGCAGCTGGCACACATGCCACTTGCCATTGCATCCGTCAGCCTTAGCGCCCGCAAAGGCGACGGCTCACCCAATAGCTATCTCAAAAAACTGATTCATCAATACCAGCTCGCCCCTTTTGCCGCCCTTTCTATTGCAGGCAAGCTGAACTACCCGCGCTATGGCTGGCTAGATAAGCAAATTATTCGTCTGATTATGCGTATGACCGGCGGCCCAAGCGATGGAATAAGCTGCATTGAATATACAGATTGGCCGCAACTGACCGCCTTCGCGCAAAAAATCACAGCGCATCTTCGCCAAGACAACGCCGATGGATAGTAAACTGCGCCCCAAAGCCCTCACCGAGAAACACCATGACCACCAATACCATCAGCAACCTGATCAGCCATCAAATCAATAAAGAAGCCCACGGCCCTGTGAGCTTGCGCTTAAGCAATAAAGAAATTACCCACACCCCCGCAGCACAAAGGCTGATTGATCAACTTTGTAAGCTCTATACCCAAAAACTGGGCAAAGGCTTTGGCAGCTTTGAAGAAGACCAAGAGGCCTTCCCGATGCAAGGCTTGGTTCGTCAGCTTATGGAAGGCGCGGATTTTCTGGCTAGCTCACAGCAAATGATGCAGCACCTGCTTCTGCGCTTAGAGCAAGAACCCCTCGCCAGCGGCGGCCATGTGCTGATTGCCCGAATTAAAAGCGATGGCGCAGATTTCATCCTGTTTACAATCTTGTCTGAAATCATGGGTACGATGCTCGATGATGAGCTGAATGTGGCTGACAGTATTTACTTGGATACAGCCAACTTAAAAGTCGCCGGAAAAATTGATCTGCACTCATGGCAAAATGGTGCAGAGCGCTATATCAGCTTCTTGCGTGGCCGTGGCGATGTGGCTGCTTACTTCAAATCATTTTTGGGCTGCAATGATATTGTGGTTGCGCTGAAAGAAACCCAAAAGCTAGTGCACGGCCTTAGCCAGTTTGCCGAAGAGCAACACTTACAGCCTGCAGAGCGCGATCAACTATTCGAGCGTGCCCATGAATACCTAGACGAGCTAGGCAATGCCAGCTGCCCAGTCACGCTAGAGCAAGTTGCCGAGCAAGTATGGCCCGATGCACCGATGCAGCTACAGAATGTACTCGGCCATCAAGACCTTGAACTCACCAACGGCTTTGTGCCCGATCGCCGTGCCATTAAACCGCTGCGCACTTTCAAAACCAAAGCACCACACTGGAAACTGGAATTTGATCGTAGTAGCTTACGAAGTGGCGCAGTACATTACAACCCGGAAAACGACACCTTGGTTTTGTCTAATATTCCTGAAGAAATGCGTAAAGAATTACTTGCAGAAACAAACTAAAAGCAGGCATTGTAATTGATGTTGCAACGCAATAGATTTGAACTAAACTAAGCAGGCAAAGCGTGTAAGATCAATCACTTACTTGCTTTGCTATCTTAAAAAACCTTGGATGTAATATTACATAGATAAACTATTTGGCGTAGTATCTTTAAACTGTAATCTGCAACAGCAATGCTAGTGTGGCTCTATGCTCGGTTTCATGACCTGAAACCTCAGTGATCAAACGGTAACCCTCAAAAAAGGTACTCCCATGACTCTGTCGACTACGTTTAAAACCCCCCGCCAGCGCCGTCAGCTGGAACAATCGCAAAGAAATATGGAAATTGTGGTGATGGGACTTCATCGTGCTCAGTTTGAAGTAAGGCGTCAAATACGTAACGAGCTTGCAGATCGTAAAGCCGCCAAGGCAGAGAAAGAGCTGGATTATCTTGAAAGTATTAAATGATTTATTCAAGAATACAAAAAAGCCACGAAGATGATTCGTGGCTTTTTTTAATGTCCTTTATTTCAAGCAAAAAAAATACCTGATTATGCCGCTTGCTCAACAACATTATAAATATCGTAGGGTGGGTGAAATCCGCGTATTTATTCGGCATCGCTCGCGGGTTTCACCCGCCCTACAAATTCAAAAACTAAATCCCGCACTCAAGAAATTCATCTACGCAGAGTCCATTGAGCAAGAGGCATAATCAGGAAAAAATATTATTTACGCCGCCCGCAATTTTCGTTCATAAACCACATAATTTCGATTTGGCATCCAGCCAGCATCCTGATAAAGCGTTAATGCTTTGACTTCGCCCGCTTCTGATTCCATTTCCATGTAGCCCACATTCTGCTTAGCAGCAAAATCTTCGGCGGCTTTGATTAGGGCACGGCCAACACCTCGGCCTCGGGCCTCTTTGGTTACAAATAAATCATTCAGTAGCAATGTTTTCTGCATACGTAATGACGATAAATTCCAATAGAGCTGCGCAAAGCCTACTGTTTTTGTGCCCTCGCAAGCAGTAAACAATACTGAATCGCCCGCCTTTAAGCGCTCAATCAGATATTGATGCCCTGCTTCTAAATCTGCTTTTTGATTAAAGTGCTGCCGATATTCATCAAATAAAGCCCATGCCCCCCATAAGCGCCAGATTTCATGCAAATCATTTAAATCGGCTTGGCGTATGGTCAGTGTGCTTCCATCATTTAATAGCGTGTTCATTTTTCATCATCCAGATAAAGCATTAGGTAGCGGGCTATTCTTTAATTACTATTTTGTATTCGCTTGTTATTTAGCATTCAAACACAGGCTTGATTTATGGTAAAACAAGCAATTCTTATGTTGCATAAGCCAAACTGATGCTTGATTACAAATTACTAGAAGCGCTGGAAATGGTGGTGCGTGAAAGCAGTTTTGAGCGAGCTGCTAAGCGTCTGTTTTTAACGCAGTCTGCCGTGTCTCAGCGCATTAAATCGCTGGAAGAAAAACTAGGCAAAGTCTTGGTGGTGCGTGAAAGCCCCGTGCATGCCACGCGTGCGGGTGAAAAGCTAATTGTGCATTTTCGCCAAGTTCGCCAATTAGAGGCAGCCCTCGCCGAGCAAATCGATTTTAAAGAGCAGGATTGGCAAAGCGTGCGCCTTGGCGTCAATGCCGATAGTTTGGCCATTGGTCTACTGGATGCGCTCGCCCCACTCTTAGAGAGCGAGCGTTTACTGCTGGAATGCGTGATTGATGATGAAGGCTATACGCTGGATTTACTGCGAGCTGGCGATGTAGCGGGTTGCATCAGTACCCAGCCCAGCGCGGTAACAGGCTGCGCAGTACAAAGCCTTGGTAGCATGCCCTATGTATTTGTGGCGACACCTGCTTTTGCAGAGCGGCATTTTTCACAAGGCTTTACTCAAACCGCTTTAATGCATGCGCCTACCGCGATTTTTGGCAATAGGGATTCACTGCACCGGCGCTGGTTAGGCGAGCGTTACGGCATTATGGATGACCACTTCCCCTGCCATCAGATTCCTGAAAGCCACGCCCTCTTTGATGCGGTGTGCTTTGGCTTGGCCTACGCGGCAATTCCTTACGCTCAGGCCAAGCCAGCGATTGCCTCAGGTAAAATCATTGAGCTAGCCAGCAGTGAGCGCATTCATATCCCTCTGTATTGGCACCACTGGCAGAAACAAACACAGGAAGCCAAGCGCATCAGCGATGCGGTGCTGGCCTTCGGCCGCCGCGCTTTGCCATCGCAAGAGGCTTCGCTGTATTTGAATGCTTTGTAAGTGAAAAAAGATCTGTAGACACAGAGATAAGAAAGAACACAGAGAACACAGAGGAAACCATGAGTGCTGTTTCCTCTGTGTTCTCTGTGGTTCGAGATTTAACACGCTTAGCTTTACTCTGAACGATCTTTACCCATAAGAAAGCTTATTGCGTTTTAAACACCGCCGTAAGCTCTGCGACAAACCGCAACATTAAAACGATCGTTTGTAAAGGCGGGATAGTCCGGTCACAAGCGGCGCGATTTCTTGCTATTTTGTCTTATTCTAGCAAGCAAAGGCCGCCACGATGACCCGCCCACTCAATAAAATGAGCCGTATTGCAGCCAAGACCGCGAATCTGCCGCAAGGCTTACGCAGCTTTATTCTGACTCGCCTATTTGGCCGTATCGTGCCTTTTTTATCGACAGCCTGTGTGCAGTTTGAAGAAGTCAGCGCGGCGCGGCTGGTGGTTTCAATTAAAAACCGCCGCAAAGTACAAAACCATATCAAGGGCGTGCACGCTGCGGCGATGGCGCTATTGGCCGAAACCAGCACCGGCTTTGTGATGGGCATGAATGTGCCAGACGATAAACTACTACTACTTAAATCCATGCATGTGGATTACCAAAAACGCTCGCAGGGCGATATGCGCGCCGTGGCCACCTTAAGCAAGGACCAAATTGAGCTATTACACAGCACCGAAAAAGGCAATTTCTCTGTAAGTGTAGAGATCAGCGATGAATCAGGAGAAGCGCCTATTCAGTGCGAAATGGTCTGGGCGTGGTTGCCTAAAAAGCGCGATTAAGCCTTTCACCTCAATTTAATACCACTGCAAGCTTCTACTCACCAAGGATGCCCCATGCAATACGAAACGATTGAAGTGAATGTCAGCAATGCCATCGCCCTTGTCACGCTTAATCGCCCTAAAAAAGCCAATTCGCTCAATGCGCTGATGTGGCAGGAAATTAAAGCGGCCCTTACGTGGTGCGATCAAACCGCCGAAGTGCGTGCAGTCGTACTGAATGGCGCTGGGCGTAATTTCTGTGCAGGGATTGATTTGATGATGCTGGCTGAAATCCAAACCAGCCTAAGCAGCGAATGCGAAGCGCGTAATCGCGAAACTATCCGCGCCTTGATTTTAAATCTGCAATCCTGCGTCAGCAGCCTAGAGCACTGCCGCAAGCCAGTGATTGCCGCGATTCATGGCGCATGCGTGGGCGGTGGATTAGATTTGGTACTAGCTGCAGATTTCAGATACGCCAGCACAGACGCCAGCTTTAGCGTGCGCGAAGTAGCGATGGGCTTGGTTGCCGACGTAGGTAGCCTGCAACGCTTAGGCCGCGTTGTTGGTGAGGGCACAGCGCGTGAAATGACCTTCACCGCAATGGACATGCCCGCCAATGACGCGCTTAGCGTGCGTTTGGTTAACCAAGTGTTTGTTAGCCCAGAGGAATGCCTTGCTGCGGCCATGCGCACCGCCAGCGTCATCGCAGCCCAATCACCACTTGCCGTACGCGGCAGCAAGCAGGTACTGAACTACAGCCGCGATCATAGCGTAAGCGATGGTCTGGAATACGTCGCCACCTGGAACGGCGGCATGCTGCTCTCTGCCGACATCAAAGAAGCCATCACCGCCCAAATCAGCGGGCGAGCGGCGCAGTTTTTGGATTAAACCCTCAGGCGATTAAAGCAGCAGGCCCGGGCCGAAAACGTCCGGCGCCATCCCCCCTTGCAAGCGCCAATCAAAATGCTAATGCCGTTCGCTTAAGTTTTTACCTAAGCCCCCTTGAAAAAAGAGCGGGCCATTTATCTAAGTTTGAGGTGCCGGAGCAAATCCGTTTTGTGGAGCAGCTGCCGCGTACCAGTGTGGGTAAATTAAATAAGCGGGCAATGCGTGAACAACAGGCCTGATGGCCAATGACGAATCAGCAGGTTTACCGTGGCTGACTTACAATGGCCGATTCCGTATAAAGGAGTGGGCCTGTGATCCGGCTGGCTTTAGTAGACGATCATCTTTTGGTGCGCTCAGGTTTTGCTCAGCTTTTATCTTTAGAAGCCGACATGCGTGTGGTGGCTCAGTTTGCCTCAGTACCTGAAGTATTAAAGGGTCTTTTGCCTGATATGGCAGATGTGTGTCTGCTGGATTTATCCTTACCGCCAGAAAGTGGCTTAACCCTGCTGGGCCGGTTGCCTGAGGGGGTGAAAGCGCTGATTTTAAGCGTTCAGGACGGCCCGGCCATGGTTGAAAAGGCATTACATCTGGGCGCCAGGGGATTTATCAGTAAGCGCTGCCAAGTGGAAGAGTTATTGCTGGCTATCCGCACCATTGCGGCCGGTGGCTGCTATCTGCCCCCGGCCCTAGCGGCCAATTTACTGGCTCCGCGTCAGGGTCTGGTTTGCCTGACGCCGCGCGAGCGGGAAGTCTGTGAGCTGCTGGCCGAAGGCTGTGATGTCCGTACCGTAGCGCTGCGTCTGGGTTTAAGCCACAAAACGGTCCATGTGCACCGGGCGCATGCGCTGGATAAACTCAATGTCAGTAATAATGTGGAACTTGCCCACCGGATGCAGCGTGAAAGCTAAGTTAAGTTCTTCGCTGGGACGGATGGTGCTGGCGATTCCCGTTTGTTGTGGCGTCTGGTTTGCACTTTGGTCGGTCAGTGCCGCGCTGTTGCACAGCCTGACCCTAGCGGTGCTGTTTTTACCCTGCGGCTTACGATTTTCCCTGCTGTTATTTGCTCCACGCTTCTGCGCTCCCGCAATTATTGCGGCTGAATGGCTGGTGCTGGGCTTATTACTCAGCGCCTTAGAGCTGCCCGCGGAGCTGTTTTTGCTGGCTCCGCTTTCTTTTGCGGTACTGCTGCTGCAGCGCTGGCCTGTGCGGGATGAGTGGCAGGTGCTGCTGAAACAAGGCATCGCGGTTTTGCTGACGGCGCTTAGCTCTGCTTTGCTGTGGTTATGGCTTGGTGGCAATGCCTGGCAGGCCTTTTTAGCATCGCTTGCCGGATGCCTGTTGCTGGGGCCTGCACTGTTTATTTTATGGGAGGCATTAACCCGGATCCGCTGGTTGCCTATTGGCCCGGGACAAAGGCGTAAAAGCTTTAATTTGCGTCTGCGCTTTGTTTTATCGTATCTGCTGCTGTTTACACTGAGCTTTTCCGTGCAGGCCGCCTTACCGGTCGGCTTCGCTTTTTTTTCTCCGCTTTGCCTTGCTGTTCCTGTGGTGCTGCTGGCCTATTTACATGGCTGGCGCGGTGCGGTACTGGCTTCGTTTTGCAATAGTCTGGCACTGGCGATATTCAGCCATAGTGTGCTGAATGATTTATTGCTGGCGCTGATTGCGCAAAATTTATTAGGCGTGGTGCTGGGCGTGGCCATTCAGGGCGCGCGTTTACGGGCGGCGGCATTAACGCGTTTAAATGAGCGCTTATCCCGCCAGCTGGCCAGAAATCATGCCCTAGCCCGGCAACTGGTTAATGCCGAGGAAGCGGTGCGCCGCGATGTTGCCCGGGAACTCCACGATGAAATCGGGCAAAATATTACAGCCATCCGGATTCAGGCCACACTTTCCGGACGGATGACCCAGGATGCGGCGTTGAAAGCCTCTTTAGGCGTGATTGAATCTTTATCGCTGAATGTCTACGACTGTGCCCGGGGATTATTGCTGCGGTTAAGACCACGCGCCTTGGATGATTTAAGTTTGCAAGAAGCCGTGCGGCAGTTGGCCGGCGAATTACAGTTCGCGGCGCGGGGGATTGAATTCAATCTGAGCTGGCCCCTGGATGAGCAGCTGTTTGATGAGGCATTAAAACTGACTTTATTCCGGGTGCTGCAAGAGGCGCTGAATAATGTCACGCGGCACGCCTGTGCCAGTCAGGTCTGCGTTAAGCTTTGGCAGGAAAACACTTGGCTGTATTTATCGGTTAGCGATAATGGTGCGGGCACGGCTCCCATTCAAGTGGGGATGGGGTTGCGCGGGATGCGGGAACGAGTCGAAGCCCTGGGCGGCAGATTAAGTTTAAGCCACCGGAGCGGAGTTTGTTTGCGGGTCAGTCTGCCCCTTGTTTAATCCGGCATTCTCCCAGCGGCCCCGGTATAAGACTTTTTCTTAGTTAACCTAAGACTTTGTCGGGCGCGGTACCGGGCGCTGATCTTTATGATGGTAGTCAGTTATTTTTGACTACATTAAGGCCTCTGCCATGTTTGGTCCCCTGAAAGCAGCGCCTGCTGCTCCGCTGATTACTGATCAGCAACAGATCGATACAACGTATCGCTTTTGGCGTATTCAGCTGATGTTCACCATGTATATTGGCTACGCAGTTTTTTACTTTACTCGCAAAAGCTTTAATTATGCGATGCCAAGTATGTTACTGGATCTTGGCTTGCAAAAAGCCGATATCGGCATGATGGGGACGTTGTTTTATATCACTTATGGTTGCTCTAAGTTTTTATCCGGGGTGATGAGTGATCATTCAAACCCGCGTTATTTTATGGGGCTGGGCCTGCTGGCAACCGGCGTGATTAATATCCTGTTCGGGCTGAGCTCATCCCTGTGGATGTTAATGCTGTTATGGATGCTGAACGGTTTCTTTCAAGGCTGGGGCTGGCCTCCGTGCTCAAAATTACTGACTTCCTGGTATTCCCGCACCGAACGGGGGTTTTGGTGGTCGATCTGGAATACCTCACATAATGTGGGCGGTGCCTTGATCCCCTTGATTGTAGGTACCGTGGCGGCCACCTATGGCTGGCGGATGGGGATGTTTGTGCCGGGGGTCATTGCCATCGTGATTGGTCTGTTTTTATGCTGGCGTTTGCGCGACCGGCCGCAGTCCATGGGATTGCCTTCGGTTGGTGTATGGCGCAATGACAAACTGGAGCAGGCGCAGGAAGGGGAAGGACAGGGCTTATCTAATAAAGAAATTCTGAAGCGCTATGTACTGACTAATAAATATATCTGGTTGCTGGCATTTTGTTATGTGCTGGTTTATATAGTTCGCACCGCCATTAATGACTGGGGTAATTTATATTTAACTGAGCAATATGGTTATTCATTAATGACGGCCAATTCTGCTTTATCCCTGTTTGAAGTTGGAGGATTTATTGGCTCATTAGTGGCCGGCTGGGGATCGGATAAGTTTTTTTCCGGAAACCGCGGGCCAATGAATCTGATTTTTGCGCTGGGTATTTTGGTTTCTGTCGGTGCTTTATGGCTGTTACCCGTGCATAACTATATTCTTCTGGCGGCTTGTTTCTTTGTGATTGGCTTTTTTGTTTTTGGTCCGCAAATGCTGATTGGTATGGCCGCCGCTGAATGCTCACATAAAGATGCCGCAGGAGCAGCAACTGGTTTTGTCGGTTTATTTGCCTATATGGGCGCGGCACTGGCAGGCTATCCAATTGCCAAGGTGATTGAATTCTGGCATTGGAATGGGTTTTTTACGGTCGTGGCACTGGCCGCTGCCGGATCCGGTTTATTGTTACTACCTCTGTTAAAAGTCTCTTCCAACAATAAATAATAGGTATATTTATAAAAAAGCCGCTCGCTGTGAACTGACCCCAGCTTTCTAAGCCGCCAATCTAATTCCGGCATAGCAAGGGGTAATTAGGGCGGGTTGATAAAGCCAACCCGCCCTACACAAATCAAAAAGACGTTTTTAATTCTTCATTCTGTGCAAAGCGCTGCATGGCCAGCTCGATCAATTGGCTAATGAGTGTCCTATATGCCAAGCCAGTGGCCTGCCACAAAAGTGGGTACATGCTCATACTGGTAAAGCCTGGAATCGTATTAATTTCATTCACAACAAGGCTGCCATCCTTGCTCAGGAAGAAATCAACTCGGGCCATACCCGTGCAACACAGCACATGAAAGGACTGCACGCTCAGCGCTCTGACTCGATCAGCAATCGTCGAATCTATACTTGCTGGCACCGTTAATTTCACAGCTTTCTTATCGACATACTTCGCCTCATACGAATAGAAATCATGGCTGCTGCTTATTTCGCCAACAACAGATGCAACTGGATCGTCGTTCCCTAACACGGCGCACTCGATTTCTCGCCCTTCAATAAACTTTTCCACCAAAACCTTGGCATCAAATTTAAAAGCGGCGTCTATTGCCGCTTGCAACCCGGATGCATCTACCACTTTTGCTACGCCAACCGACGACCCAAGGCTGGCTGGCTTAACGAATACAGGCAATCCAAGCTCTTCCAGCACTTTGCGGCAGTCAATCGCGTCGCCCCGCTTGAACGCATAAAAGGGAGCAATAGGAATACCTGCCACGCGCAATAATCGCTTGCTTACATCCTTGTCCATGCCAATTGCGGATCCAATGATTTCCGATCCAACATAGGGAACGCCCGCAAGTTTCAACAAGCCCTGAACGCTGCCATCCTCACCACACAAGCCGTGCAACACAGGAAACACAACATCAACATAGGTGCTGCTCGCCATGTCAGAAAGATGGATCAACCTTCCTTGCCCGCCAGGAACAAACGAAACCACCGGACCATAGCTGACTGCGGCCCCGTCTGACTCTGCTGCCGTTTTCTCGAGCAAAGCATCCAGAGAGTCCACCAGCAACCATCGCCCAGCTTTATCGACAAAGATCGGGACAAGCTCGAATCTGTCTAAATCGAGTGCGTCCATTACATTTTTTGCGGACAGCAATGATACTTCGTGCTCAACCGACTTCCCGCCAAACAGGATGCCCACTTTCACCAATGCCTTTTCCACCATGTGCTGTGCCCTTATCTAAACAAAGATTTGATTAAAATTTGCCGATGTACGCGTTTTTAATGCTGAGAAGCGATGCAGGGCAGGTTAGTCAAAGACCTAACCCGCGCCGATTCCAACATAACAACGGGTAATCAGCGCGGGTTGATAAAACCAACCCGCCCTACACTACTAAATAAATACGAGGAATTTGGCACAGACATACCTGCCATTCAGTTGCTGACTGGCGTACTGCGCTTCGCTGAGCGACTAAAAACTGTCGCACGCGGAGCTTCGAGTACGCCCTACGCATATCAACAAAACAAAAACCTAAACCAATCCCTGCTCCAAATCGGCAATTAAATCATCAATATATTCCAAGCCCACCGAAATACGGATCAGGCCTTCAGTAATCCCTGCGGCCTCGCGCGCTGCGGGGGTGATGCGGGCGTGGGTGGTGCTGGCGGGGTGGGTGATGGTGCTGCGGGTATCACCTAGATTGGCGGTGCGGCTGATGAGTTGCACGGCATCGACGATTTTCCATGCTTGCTCGCGGCCACCTTTCACCACAAAAGACACCATGCCACCACCGGTGTTTTGCTGGGTTATCGCCAACTCATGCTGTGGGTGTGAAGGCAGGCCGGGGTAGTAGACTTGCTCGATAGCAGGATGCGCTTCTAGGTAAGTGGCTAGCTTTAAGGCGGTTTCAGAATGGGCGCGCATGCGGATAGGCAAGGTTTCTAGGCCCTTAAGTAAGACCCAGGCATTAAAGGCTGACAAACTAGGGCCTGCGGTGCGTAGGAATAAATACACCGGCTCGATCAAGGCGGACGAGCCAACCACTGCCCCGCCCAAGACTCGGCCTTGGCCATCAATGTATTTAGTGGCTGAATGCACCACCAAATCGGCACCCAACGCTAATGGCTTTTGCAAAATGGGCGTGCAAAAGCAGTTATCCACCACCAGCAGAGCATCGTGCGCATGGGCGATGTCGGCGATCGTGCGAATATCGCTAATTTCAGTCAGCGGATTGGATGGCGTTTCTAAGAACAGCAGCTTGGTATTCGGCTGGCAGGCATTTGCCCATTCGGCGGTATCTGTTGCCGAAACATAGGTGACGCTCACGCCAAACTTACTGAGATACACATTGAGCAGCTGAATGGTGGAGCCAAACAGACTGGCCGAGGCCACTACATGATCGCCAGACTTTAAGTGCGCCATAAACAGCGACAAGATGGCGCTCATGCCTGATGCTGTGGCCACTGCGCGCTCTGCCCCTTCTAAGGCGGCGAGTCTTTCTTCAAAAGCGCTGACAGTGGGATTGGTAAAGCGAGAATAAATAAACCCAGGAATTTGGCCAGTAAATTTAAGCGAGGCTTCTTCTGCACTGCCAACCACAAAGCTAGAAGTAAGGTACATGGCATCTGAGTGTTCGCCAAACTGGCTACGGCTGGTGCCCGCGCGAACGGCTAAAGTATCAGGGTGTAAGGCTGCGAATTCTTCTTCATTCATGGCTTAACTCTACTCACTCACGGTCAACATCAATAAGGGGCTTAAATAGTGTAAGGCTAAGAACTCAGCTCGAAATAATTTCCCTTAATTTCAGAAAGTGAAATGTCGTAGGGTGGGCACGTTTTTGTGCCCACGCTCGCTTAATCTGCCGCGTGAGCACAACGGCATGCCCACCCTACGCGGTTGTCATTTCGGGAGATTATTTCGAGCCCAGTGCTAAGTCGCTATTTTATGTGAAGAAAGCGTCTTGTTGCAGTTTATCTGCCGCCATTCAAATGCAATGCATCTGGCAAACCTATCGTAAGCCGCTTCAAATGCCTTTCGTTCCAAGCAATCCACCTCCTTACTAATGCAACTAGGTTGCGCAACTAAGTTGCATTTAGGTATGCTAATGCTTTTACAGGAGTGCAATATGAATAAGCAACTACCCGTCACGGTTTTGTCCGGCTTTTTAGGCGCTGGCAAAACAACGCTACTGAATCATATTTTGCAAAACCGTGAAGGCTTGCGCGTGGCCGTGATTGTGAATGATTTATCCAATATCAATATTGATGGCGAGCTCATCCATCAAGGTGGCTTTAAGCGCGGCGAAGAAAAACTGGTGGAAATGAGTAATGGCTGCATTTGCTGCACCCTGCGTGAAGACTTGCTTGAAGAAGTAGCCAAGCTTGCCAAAGAAAATCGCTTTGATTATCTGCTGATCGAATCAAGCGGCATTGCCGAGCCTTTGCCCGTGGCTGAAACCTTTACATTCAGAGATGAAAAAGGCCAATCGCTGTCTGATATCGCACGATTAGATACGATGATTACCGTTGTAGATGCCTTTAACTTTTTAAAAGATTACGCCAGTGCCGATCTGTTAAGTGATCGTGGCGAAACCGCGGGCGATGGCGATGATAGAGCGCTGGTTGATTTGCTGATTGAGCAGATTGAGTTCTGTGATGTGCTGATTATTAGTAAATCCGACATGATTAGCGTGGCGCAGCTGGCTGAGCTACAAAGCATTTTAACGGCGCTCAACCCACGGGCGATTCAAGAAATCGCCATCCATGGACAAGTGCCACTCAAGCGCATCATGGGAACGGGGCTGTTTGATTTTGAAGTGGCCGCTAATTCGCCCGGCTGGCTACAAGGATTGCGCGGTGAAGAAATCCCCGAAACAGAGGAATACGGCATCTCCAGCTTTGTATGGCATGCCCCCTGCCCCATGCATCCACAGCGCTTCTGGGATTTAATCCATAGCGAATGGCCAGGGGTTTTACGATCTAAAGGTTTTTTTTGGCTAGCTAGCCGCCCTGATTTTGCAGGCAGCTGGTCGCAGGCAGGTGGTGCATGTCGCCATGAAGCGGGTGGATATTGGTGGGCCAGCGTGCCAAAGAAACACTGGCCAGAAGACGATGAGCAGATTGCAGAGATCATGGAGCGCTGGGACGATCACTTTGGCGATCGCAGGCAAGAGATTGTGTTTATTGGGCAAGATATAGATGAAGTCGGTTTTCGTGCACGGCTTAATCACTGCTTACTGAGCGAGAAGGAATTAGTCTTGGGGGTAGAGCAATGGGCTCATTTTCAAGACCCGTTTCCGCGATGGGCCGCGCAGCCCACAGGGTAAGCCCAACAAAAAGCCCCCTTGCGGGGGCTTCGCTTGCTGAATGCCTATCGAGCTTAAAGCAGATTCTGCTCGCCCACACCGATATTCATATCTAATAAGCGGCTTTCTGCTACATCACCGGCTTTGGCCGATAAAGGGGACAAACGCTTTGCTTCTAATTCATCCAAATAAGCGGAAGTAATATCGCCCGTGATGTATTTACCATCGAAACAGGATGTTTCAAAAGAAGTGATTTTGCCTGCACTGGCTTTGCTACACGCATCAATCAAGGCATCTAGCTCTTGATAAATAATGGCATCTACACCAATTTCATCGGCAATTTGCTGATCCGTACGGCCCGTTGCAATCAGCTCTGCACGCGTTGGCATATCAATACCATAAACGTGTGGGAACATCACTGGCGGCGCTGCAGAAGCTAAATACACTTTAGTTGCACCGCAATCTCTAACCATTTGCACAATTTGGCGGCTGGTTGTACCACGTACAATTGAATCGTCTACCAGCAATACATTCTTGCCACGAAATTCAACAGCAATTGGATTAAGCTTTTGGCGAACTGATTTTTTACGGCTGGCCTGGCCCGGCATAATAAAGGTGCGGCCAATATAGCGGTTTTTCATAAAGCCTTCGCGATATGGCAAACCTAATTTATTAGCTAATTGCAAGGCTGAATCACGGCTGGTATCCGGAATAGGAATCACCACGTCGATATCGAGCTTTGGAATAACAGCGGCCACTTTATCGGCTAGATTCTCACCCATATTTAATCGCGCTTCGTGTACTGAAATACCATCAATCACGGTATCAGGGCGAGCGAAATAAACATGTTCAAAAATACAAGGCACCAGCACAGGATTAGCATGACACTGCTTACTATGGAACTCACCTTCAAAGGTCACATAAACGGCTTCACCCGGCGCAATATCACGCTCAAACTTAAAGCCTAATACATCGTGAGCCACCGATTCAGAGGCCACAATATATTCAAGGCCTTCTGGTGTTTCATGTGTGCCCAAGCAAAGCGGGCGAATACCGTAAGGATCACGAAACGCCACCAAGCCAAAGCCAGCAATCATCGCAACCACAGCATAAGCACCTTTAACCCGTGCATGCACCGCTGTAATGGCATCAAAAACCGTATCCGCATCAAGCTGTGGGCCTTTTACGCGGCGGGATAATTCATGGGCAAACACATTCAGCAACGCTTCAGAATCTGAATTGGTGTTGATATGGCGCAGATCAGTGCGGTACATATCTTCTTTCAGCTGCTTATCGTTGGTCAAATTGCCGTTATGCGCCAGCACGATACCAAAAGGGCTGTTGACATAAAATGGCTGTGATTCCGCTAGGCTGGATGCGGAGCCTGCCGTTGGGTAGCGCACATGCCCAATCCCTGCATTGCCCATCAAAGAGCGCATATTGCGAGTGCGGAATACATCACTCACTAAGCCTTGCCCTTTGTGCATATGGAGCGTCAGCCCCTCTGCCGTCACAATCCCTGCTGCGTCTTGCCCACGATGTTGTAAAACCAACAAGCCATCGTACAACAGCTGATTAACGGGTGTCTTGGCGACGATACCTACAATGCCACACATCAGAAATGCCCCTTTGAGTTCTTAATCGTAACGAATGCGTTGCCAATCATTCTGGCAATAAATTTTGGCCTTAACGGCGACTTCTAAAACAAGGAATTAAACGCACAGGCCATAGATCAAGCCTATAAAACGCAATTAATCGTAACGAATACGTGCAGCCAGCGATTCTGGTAACCAGATTTTAGTCATCACCGCCGCTTCTTCAAATAAAGGGCTAAACATGGCATTCCGCCAGATGGTTTGCTTGGGCAGGCTGGTAAAGCCAGCCAGCAGTACCAAGGTAAGGCTTAATAAAAAACCCCGCACTAAACCAAACCCTGCACCAAATAAGCGATCCACAGGCTTTAAACCTGTTACTTGCATAAATTGATTGAGCGTCACTCTGAGTAAGGCAGAAAGCACCCATGCCACAAAAAAGATAGACACAAAAGCAGCTAAGTAACGCAGCTCTTCATTAGGTAAATTTTGTGGCATCCATTGAGCCACCGCGCTTGAATAGTGACTAGCCAGCCAAAACGCCAGCACCCATGCCGCCAGTGCCAGCGCTTCCTGTACCAGGCCCCGCATCACTGAAAGCAACATGGAAAGACCCATAATGCCTAAAACCGTGTAATCAAAGCCAGTCATGCTTAAGCCTATTTGCTAGACAGGTGCCCGCTAAATCCAAGCACTCCCATTTTTTTAAGGTAACTTTGTGCTTTTGCTTCATCGCTTACCGGCCCCACCCTTACCCGGGTTAATGAGCCTTTGTCTGTTGCGGTTTTTTCTGAATAGGCAGGAATTCCGGTGCCTTGTAATTTGCTGACGACTTGAGCCGCTTTTTCAGCGTCTGCATACGCACCCACTTGAATGAAGTAGCGCTTATCGGCTGAGGCGGTTTGCTTCGCGGCGGGTGCACCATCTAAGCCTTCCAGAATCCGTAAAGGATCAACAGCGGGCTTAGCTTTAGGCGTTGGTGTTGCAGTAGGTGCAGGCGTAGTAACCACTGCTTTCTTCTGATGATTAACCAGCTTGCCCGGCAACACATTCTGTGCGGTACTCGCGGCACGATAAACGGGCACGGCAGTTGGCACAGGCGTTGCTAGCACTTCTGGCTCTGCTGGCACAGGCGTCAACAACGCTGCTTCAGCAGGCGCAGATGCGACTTGCCCGGGCAAGGCTGCCAGCACTGGCTCTGAGGTGGGCGGCTGTTGCAAGGCAGGCGAGCTTGAAATAATTTCGATCGCGTTTGCTCCTGCAATCGTTGCAGGTGGCTCGCTATCAAGCGCTGTCCATAATACGATCAAGGCGAACAGCACTAAGGCAATCGCTCCGACTAAGCGGCGACGTGCACGTTTTTTAAGTTGCAGCAAATCTTCGCTGACATTTCTATTAAGCATATTCAGCGCTCACGCGTCGCCATCACTTCAGCAACTGTGTAAAAGGATCCAAAGGCGAGAATTCTATCACTTTCCTCGGCTAGCTTACAGGCCGCAGCAAAAGCAAGAGGCACATTCTCATAAATATTTATTTTAGCAAGCGGTGCAAGCTTGCCGACAAGCTTCGCAAGTTGCTCTGGAGCGGCTGCGCGTGGCAGTTGTGGTGCGGCTAAATGCCAAACATCAATACGATCTGCCAGTAATTCCACCACACCCGCAATATCTTTATCTGCCATCATCCCCATCACCGCATGGGTGACCGGGTAAAAACCCATACTATCTAAATTGGCGCGTAAGACTTTCGCGGCATGCGGATTATGCCCCACATCCAGTACCACCGCCGGTCGACCTGGTAAAACCTGAAAACGCGCTGCTAACTCCACTTCCAGCAAACCACGCTTGATGTCACCAATTGCAACCGGCAGCACTTCTTTTACCGCATCAAGCAGCGCCAGCACAACCGCAGCATTACCTAATTGATATTGGCCACGTAACGCAGGGAACGGCAGAGCGTGGCGGCGAACACCCGCCTTATTCCACCATGTCCACTGCTGGCCTTCAGCTTGTTTTTCAAAACCAAAATCCTGACCGATCAATTGCAGATTTGCGCCAATACGCTGCGCTTCTGCGATCAAGGTCTGGGGCGGCTCAGGGTCTGCACAAATTGCAATCTTGTTCGGGCGGTAAATTCCCGCTTTTTCATGGCCAATCGCTTCGCGCGTGTCACCCAAGTACGCTTGGTGATCCAAACCAACATTCACCACCGCAGAAGCAAACGGCTCAAAAACATTAACCGCATCTAAACGCCCGCCCAAGCCTACTTCAAGCACGGCCACATCAACGCCTGCCACCATAAACTGCTGCATGGCGGCTAAAGTGCCAAATTCAAAGTAAGTGAGCGAGACATCTGCACGCGCGACCTCAATGGCCTGAAAGCTAGCCACAATTGCAGCATCAGCAGCAGGCACAAGGTTAATGGCTACCCGTTCCTGATAGTGCAATAAATGGGGCGAGGTATAAGTACCTACCTTATAACCCGCAGCGCACAAGATGCTGGACAGCATGGTGCATACCGAACCCTTGCCGTTTGTCCCTCCCACCAGTAATACAGGAAAATCGGGCTTTAAACCCAAAGCATCACGCACACGAGCAACCCGCTCCAGCCCCATATCAATGGCGCTGGGGTGAAGTTGTTCTAAATGGGAAAGCCACGCATCAAGGGAGAGGGAATCAAACGGAATAGGCATCAGTTGAGGGCTGGCTGTTTAGAAAGAAGGGTCATTAATTGCGCTAATTTCTGGCGCATTTCACGGCGATCAACAATCATATCAATCGCGCCTTTTTGCAGTAGAAATTCAGAACGCTGAAAGCCTTCTGGCAGTGTTTCGCGCACCGTTTGCTCGATCACACGCGGGCCAGCAAAGCCAATCAACGCACCTGGCTCGGCCATCACCACATCGCCCAAAAAGGCAAAAGAAGCAGATACGCCGCCCATGGTCGGATCGGTCAAAATAGAAATAAAAGGGAGCTTTTTATCCGCAAGTTTAGTCAGAATGGCGCTGGTTTTAGCCATTTGCATCAATGAATTCAAGCCTTCCTGCATCCGTGCACCACCCGAGGCTGATACACAAATAAACGGCACATTGTTTTCGATGGCAGTACGCACACCCCGTACAAAGCGCTCACCCACGACCGAGCCCATCGATCCACCAATAAACTTAAACTCAAAAGCGGCTATGACTACGGGTACAGTTAAAATCGCACCTTGCATCACCACCATTGCATCGTCTTCGCCTGTATCCGCTTGGGCCGCGTTAATACGATCAATGTATTTTTTACTGTCTTTAAATTTGAGTACGTCCAGCGGTTTAACTTCCGCACCAATCTCAAAGCGCCCTTCCTGATCAAGCAAGATATCAAGACGGCGACGAGCATAGACCGCATTGTGATAATCACATTTTGGGCAAACTTCTAAATTGTTTTCCAGATCAGTGCGGTATAAAACCGCGCTGCAGGCCGGGCACTTATGCCAAAGGCCTTCCGGTACACCGGATTTGGTTACCGTGGTACGGATCTTAATCTTCGGCGGAAGCAGTTTTTGCAGCCAGCTCATTGTTATTCCTCTATCAGTACAGCCCTAACAAAACCATTACAGGAGGCCACTTTAAAGCGGCCTTTACTCAAAACCAAAGTAAGACTGAGTGGCAATGCCACTCAGGCTACCGTGTTGATGAACATTGCAACAATCTGTTAAGCGCGGGCGGTGTCCATCGCGGCACGAATGCCGGTAAGAAAATCAGTTAATCGATCAGCCAGGCCTTCTTCTCCGGCCTCGGCTTCTTTTACCAAACGTGAACCAATCACCACTGCATCGGCCACAGCAGCCACGGCTTTCGCTGTGGCTGCATCACTAATCCCAAAACCAACACCAACCGGGATGGTGAGATATTCTTTGATTACACTCAACTTTTCAGTCACATCGCTAATATCCAGATTCGCCGAGCCGGTGACCCCTTTCAGCGAAACATAGTACACATAGCCTGCAGCCATCTCAGCAACTGCTTTAATTCGCGATATATGCGTAGTTGGGGCTAGCAAAAAGATAGGATCTATCCCGTGCGCTTTTAAAATGGCCACACGCTCTTTTGCTTCTTCAGGCGGCAAATCAACCGTCAGCACGCCATCTACCCCAGCCAGTACCGCCGCCTTAGAAAACACCTCGTAACCCATCGCTTCCATCGGGTTAGCATAGCCCATCAGTACCACGGGGGTTTCTGTGTTTTGCTGGCGAAATTCAGCCACCATACCCAGCACATGGCGCAAAGAAACACCATGCAAAAGCGCACGCTCTGAAGCACGCTGAATCACCGGGCCATCTGCCATCGGGTCAGAGAACGGCACACCCAGCTCTAAGATATCAGCGCCGCCCGCAACCAGTGCGTGCATGACTTCTACCGTAACACGAGGATGCGGATCGCCTGCCGTAATAAAAGGAATTAGCGCTTGGCGGTTCTGACTTTGCAAACGTGTAAATGTCTGTTGAATTCTGGACATAGCATTAGTTTCCAAGTTCGATGCCGGAGAGGCGAGCTAAAGTTGGGATATCTTTATCACCACGACCCGATAAATTAACCAGAATCACCTGATCTTTAGACATTGTTTTGGCCATCTTTGCCGCATGGGCCAGCGCATGACTCGACTCAAGGGCCGGAATGATACCCTCAAAATGGCAAAGATCGTGAAAAGCTGCGATCGCTTCATCATCATTAATCGCCACATACTCGGCACGGCCGATGTCTTTCAGGTAGCTATGCTCTGGGCCAACGCCCGGATAATCCAAGCCCGCAGAAATCGAATGCGTGTCCGCAATCTGACCATTTTCATCTTGCATCAGGAAAGTGCGATTGCCGTGTAAGACGCCCACTTTAGCATTTGAGGTAAGCGGCGCAGCATGACGGCCGGTTTCTACACCATCTCCACCCGCCTCTACACCAATCAAACGCACGCCTAGATCATCGACATAAGGATAAAAAATACCAATTGCATTCGAGCCGCCGCCCACACAAGCCACAACGGCATCAGGCTGGCGACCAATCATTTCTGGCATTTGTACTTTGCACTCATCACCGATCACGCGCTGAAAATCACGCACCAGCTGCGGATAAGGGTGCGGGCCGGCACATGTGCCAATAATGTAATAGGTTGAATCAACATTGGTCACCCAATCGCGCATCGCTTCATTCATCGCGTCTTTGAGGGTTTTGGTGCCCGATTCAACAGCCACTACTTTTGCACCAAGCAGCTTCATACGGTAAACATTGGGCGCCTGGCGTTTAACGTCTTCAGCGCCCATATACACAATACATTCCAAACCATAACGCGCTGCAACAGTGGCGGAGGCGACACCGTGCTGGCCTGCACCGGTTTCTGCAATCACGCGTTTTTTACCCATGCGGCGGGCAAGCAGTGCCTGGCCGATGGTGTTGTTTACTTTATGCGCGCCAGTGTGGTTTAAATCTTCGCGTTTTAAATAAATCTGTGCGCCACCTAATACTTCGGACCAGCGTTTTGCATGGTAAATCGGGCTAGGGCGGCCAACATAATGCTTTAGCTCGCTGTGGTATTCAGCAATAAAATCGGGGTCTTGCAAGGCTTTTTCGTACTCGATACGTAACTCATCCAGTGCGGGGATCAAGGTTTCAGCCACAAAGATGCCACCGAATTGGCCGAAATGGCCTAGGGAATCAGGTTGCTGATAGGGCTGCTGCTCGTGTGTTGTCTCAGTCATGCGCTTCTCTTTCTGCTTGATTAATAAAGGTAGCAATTTTTGCTACATCTTTGATTCCCTTGCTACTTTCTACGCCGCTTGATACATCAACGGCCCAAGGCCTAACCTTACAAATCGCTTCATATACATTATCCGAGTGTAATCCACCCGACAAAACCAGTGGTAAAGGCAAGTCTTTAGGGAGAAGATCCCAATCAAAGGCTTCACCCGTCCCACCGGGCACCCCTTCTACAAAAGCATCGACTAAGATCCCTTTGCAAAGCGCATCCACAAAGCGCTGTGCATATTCTACCAAATTTAGATCAGGTCTTACCCTAAGTGCTTTTAAATAGGGGCGCCCAAACTGACGGCAATACTCAGGCGTTTCATCGCCATGAAATTGCAATAAATCCAAAGGTACTTTAGCCAGCACGCTGCGAACAAAAGCCGCATCAGCGTTTACAAATAAACCCACACTACTTACAAAAGCAGGCAAAGCTGCAACAATTTGCTCAGCCATTGCAATCTCAACATGGCGTGGGCTGGGTGGGTAAAACACCAAACCAATTGCATCCGCACCGGCTTTCGCCGTTAGCTTTGCCATCTCTGGATCACGCAAACCGCAAATTTTGATACGTGTCTTCATTAACATCCCCTTAAATCAGACCATGACGCAACTCTGGCTCGCTAGCCAAGCCAAACTCAGGCGGGTAGCTTACACCAGCAAGGTATAATCCGTCTGGCATAAAGGTAGGAGGAGCGCTGGTTCTGTCTTTCGCAAGAATCAAATCAGCCATCCACTCGGGAGATTCATGGCCTTTGCCAATATGCAGCAAGGCCCCAACAATATTGCGCACCATATGATGCAAAAAAGCATCCGCGGAGAAATCGCAAATTAAGAGATGACCTTCTTTTTGAATATGAGCACGGGTCATGGTTTTAATCGGCGATTTAGCCTGGCATTCTGCCGCCCTAAAGCTACTAAAATCATGCTGCCCCAATAGATGGGTCATCGCCGCCTGCATTGCTTCAAAATCTAGGTCATAAAACGTCCAGCCCATACGACCTGACCACAAAGCGGGCCGCACCGGATGGCTTAGCAATAGATAGCGATAATGACGGGCAAATGCAGAAAATCGTGCGTGAAACGCATCAGATACGGGCTTTGCCCATAGCACAGCCACCGTATCAGGCAGAAAGCTATTCACACCCCTCACCCATGCTGCTAAAGGACGATTAACGGTTGTTTCAAAGTGCACAATCTGTCTTGCACCATGCACGCCAGCATCGGTACGGCCAGCGGCATGCACGCGAATAGGCTCACCCGCCATCCGGCTGAGCGCAAGCTCTAGCACGGCCTGCACGGTAGTTAAGTCTTTTTGAACTTGCCAGCCGTAAAAAGCACGACCATCATATTCCACTGCGAGCGCGTATTTCATTACACCATCATCAATAAAGTGGCCAACACTGCGCCCAATAAGGCAAACAGCAGCAGCAAATCAAAAAAAGACAGCGACTCTACCAGAATCGAGACTTCCTGCAACTCACCGGGCTGTTCTGCCTCAGCCAATCGCTGCAAAAAATCATTCCGGGACAAGGTATTTTGCTGAAGTAATAACTCGGCAGAGAAAGACATGGTTAAGCTTAAACGCAAGGCCCAGCGCTGCCGATTAAGCCCCAGCCAAGACAAGGGGGTAAGCAGGGCATAGAGCCCGGAAAACACTTGTGCCGCATTTAAGCGCCATAGCAAGAGCTGCAAAGCGGCCAGTACGCCCAGTAAGCGCACTACCTGTAGCAGCCCCCATAGTACGCCCTCTTCTGTTGGCGACCAGGGGCTGGCCCACAGATACTGTCCGGGCGTTGCCCAGCCATACACAAGGGCAATAGCTAGTAGTAAAAAACGGGTGCGCTTTAAAGTGCGCCAGCAACGATCCGGGCAGAAGCAGAGTGCGGCCAGAATGCATAAAGCAGAAAAAACAATGAGTGGCGTATCTTGCAAAACTTGCAAGATACACGCCACCCAAAGCCATGCTGCGATTTGATTTGCAGAATGAAATCTAATCAAAGATTACCTAACAAAGCTTGCGCCTGTTTCTGCTGCTCTGGATTACCTTCACCCATCGCCTCTTGCAAGATTTCTCTGGCACCTTCCGTGTCACCCATATCAACATAAGCCTTCGCCAAGTCAATTTTGGTTTGCACCGGATCATCGCCCGAGAAGTTTAAAGTTGGATCGGCTGACGTGCCCGCATCTGCAGCAAAATCTAGATTCATTTCTGCTAAATCAATCGATTCTTCTACAAGCACGTTAGGTGCAGTGATTTCCAATGGGGTATCCAATGAGAAATCAAAATCTAGACCCAAGCCATCATCAGCACTGCTTGCCTCCAACACCTCTTCTGCCCCCAAAGCGGGTGCATCAAAAATATCATCCAGCGCTGCTGGCGCTTCGATCACATCGTTGATTGCAGGTAACTCACCCAAATCCAGATCAGGCAAAACAGGCGAAAGCTTGGGAAGCGGCTCGACAACAGGCAGAGTATCCAAGCCTTCTAAGCCATCGAAATCCAGATCAAACGGATCTTTGGGCGCTTCAGCTTTAGATACATTACTGGCAGAGAAATCAACCGGCATATCCAGAGCCAGCATGGTTTCACCATCGTCCTGAGATAAATCAAGGGCGGCTTCTGGCTTTTTGGCGTCTTCAGGCACCAAGAAGTCATCCAGGCCAAAATCAATCCCCATATCAAAACTTTCTGTCGCAGGCAGGCTTTCAGCAGGAACTTCTGGCAACAAATCATCCAGATCAGCCGCAGTAGGATCGATATCCAGCATCGGCTCGTCAGCGGGCGTCATCGCCACCGTATTGCCCATATCAAAATCAAGCGATAAATCAAGATCTGTTAGGCTATCTTGCTGGCTGGGTACCTCTGCAATATTTTCACTCATCAGCGAATCGAAATCGCTCACTTTACCAGCGGCCACGACAGGCAACTCATCAAGCGGCAAATCGAAATCATCCAGAGGCTTATCGGCCCCCTTAGCCAGATTCATTGATGTGGCAGCAACCGCGGCTACAGCCACTGCACTCGCAGCTCCCGCAACGGCAACAGGCTCTACCCGCTTGTAAAGAGGATTATCCGGGTCGAGCACATTACCTTGATAGGCAGCCTGCTCCCACTGTGCGCCTTTACCGGACGTCATCGTGTAGAGATCAGCGGCAATTTCTTCGTATGACGTTGGGTCTTTCTTCGCAGCAAATATTTCCAGCAGCTTCATGCGAATTTCATGGCGCGCAGGATCTTTTAGCAGGGCATCACGTAAAATCTCTTCTGCCTGCTCATTGCGATCGTAAGCCATATAAACTTCAGCCTCAGCAATCGGATCCACTTCATCAGTGTCGATTGTTCCAAGGCCTTGGCGGCTAAAATCAGTTAAGAAGGAGTTTTCAGTAGGCTGAGTGCTAATCACCGCGCCACCCGTATTGCCCAGCAAAGTATTAGATTTTAAATCTCCTCCCGTTAAGATGCTGTCTGCAAAGGTATTTCCATTCTTACGACGACGCGCCCACCACAAACCAACGCCTCCCAGCAAGAGTGCGGCCAAGCCGCCACCGATAGGCAGCGCGTTATCAAACACGACATCCATCACATCGGATTCTGGCTCAGGCACGGGTGCAGGTATTGCAATACGGCGACGTACTTTCGGTGTTTCAGCAACCACGGCACTTGCATCAACCTCCCCTATTGCTGCACTAGCAATCGGGGTATCGACCACAGCAGAGGCAACGGGTAACTCTGCCGGAGCAGGGACATCTGCAGGTACAGGAGTTGCGACTGCTGTTGGCACAGGCGCTTCACCGGGCTTGCTGGCTTTTTGCATCTCTGCACCGACACGGCTCTTTAGCGCCAGCAATTTTTCCATGTCATGCAGATTTTTCTGCAAAGCAGCAACCCGCTGATTGGACTCATCCAATCCTTTTTGTCTTGCTGCAACTTCTTCTTCTAAAGCGCGGATACGCGCTTGCTCACCCTGCTGCCCCGGCTTAGCTTTGCCTGGCGCCTCACCTTTAGATAGTTTGAGCACATCCTGATTTGCATTGCCCGGCTTTACTTTCTCTTCTACTTTTGGGGTAATACGACCCGCATTGGCTGGCTCATTGCCCGCCACAGCAGGCTGCTTTTGTACGGCTTCCGCTACTTTGCTGCGATACGCCTGCCAATCTTTTGCTTGCAAGCGCACTTCCGCGCCCGCTTCTCTTGCTGGCAGCGACTGCAAATCATTTTTACTTGGGATGTTCAAAATTTTGCCGCGGCGCAAACGATTCATATTGCCATCGAATGCATCCGGATTTTGTCGGTAAAGCCCAACCAGCATTTGCTCAAGCGTCACGCCTTCTGCATCAGACTGACGTGCGACCGACGACAAGGTGTCGCCCGCTTTTACTTTGTATTGATTACTGTCTGCTTTTTTTTCCGCCTGTGCGCTACTTGCCGCACTTGCTTCATCGACCTTCTTTGAGTTGAGTACTGCTCCTTTACGGCGCGTACCTGGCAATACCGCAGGTGCAAATGACTCACCTTGCTTTGCCGCGTTATTTGCGGCAGCCGCAGAGGATGCATAGCCTGGAGGATCAATCAGCGCCGTGTAATCACGCTGAATCCTGCCGCCAGACCAGCTCAAATCAACCAGCAAGTCCAAAAATGGCTCAGAAATCGATTGCGAAGACGAGATCAATACGACGTGTTGTCCGTTTGCCCGCTTATTCACCACAAAACGCAAACCCAGCGATGCCGGAGGATAAGCGACTTGAGCCTGAGCAAATGCCTCTGGCGAAGCCAGCCGCGCAAGCAGTCCTTCTGACTCACCTGCCGGCACGGAAACCAAATCAATTTCAGCTCGAAATGGCTGACCCAGCCCGGAAAGCACATTCAGCCTTCCCAGCCCGACGGCTCCAGCAGATAATGGCAAGGCCAACATAAGAGCAAGGACACACGCCTTGAGTTTCGGTTTAATTGCCACAATTCCCCCAGCACTTCACTTTGTTTTTAACCAAGTATTCTAATAATACCGGCGCTTACAGCCTGATGAACATAACATTTGCGCCAAGTTTGGCGCAAGTCACCCACATAATTTGCATACAGTTTACTTGGTCAAGCCTGTTTTTTTGAAGCACTTCACAAATTTCTTTTACGACATGCGCCACAACAAAATCGAACGACAAAGCAAACATCACATCAATTTTTTATAAAAAAGACTCTCAAATCATATAGCAAATATATAGCACTATTCCAATCTATATCTACACAAATCAAAAATCCAACTTAAATGCCACATTTTTTTTGCTAAAAATACCCATTAAAAAACACAAAAAATACCATGGAAAACAAAGCGAATCCAATCGATCAGCGGCTTAGAATAGTAAGCTACAAGGTTGAAATATAAAATACGTTCATACCAGTACATCTTAGTATAGCTTCACACAATACTGAGCCAATACAAATATCAGCAAAAAAAGCAACTCAATCATTCTGCTTATTAAATACCTGATCAATCCAAATCTGAAATGCTATAGCATAACTTTATTTAAACGCAATGTTATCTATCCATCAATAGCAAGCAAATCAGGCCTCACACCGCAACATATCCCACCCCCTTTTACATGTGCACTTGAGCAAGCCTCGGTAAGAGCAATTAAGATTTGCCACCCCTCTTTTTTGCCGAGTTATCGCCGCTGATTCTTTACAAATAACCACGTTATCACTTCTAATCAGTGGCGCTCTGCTAAAATCGGGCTGTTATGCCAACATAGCAAACGGCTTAAGTGCTTAAGAAGTGCCTCATATATATAAAAGGATTCAATCATGACGTACGTAGTGACCGACGCCTGTGTAAAGTGTAAGTACACTGATTGCGTCGATGTATGCCCAGTAGACTGCTTTCGTGAAGGCCCGAATTTTTTAGTGATTGATCCTGATGAATGCATCGACTGCACACTCTGCGTTGCTGAATGCCCAGTTGAAGCCATTTATGCAGAAGACGATGTCCCTGCTGATATGCAAGACTATATTGAGCTCAACGCCGAAATGTCTAAAATCTGGCACGCCATTGTAGAGAAAAAGGACCCGCTTCCCGATCATGAAACATGGTCGACAGTTAGCGGCAAGATCGGGCACATCGAGCGCTAAGCATTCATATCGGATAGCGCTTGAGTCGCGGCGTATTATCCGGTATGATCCGCCCCTCTTAACAACCCTTGCCTGACCGTAGTCGCACGCGGCAGGCTTAACATCCATAAGGAGATGTCATGCGACATTACGAAATCGTATTTATCGTGCATCCGGATCAAAGCGAACAGGTTCCAGCGATGATTGATCGCTACAAGACCCTGATCACCAACGGTGGTGGTGCTATTCACCGCCTTGAAGACTGGGGCCGTCGTCAGTTAGCTTACCCGATCCAAAAGATCCACAAAGCTCACTACGTCATGATGAACGTCGAAATCAGCCAATTGATTTTGGACGAACTCGAACACGCCTTCAAATTCAATGACGCCGTTCTGCGCCACATCACTCTGCGCACAGAAACTGCTGTTGTTGAAGCTTCCCCAATGATGAAGGAAGAGAAGTCCAAGTCCCTGACTCCAGCCGCCGAAGGCGTTCCTGCTGCCTAAGGTAATAAGTAAGCACTGCGAAATTTTCGCATTGCTTACTATGGACTACTAAATTGGACAAACGTAACCGAGTACTCATTGACGGTACCGTTATCAAACGAAGCGATTTACGTTACACCCCTGCCGGAACACCTGTTTTAGAAATGGTGATTACTCACCTCTCTGAACAGGTTGAGGCAGGTAAACACCGTAAGGTGGAGTGTGAAGTGGCCATGATGGCACTCGGCGATATTGCAGCACGACTTGCCTCTATTCAAATTGGGCAACGACTCGCCAGCAAAGGTTTTATCGCCGCAAAAAGTAATCGTTATCGCAATGAGCTTGTGTTGCATCTCGAAGAATTTGAATTGTTGAATTGAGGTTTATCATGTCGCGTCATCTGTTCAAGCGGAAAAAATTCTGCCGCTTTACCGCCGAAGGCATTGCCCACGTGGATTACAAAGATATTGCTCTGTTAAAAGACTTTATCTCTGAAAACGGTAAGATCATTCCAGCTCGTATCACTGGTACTAAAGCTAAGTTCCAACGCCAACTGTCTGAAGCCATCAAAGTAGCTCGTCTGCTTGCGCTTCTGCCATACACCGACCAACACTAAGCGAGAGGAATAAAAATGCAAATCATTCTGCTCGAAAAAGTAGCAAACTTAGGTGGTCTTGGTGATGTGGTTACAGTAAAAGACGGTTACGCACGTAACTTCTTGGTACCACAAGGCAAAGCAAAACGTGCAACGACAGCTAACTTAGCTGAATTTGAAGCGCGTCGCGTTGAGCTTGAAGCTCGTCAAATTGAGATCATTGCTTCGGCAACTGATCGCGCGGCGAAGCTGGAAGGCACTTCTGTTTCTATCGAACAAAAAGCCGGTGTTGATGGCCGTCTGTTTGGTTCAGTTAGCACACAAGACATCGCTGAAGCATTCGTTGCTGCTGGCTTTGTTGTTGCTAAATCTGAAGTTCGTCTGCCTGAAGGTCCTTTCAAGCAAATCGGCGAATACGATGTTGAACTTGCTCTGCACCACGAAATCGTAGCGGCAGTAAAAGTGACTGTTGTTGGTATTAACTAATCATTACGATTAATTAATAGCTTCACATACAAAAACGGCAATCCTCGGATTGCCGTTTTTTACTGCCCGCTAGCAACCTCAAACTACCCCCCTCTTTTTTCCAGTTTACATTCATAGCTTAGCAATACCCGGTTTTTCTCATCCACACTTTCCAGTTTGACCGAAAACCCCCACAGCCGTGAAATATGCCTAAGCACCTCATGCACACTATTACCTAATGGCCTGCGCTGGTATTGATAATGCCGCAGTGTTAAAGACCTATCCCCCTGTGTATTGGCTTCATACACCTGAATGTTTGGCTCCCTACCGGCCAGATTATATTGATCTGCCAGCTTTTGCCTGATATCCAGATAGCCCGCCTCATCATGAATCGCCGCCACCTTTAATTTAGGCAAATAATCATCATCCAGAATGGCAAACAAGCGAAACTCACGCATTAATTTAGGCGAAAGATACTGCAAAATAAAACTCTCATCCTTAAAATTACGCATTGCAAAATCAAGCGTTTTTTTCCAATCCGTATTGGCTAAATCCGGAAACCAAAGTTTATCCTCCTCGGTAGGCTCTTCACAAATACGCCGCAAATCACGAAACATCGCAAAGCCAAGCGCATATGGGTTAATCCCATTAAACCACTTACTCGTAACGGGCTGCTGAAACACCACATTGGTATGACTATGCAAAAACTCCAGCATAAATGCATCGTCCACCAAACTCTCATCGTACAGTTGATTCAGCAAGGTGTAATGCCAGAAAGTGGCCCAGCCCTCATTCATGACCTGCGTTTGCCGCTGCGGATAAAAATACTGTGCAATTTTGCGAATAATCCGCACAATCTCTCTTTGCCACGGCGCTAATAAAGGTGCATATTTCTCAATAAAATACAGCAGATTTTCTTGTGGCTCAGAAGGGAAACGGCTTTCCTCATGCGTTTTTTCTTCTTCGTTACGCTTAGGAATAGTGCGCCACAGCTCATTAATCTGTGATTGCTGATAGTTTTCCCGCTCCGATTGCTTTGCTAATTCCAATGAAAGTGATAATTTTTGCGGCCGTTTATAGCGATCAACACCATAATTCATCAGCGCATGACAAGAATCGAGCAATTCCTCCACCTTATCTTCGCCATATCTTTGCTCACACTGGGCAATATAGTTTTTTGCAAAGACCAGATAATCAATAATGGCTGTTGCATCCGTCCAGCTCCTGAATAAATAATTACCTTTAAAAAAAGAATTATGACCAAAAGCAGCATGCGCAATCACCAGCGCCTGCATCGTCATGGTGTTTTCTTCCATTAAATAAGCAATACAAGGGCTGGAATTAATCACAATTTCATAAGCCAAGCCCATTGCGCCGCGCTGATACGATTTTTGCGTGGATAAAAAATGCTTGCCGTAACTCCAGTGGTTATACATCACCGGCATGCCTACTGAGGCATAGGCATCCATCATTTGCTCCGCAGAAATCACCTCCAATTGATTAGGATAGGTATCTAGGCCAAATTGCTTGGCCACACGCGCGATTTCCCGATAGTAATCATCAATTAAATCGAAAGACCATTCCGAGCCGGTTGATAATAATTTTTTTGCGCGCGTTTTTTTTTGGCGTGTATTGGTACTCATGCCCCCCCCCTTGCGCTGACTTTCTTAAATAACTCTTTAAAAATAGGCCAAATCTCTGCGGGATTACGAATACGCCGCATGGTGAAATGTGCGTGTTGCTCGGCCACTTTTTCGTATTCAAACCAAAGATTCTGCGGCTCTCCTTCTGTGATTTCCACATAAGCGTAGTACTGCAAAAGCGGCATAATTTCAGCGCTTAATAATTGCCGGCATTGTGGTGAATCCGAATCCCAATTATCCCCATCGCTGGCTTGGGCCACGTAGATATTCCAATCTGCATCAGGATAACGCTCATCAATGATTTTTTTGGTGAGTTTTAATGCTGAAGAAACCACCGTACCGCCCGTGTCTCTTGCATGAAAAAAATCATGTTCATTCACCTCAGTAGCCTGGGTATGGTGACGAATAAATACCACCTCTATTTTTTCGTAGGCACGCACCAAAAACAAATAAAGCAAAATAAAGAAACGCTTAGCAATGTCTTTTTTGGCTTCATCCATTGAGCCGGATACATCCATCACGCAAAACATCACCGCCTGCGTAGTGGGCTTAGGTACGCGAATACGATTGGTGTATTTCAGATCAAAGGGATCAATATAAGGAATACAAACCAACTTTGCTTTTAATTCACGAATAATCGCCTGCAAGGTTTGAACTTCCTGCGATCTTTCTCCTTGAGTTTCAAGCAGTTCATCTAATTGCTCTTGTAGGGTATTTAATTCTTCTAATGGCCCTGCAGATAGAGCAATGCGCCGCCCCAATGCTGCACGCAGACTGCGTAGCACATGGATATTGGTCGGCGTGCCATCGGAAGTAAAGCCAGCCCTTACCGGCTTCATCACCATGCTTTGTTTTAATTGTGTTTTAACTAAATTGGGCAATTCCAGATCATCAAAGAAAAACTCAAGAAATTCTTCTTTGCTTAATTCAAAAACAAAATCATCTTCACCATCTCCGCCATTGCCCGCACCGCCATTCCCTCCTGCACCCTCTTCGCCTGCTGGGCGGTCAATTTCATCGCCCCGGCTATAACGATCATTCCCAGGAAAAACCCGTTCCCAAATCCCACCTTGTGCATGGGCAAAGCCAGGTTCATTAATGTCTTTAACAGGAATGGATACTTTCTCGCCACGCTCGATATCGGTAATCGATCTGCCATTAACGGCACGCGTTACCGCTTCTTTAATTTGCCCCTTAAAACGACGAAGAAACCGCTCCCGATTTATCGCCGACTTATTTTTACCATTTAAACGCCGATCAATCATATGAATCATGATGCAACCCCAGTGAGGCGTGAGGCGCAAGGAGTAATCTCGAGCCTCTCCACCTCGATTTCACCCCTCAGCCCCACTGGATTACGACGATTTACGGACTCTTAAATACCACTCGCACAAGAGCCTGACCTGTTTCGGCGTATAGCCTTTGCTCACCATCCGATTCACAAAATCTTCGTGTTTACGTGCATCATCATGACTTGCCTTGGCATTAAATGAAATAACCGGCAGTAACTCCTCCGTATTAGAAAACATTTTTTTCTCAATCACAGAGCGTAATTTTTCATATGAAGTCCAAGCGGGGTTGTTCCCCCCATTATTGGCACGGGCTCTCAATACAAAATTAACAATTTCATTTCTAAAATCTTTAGGATTAGAAATGCCCGCAGGCTTTTCTATTTTTTCCAGCTCATTATTTAAGCTAGTTCGATCAAATGATTCCCCTGTGTCTGCATCGCGATACTCCTGATCCTGAATCCAGTAATCGGCCAATGTGACATAGCGATCAAAAATATTTTGCCCATATTCGGAATAACTTTCCAAATAGGCTGTTTGGATTTCTTTGCCAATAAAATCAACGTATTTCAAAGCCATAAACTCTTTGATATAGGAGATATATTTTTGCTCTAGCTCGGCAGAAAATTGCTCGCGTTCGACTTGTTGCTCTAGTAAATACAATAAATGCACAGGGTTTGCTGCAACTTCTGCATGATCAAAATTAAATACTTTAGATAAAATCTTGAAGGCAAACCGTGTAGATAAACCATTCATGCCTTCATCCACACCTGCAAAATCGCGGTATTCCTGAATCGATTTTGCTTTTGGATCGACATCTTTTAAATTTTCACCGTCGTAAACCAGCATTTTAGAAAAGATGCTGGAGTTTTCTGGCTCACGCAGACGCGAAAGTATTGCAAACTGCGCCATCATTTTTAAAGTACCCGGAGCGCAAGGCGCTTTAGATAAAGAAGAGTTAAGCACTAATTTTTCATAAATCTTTACTTCCTCACTCACCCTTAGGCAGTAAGGCACTTTCACAATATAAATACGATCTAAAAAAGCTTCATTATTTTTATTATTTTTGAATTGCTTCCATTCTGATTCATTAGAGTGAGCTAACACCACACCATCAAAGGGAATAGCGCCAAAGCCTTCAGTGCCCTTAAAGTTACCCTCTTGAGTCGCCGTCAATAAAGGGTGCAGCACTTTAATCGGTGCTTTAAACATTTCCACGAACTCAAGCAAGCCTTGATTGGCTAAGCACAAACCGCCTGAGTAGCTATACGCATCAGGATCATCCTGTGCGTATTTTTCTAATTTACGAATATCCACCTTACCCACCAAGGCGGAGATATCCTGATTGTTTTCATCTCCTGGCTCAGTCTTAGCGATGGCCACCTGGCGTAATACCGAAGGATGGCGCTTTACCACTCTAAACTGATTAATATCCCCATTAAATTCGTGAAGGCGTTTTACGGCCCAAGGGCTTGGAATGGTTTTTAAATAACGGCTGGCAATACCAAATTGCTCTTCTAATAAGCTGCCATCTTCATCCGCATTAAATAACCCCAAAGGCGACTCGTTCACTGGCGAGCCTTTAATGCAATAAAAAGGCACGCACTCCATCAATTCTTTTAATTTTTCAGCGATCGAGCTTTTACCACCCCCTACGGGGCCAAGCAAATAAAGAATCTGCTTCTTTTCTTCCAAGCCTTGAGCGGCATGCCGGAAATAAGCCACCACTTGCTCGATCACTTCTTCCATGCCATAAAATTCACGAAATGCAGGATAAATGCGAATCACTTTATTCTGGAAAATACGTGACAAGCTGGAATCAAGCCGAGTATCAATCAACTCTGGCTCGCCAATCGCCATCAGCATCCGCTCTGCTGCGGTAGCATAAGCAACCTGATCTTGTTTACATAGCTCCAGATAGTCCCTAAGGGACATTTCTTCTTCGCGTGTGCGCTCATATCGTGCCGCAAAATTATTAAAGACATCCATGACGCCTCTCCTCACCGTGTATGTCATACGAGTGGTACCGCGATCGCCGCACCTCTGCATTCTTTATAGACATAGTAAAGTTGATTATTTCAAAAAATTACGTGCACATTGCTAATAAATTTAAGCTAGGCACTTTGTTTGTACAGAATCCAGCAAAAAAAAAGAGCCCAACGGGCTCTTTTTAAATATGCAATATAAATAATCAATCTCGCAAAGTGACGGAAAAAACGGTCACCCGATTACGCCCATTCTGCTTGGATGAATACAAGGCCAAATCTGCTTCTTCAATCACTTGTTGCGGGTTTTTTACCCCAAAGTGGCATTCAGAAAGGCCTAGACTGGCTGAAATTTCAATTTTATTCTCGCCCACTTGTACAGGTGTTGAGCATAAAATCTCCCGGATTCTTTCTGCGGCAATTTCTGCCCCCGCCAAATCTGTTTGTGGCAGCAGGAGTAAAAATTCCTCACCGCCATAACGACCAAATACATCCGTATCTCTTAATGTGGTGAGCACCCGGGATGCAACAACACGCAACACCTCATCCCCTGCAACATGACCATAGTGATCATTCACCCGCTTAAAGCGATCCAAATCAAACAAAATCACGGTAAAAAATGCAGCCTGATAGCGAGACATCCGCTCCAGCTCCTGCGTAAAACGCATATCAAGATAACGGCGGTTGTATATACCCGTTAAACCATCACGATTAGAAAACTCTTCAAGCTTTCCCATGGCCTCTTGAAGCAGGTTTTGTGCAATGGCATTATCAGTCACATCAAATAAATTCACGGTAACTGCATCAACCTCACCCAATTCATTGCGCACAGGCATAAAGGTGGTGTTTTGCTGCATAAAATCCATACCACCTGTAATAGGGCGGTTATGTGGAAATTTAAACAAATACGGCCTTTGTTCCCATGAGGTAAAAGCAAAGTTTTTAAGCACAAAAACACTTTCAATTTTTTTGCTAAGCCACTTCTCTGGCAATTCAGGAAACAGCTCAAATAAATTTGAGCCTATCGCTTGCTCAGCGGCAATGCCACTATGCTGAGCCATAAAACGATTCCACAGCAAAATACGATAATCGCGATCCAGCGAAAAAACGCCGACGCCGACTTCATTAACGATAAAATCACATAATCTTTCTTGCATTAGATCTTGTCCATAAACGCATCGATGGCCAGTTGCAATCGCAAAATGGATTCCTCTGGCATTAATGTGAGTAAGTGGCAGGTGAAATCACGAATTTCCAAAGTGAAATGCACTTCAACCAACAAGGCGTAATTCCAGGTGATCTGCTTGATATTGATCAGCTGATCCACCTCAACGTTTTCCGCCATAATGGTGGGCGCAGAAAAAACTAACGAAGCCCCTAATAAATCGGCCACGCCATTTAAACAAGCACCCACCAATACATTACCCACATCTAAAAGTAATTCCCGCTCGGCAGTGCGATCAATTACGCCATCATAGCCCATCAGATCAGCCAGGTTTCTACAGCCATACTGGTCATAAACCACCATGGCCTCACCCGATAAAGAGCCATTAAATGATTGACGAATCGCCGTTGCCGCACTTTTGGCACCAATCATATGCACAATATTATGGCTAATAGATGATGATTGAATAATATTAATGCGTGGAACAGATAGCTTAATAAATGTATTTAGAATTTGTGCCAGCTGCGCGCCTGCACGGCCCATAGCAATATTGGTAATTTCTTGCAAGGCATCGGTTTGCTCTTCTGTCAAAAACAATTCTTCATTCATAAAGCGATTCCATATTCGCGCAAAATAATCTCAATATCAGAAGCTTTCACAGGTTTTTGAACAAAGGCCGCAGCCCCCAATTGTCGCACACGCTCACGCGCGAGTACTTGAATATCCGCCGAAACCACGACGACATAACTATTTAAACCTTCTTTTTGCAGCGTTTCTAATACAGCATAACCATCCATCAGCGGCATGGTTAAATCTAAAAACATCACATCTGCTTGACCTGCTCGATAAGCTGCTAGTGCTTCAATACCATTACATGCTTGCGTGATGTCAACATCCCAATTCTTAGGCAAAGCCTTGATCAGCATTTTTCTGGCCATAGCAGAATCATCAACAACCAAAATGGGGGTAGGCATTTTTTTAAAAATCCTTTTTTATAAAATGACTGCAAAGCGCCAGATTCAATAGCTATTTTTTTATTTTAAAACATCATCCACCCAAGCATCCGCAAAAAAAATTGATAACAATCAGCTCATATTTACGTTCACTTTACACAAGAAATCATGACTAAAACATAAATTGAATCAATCGATAAGCGCCTAAAAGCATCAAACCTCCACCAAACAAATAGCGTAAATATTTATTCTTAAACAGCTGTCGCAACTGTTCTGCAAAGGCGGACATCAGCAGTAAATTGGGCAGTGTGCCTAAGCCAAAAGACAGCATAATTAAAGCACCGTACCAGGGGCTGGCACTGGCAAGTGCGTTTAAAGAAGCGGTATAAACCAAACCACAGGGCAACCATCCCCACAAAGCCCCTACAATCAGCGTATCCGGCCATCTTTTTATCGGTAAAAATAGCCGCATATAAGGTTGAATTTTAAGCCATAAAGGGCGCCCGGCTTTTTCCAGCAATAAAATAATAGATGACCAGCCCGCCATATAACTGCCAAGCAAAATCAATAATAAATTGGCAAGGATAAACAAGCCGCTTTTCACGCTTTGTAATGAAAGCAACACAGACAAAGAGCCTAGCAAGCCCGCAAGCATACCAATCAGGCAATAGCCCAGCAAGCGACCAAGGTTAAACCCCAAATGGTAATGCCAGCGTGGGCCCTTTGGGAGCTGCAAACTAAAGGCGGCAACGACACCACCGCACATTCCAACACAATGCCCGCCCCCTAATAAACCGGCTAAAAACAAAGCAAGAAAATCTAATTCCAGCATTAGTTTATATCAACTTAGAATAGCTCCCTGCGCGAGGGGCATGACGCAAATAGCGATCAAAAACCATGGCAATCGAGCGGATCAAAAAACGCCCCTTAGGACTAACAATGATTGAATCGTCTCTCACCTCAAGCAAACCCTGAGCTTGAAGCGGCATAAGCAAAGCAAGCTCTTCAGAGAAATAGCTTTTAAAATCAATCAAATAAGCCAATTCTACAGGCTGAAAACTCAATTCAAACTGGCACATTAAAGATTGAATCACCGAGCCACGCAAAAAATCATCGTGTGTGATCATCAAGCCACGCTCTATCGGCAAACGATCTTTATCTAAGGCCAGATAATAAGCATCTAAATCTTTTACATTCTGGGCAAAACAATTGGCCACTTTGCCGATTGCTGACACACCAAAAGCCATCAGATCGCAATCGGCATGCGTTGAATAACCCTGGAAATTCCGATGCAACTGCCCTCTTCTTTGAGCAATTGCCAGCGGATCATCAGGTAAAGCAAAATGATCCATGCCGATATAGATATAACCCGCGGCAAGAAGCTGATTCACACTGCTTTGCAAGATGTCGAGTTTACCCTCTGTTGAGGGTAGCTGCCCAGCATCAATGCGTCTTTGCGGCATAAAACGCTCGGGCAAATGGGCATAGCTATACAGGGCCAGCCGATCTGGGCGCAAAGTGAGGACACGCTCAATCGTCTGGTACATCCGGGCCTGAGTTTGATGCGGCAAGCCGTAAATCAGATCAATACTCACGGACTTAAAGCCATTGGCACGTGCGGCATCAATCACCGCTCTGGTTTCTTCCTCGGTTTGAATCCGGTTCACCGCTTTTTGCACCTGCGGATCAAAATCCTGCACGCCCACGCTCATGCGGTTAAAGCCAATTTGCCCTAACAATGCCACAGTCGCCGCACTGACTTTGCGAGGATCGATTTCAATTGAAAACTCGCCATCAGGCTTTAAATCGAAATAATGACGAATACCGTCCATTAATCGCGTTAATTGTGCATCGCTCAGAAAAGTGGGTGTGCCGCCGCCAAAATGCAACTGAGAAATCTTGCCACGCTTAGTTAATAATGCGGCCTGTATTTTTACTTCTTTAAGTAGATAATCGAGGTATTGATCCGCTTTACCCTGATCTTTTGTAATGACTTTATTACAGGCGCAGTAATAACAAATGGTATTGCAAAAGGGCAAGTGAAAATACAATGACAGCGGTTTTATTCCAATACCGGGCTGTTGCTGGCGCACACTTTGCTCATAGCGATCTGCATCCATTACAGCAAATCGATCCGCAGTGGGGTAGGATGTATACCTTGGCCCTTTCCCGCTGTGTTGGCTTATCAAGTTTCGATCAAAATCAAGTGGCTGTAAGACCGTAACATTATTTTGAAGCATGCTGTTTTATCCTTATTTATCATATGAGTGCAGCTTGCCTAGATTCATTTTTTATAACCTTGATCGATATCAATATCTGCACCGGAAATAACTTGCAGTGATGGATATCTTAAAACACTGAATTGAAACGCCCAATGACACCGACATCTCATATTCCAGTACGTGACCTTAGCCTCAAGCACCTGCGCCAAAGCTGCATTAATTGCAGTTTGCGTGAGCTTTGCTTGCCGATTGGTCTTTCCGCTGATGAAATGCGCGAGCTTGATCACTTAATTACCCAAGCCAAGCCGATTAAGCGCGGTGAAGCGCTCTACCGTGCAGGAGAGCCATTTCGCTCCCTGTTTGCGATTCGCTTAGGTTTTTTTAAAGCCAGCGTAATTTCTGAAGATGGTCGCGAGCAAGTCACCGGCTTTCATATGACCGGTGAGCTCATGGGCATGGATGCGGTTAGCTCTGATCTGCATACCTGTGATGCCATTGCCTTAGAAGACAGCGAAGTCTGCGAGCTGCCTTTTACTGATATGGAAGAACTCAGCCGCCGCATCCCGATCTTGCAACATCATCTTTATAAAATGATGAGCCGCGAAATTGTGCGCGATCATGGCGTGATGCTTTTATTGGGAAATATGAAAGCAGAAGAACGTATTGCGGCTTTCTTGCTAAATTTATCTCAACGCTTTGCCATTCGGGGATATTCTGCCAGCAGCTTTCATTTACGCATGACGCGTGAAGAAATCGGCAGCTATTTAGGCCTTAAGCTTGAAACCGTGAGCCGCTCATTATCAAAATTCCAAGAGAACGGCTTAATTAAAGTGCAAAACCGCTTGATTGAAATTCTCAATCCTGAGGCACTCAAACAATTGATTAACAACTGCCAACAATAAGCCACTATGACTCTATTCAATGGCCCTGTTTTATTTCTTGCCCCAGCGGCCATTCTAGAGTCATTGCAATCTCGGCTTAAACCCTTGCAAATGGCACAGCTCATGCTGCTGCCGCTTGATATGCAATCGCAAATCCCCTCTTTACCCCACAATGGCCTGCTTATTTCTGCAGGCCATGCTGATTTAGCAGGCTATTTGCAAAGCGCTCAATGGGCGCAGGCACAAGGCTGGCATCATATTGATCTGGCCCTGATTGGCGAGCCTCAGTGCGCCGCACAATTAGGCTGGATGATGGCCGCCAGCGGCGACGACACAGCCCTACAGCTTGCCGCCCCTCTGCTCGATGCCTTAGCCCCGGCAGGTCGCAACAGCTGGCTGCATGCCGGCGGCAAAGGCGCAGCCAGCTTTTTGGCGCTGCTACAGCACATCATGATGCAGCCCCTTATTGAAAGCTGGAAAGTCATCTTTCCAAATGGCAAGCCATCACCCAAAGCTGATTTAAGTAAGCTAGCCGAGCTGCAAACCGCACAATGGCAAGCCATCGCCCCGCTTTGCCAGCAATATTTAGCTTTGGCAGAAAATAGATCTTTTCAAGCACTGCACACACAGCTCAGCGCCTTCAGTTTGCCAGAGCATCAAGAGCCAGCAGCTGCGCTAGCGCAATTTTTAATGCAGTTTTTTCGCCGTGCAAACACGCCCGCATCTCATCATCAGCCAAACAGTTGATCTATCAAACAATAAAAAACAGCCCCAACTGGGGCTGTTCGCTTATAAAACCAATCAACTAGCGCGTATTACTTCCCGCCCAAAGCCTTAAACGCTTGTGCCGATGCAGCTAAACGAGCACGACGCGTTTCGATCAGGCCCTGGCTGGCCGCGTAAAACTCACGCTGCGCATCCAGCACATCCAAATAGCCCGACAAGCCTGATGCATAGCGTGCTTCTGCAAGTTTCAGGCGCTGCTCCTGCCGATCAGCAAGGCGTTGCTGGGCTGTTAGCTGCTTACTCAACCATACCTGATCAGATAACACATCGGCGGCGTCTTTAAACGCCAGCTGAATGGTTTTTTCGTATTCAGCCACGGCAATCACTTTCCGGGCTTCCGCAATATCAGCGCCAGCACGCAAGCGTCCACCATCAAACAGCGGCAGGCTGATTTGCGGTAAAAAACTCCATGCACGGTTGCCGCCAGAGAATAAATCCTCCAGCTCATTACTCATCACACCGCCGCTGCCCATTAAAGTGACTTTAGGAAAGAAGGCCGCGCGAGCCGCACCGATATTGGCATTAGCTGCAACCAGCTTTTGCTCCGCAGCGCGCACATCTGGGCGCTCGAGCAAAACGGTAGAGTTTAATCCGCTGGGCAACTGAACGACTTCCGCATTTAAATTGGCCGCAGGCAGGCTCACCGCCTCACCCACCAAAACAGCGAGCGCAGTTTGCGCATTGACAGATTGCCGGGCTAAAGCCGCATGATCGCTGCTTGCGCTATCTTGAGCTGCTTCGGCCTGCAACAGATCAAGGCGATTAGCCACGCCCACATCCATACGGCGCTTCACCACCCGCAAACTTTCGGCCCGCGCCGTAGCGGTTTGCTCGGCAAAGCTGCTGCGTGTCTGTAGGGCTTGAGCGCTGTAATAGCTATTGGCCACATCGGCAATCAGCGTGCTGCGTACCGATTGCTGCGCCTCTTCACTTGCCAGATAGTTGGCCTTGGCCGCTTCACTTAAACGACGCACACGGCCCCAGAAATCCACCTCGTAAGAGAGCAGCGCCAGATTAGCCTCATAGCGGCGGCTGATATCAGCGTCTGGATTGTTGCGGCTGATATTGCCCGAGCCATTGGCATTTACTGAAGGCAAAAAATCCGCCTTCTGAATACCATACAAGGCACGGGCTTCTTCGATTCTGGCCGTGGCGATTTTTAAATCGCGGTTATTAGCCAGTGCTTTTTCAATCACCGCACGCAAAGCAGGATCGCTAAAGTAACTGGCCCATTGCGGTGTATCCACATCCGCAGGTTGGCTACCCACCACACTGGCAACAGGCGCTACAGGGCGAATGTAATCCGGCCCCATCGCGCATGCGCCCAAGCCCAGCGTCATCGCCAGCAGCAGGGTCTTAGACATTAATTGTTTTTTCATACATTTATTACCTATTGGTTCGCGTCATGATTCGAAGAGCGGACGCACCGCCCTTCGAAGACCGGCACGTCTATTAACGATGGTCATCTGCGATTTCGTCGCTGCGTACCATGGTTTTCTCAGGGAAGAAGCGGCGCACCACCACAAAGAACACCGGCACTAAGAACACCGCAAATACCGTAGCCGTAATCATCCCACCCATCACCCCTGTACCAATGGCACGTCGGCTTGCTGCACCGGCACCGGTACTCATCGCCAGCGGCAATACACCGGCAATAAAGGCAAACGAAGTCATCAGAATCGGGCGGAAGCGTAAACGGCAAGCTTCCAGCGTGGCATCGATTGCGCTCATGCCCTGACGCTGCAAATCGCGGGCGAATTCGATAATCAGAATCGCGTTCTTTGCAGACAAACCAATAATGGCGATCAGTCCCACCTTAAAATAAACATCGTCTGGCAAACCGCGCAATGTCATGGCGGCCACCGCACCAAAGATACCCAGCGGCACCACCCACAGCACAGCAAACGGGATCGACCAGCTTTCATACAGCGCGGCAAGGCATAAGAACACGATCAGAATCGATAAGCCAAACAAGAAGGGCGCTTGCGAACCAGACAGGCGTTCTTCAAACGAAGTACCCGACCATTCAAAGCCCACGCCAGGCGGCAATTGCTTCGCCATTGCTTCCATCGCATCCATCGCCTCACCCGAGCTTTTACCAGGGGCTGGGCCGCCAGAAATCTTAAATGCAGGCAAGCCGTTATAGCGATCCAGCGCAGAAGCACCCGCCTGCCATTTGGCCACGGCAATTTCAGACAGCGGCACTAGATTACCCGCACGGGTCTTCACTTGCAGCTTAAGTAAATCGTCTGGTGAAAGACGGCTTTCCGGCGTGGCTTGCATCAAAACACGCAAGATACGGCCTTCGCGCACAAAGTCATTCACATAGGCAGAACCTAATGAAATCGCCAGTGTGCTATTAAGCTCGGCCATATCAATACCCAGCTGACTGGCTTTTACTTTATTTACATCAAGTAAAAGCTGCTGGCCCGGCTCTTGACCATCAGGGCGCACCCCCGCCAAAGCTTTATTTTGCGCAGCCATGCCCAGCAACATATTGCGTGCTTCATAAAGGCGATCACGACCTAAACCAGCACGATCTTGCAAGCGGAAATCAAAACCACCCACCGAGGCTAATTCAGGAATCGGCGGCACATTGGTGGCAAAAGAGAACGCTTGTTTAATGCGGAACAACATCATATTGGCGCGTTGCACCACAGCCGCCACCTGATCATCCGGCTTAGGACGATCTTTCCAGTCTTTTAAGGTGACAAAGGCCAGCGCCGCATTTTGGCCGCGACCAAAGAAGCTAAACCCCACAATCGCAATCACACGATCCACTTCAGGCTGCTTTACAAAGTGTGCCTCAACCTGCTCAACCACTTCCAGCGTACGCTCACGCGTCGCGCCTGCAGGCAATTGCACCACGCTAATAAAGTAACCTTGGTCTTCGTCAGGCAGAAAAGACGTTGGCAAGCGCGACATCAACCAGCCGGTAGAGGCCAAAATCAAAGCAAAAAACAGCAAGGACAAACCGGTCTTGCGTATGCATGTCCCTACCCAGCCCTGATAGCGGATCGTTAGAGCTGCAAACTTGCGGTTAAACCACCCCAAGAAACCCTTGGTGCCATGATGCTCTCCCTTTTTCAAAGGCTTGAGGAACGTTGCGCACAATGCAGGCGTTAAGGTTAAAGCCATCAGCGCCGAGAAGAACATCGTCAGCACCAAGGTTACCGAGAACTGGCGATAAATCGCGCCCACCGCACCCGAGAAAAACGCCATCGGCACAAACACGGCGGTTAGCACCAAGGTAATGGCGATAATCGGGCCAATAATCTGCCCCATCGCTTTTTGCGTGGCTTCGCGCGGGGCAAGACCCTCTTCAGACATAATCCGTTCGACGTTTTCGATCACCACAATGGCATCGTCAACCAAGATACCAATCGCCAGCACCATGGCAAACATCGTCAGCACATTGATCGAATAACCAAACAACTGCAAACCCACCAAAGCACCCAACAGTGCAATCGGCACCACAATCGTCGGAATCAGCGTGGCGCGGATATTACCCAAGAACAGGTACATCACAATAAATACCAAACCAATCGCTTCAACCAGCGTGGTCAATACTTCCTTGATCGAAACATCCACAAACTTAGAGGTATCGTAAGGCACTTCAACCGCAATACCCTTAGGGAAGAACTTAGACAACTCATCCAGCTTGGCTTTTACCGCCTTGGCGGTTTCAAGCGCATTGCCATCAGGAGACAATTTAATCCCAATCGCCGCGATGCTCTTACCATTTAAACGCGCCAATACACTGTAATCGGATGCGCCCAGCTCAACCTTAGCCACATCTTTCAGGCGCAATTGCGAGCCATTTTTGCCATCGCGCAGCACAATATTGCCAAACTGCTCAGCCGTTAAATAGCGACCTTGCGTCACCACGGTTGCGGTAAATTGCTGGCCCGGCGGGGCGGGCAGCTGACCAATTTCACCCGTGGCCAATTGCACGTTTTGCGCACGCACTGCAGCCAGTGCTTCGGCGGCAGACAGTTTAAAGCCTGCCAACTTAGCCGGATCCAGCCAAATACGCATGGCGTATTCAGAGCCAAACAACATCGCCTCGCCCACACCCGGCACACGGCGAATGGAATCGATCACGCTAGAATTCACATAACTACCCAGCGCTACATTGTCGTAACTACCATCAGGGGACAGCAGCGTCACAAACATCAGGTAATTACTACGCGATTTAACCACCTGCACGCCTTGCTGGCGCACTTCGCTTGGCAAACGCGCTTCAACCCGCTTCACACGGTTTTGCGCTTCTACCGAGGCGATATCTAGATCTGTGCCCGGCTTAAACGTCAGCGTAATCGCCATATTACCGGCGCTATCGCTGTTGGAGCTCATATATTGCATGTTCTCCAAACCGTTCATTTCCTGCTCAATCAGTGCAGTAACCGTTTCCTCCATCACCTGCGCACTCGCGCCGGGATAAGTCGCGTTAATCGTTAAAGCGGGCGGAGCCACTTCGGGGTATTGAGAGATCGGCAGGCTTTTGAAAGCCAGCAAACCTGCCAAAACAATAATAATGGCGATCACCCAAGCAAATACGGGGCGATCGATAAAAAAACGAGCAAACATAAACTCTCCTAATACACTAGTGCCGCGCAGTAAGACTCCACCCAAAACCCAAATCTCAAAACACGGAGGGCACGGAGAACACGGAGTTTCACGGAGAAAACCTACTGTGTTTTTCTCCGTGCTCCTCTGTGCTCTCTTTTTCCTCTGTGGTTAAAGGTTTGGGTTTGGGGTGCCACTGCGTTGGACTACTGATGATGCCTAAGCATCATCAGTAGCAGCTATTTTTTTGCAGGGGCAGAAGCAGGGGCAGCCGCATCAACCGGATTCACCACCGCGCCGGGGCGTACTTTCTGGATGCCATCGATCATCACGCGCTCGCCGCCTTTTAAGCCACTCAACACAATCCAATCTTTACCCGAAAAGCCGCCGGTTTTCACAGGCGCAGGGGCGACTTTATTGTCGCTACCTACTACATAAACGAACTGGCCCTGTGGCGATGAAACAATCGCTTGTTGCGGCACACGTACCGTAGCGTCCATCGCACCCTGCGCAACCCTTACCGTGGCAAACATGCCGGGTAACAACAGATGATCCGGATTAGGGAATTCAGCACGCATCGTCACTGTGCCCGTTGTCGGATCAATGGTTTGCTCGGCAAAGAGCAATTTGCCTGTATGGGCATAGCTAGAGCCATCTTCCAGCAGCAAATCAACCGGTAGCGAGGCTTGCTTGAGCTTGCCCGCCTTAGTCAGTTGTTTTAAGCGTAATAGATCAGCACCAGACTGGTTGAAATCCACATACACCGAATCCAGTTGCTCGATCGTTGCCAAAGGCGTGCCTGTCCCTTTATTCAGCAGCGCGCCTTCTGAAACTAAAGCACGGCCAATGCGGCCACTGATCGGCGCTTGCACGCTGGCGTACTCCAGATCCACGCTACTGCGGCGCACTTCTGCTTCAGCTGCGGCCACTTCGGCTTCGGCTTGTTTAAGCTGTGCCTCGGCCTGATCAAATTCCTGACGGCTTACACCCTGCTCGCCCACAAGCTGGCGATAACGATCAGCTGTTTGTTTGGCAATCAGCACACTCGATTTAGCCTTGGCCAGCGCAGCTTTTGCCGTTGCGGCATTCGCCTCCAGCACACGCGCATCAATCTTAAATAAAGACTGGCCCGCTTTGACCTCACCGCCTTCATTAAATAAACGCTTTTCTAAAATACCATCTACCCGCGCCCGTACTTCAGCAGTACGCACGGCAGTAATCCGACCGCTTAAATCACGGGTCAGCGCAGAGCTGCCCGCCTGAACCGTGATCACGGTAACTTCAGGTGGTGGCATGCCGCCACCCGCACCTGCAGGCCCGCCTTCTTGCTTACCGCAGGCGGCCAATACTGCGACTACGCCCAAAACCAAAACCACACTTTTTTTAAGTGAAGGAAGCATTCCTAATCCTTTGTAATATGACATCGTTTAATTTATGCCTATAAATTTCAATAGTAATGAGATTGCATTTCATTTCAATAAAACAACAATTTAACACTTGCAGCCTACCTAACACCACAAAACACTTACACCTGATACGCGCGTAAGAACATATCGACAATGCGAGTCACCTTTGCCGTTTCCCCTGATGGATCTGGCGGCTCGCCACCAAACAATAATTTCAGCTGATCGTAACCAGCCAACATGTCAAATAAAAACGTGGCCGCTTCAAAAGGGTCTGCTTGGCGTAACACACCCTCTTGCATTGCCGTTTCTAACTGAGCCGCCAGTTGCTTTGCCGTGCGCTCAATACAAAGCTCAAAATGGCGACGCGCTAATTCTGGAAAACGCGGCGCCTCACCGGTGAGCACCCGATGCGCCTTTACCGACTCCGGCGTCATAATTTGTGCGCGAAACGACAAAGAAAAGCGCAATAAACGCTCCCGCACATCACCTTCTGTTACCGCGAGCGGTGCTAGCATCTCGCCGATAAAGTGATCAATCGCTAATTCAAACAAGGCTTGCTTACTGCCAAAACGGTTATAAATAGTTTGCCTTGCTACGCCTGCTCTGGCGGCCACTTTTTCAATGCTGGCACGATAACCCATTTCACAAAAAACAGACTTAGCAGCACAAATGACAGGATCTAGCCCTGTTTCATCCTCCGCAAGCTTACTCTTAACCATCGCCACACCTCATTTTAGACTGGACAGTCTAATCTAAAAAAATACAAAAGTGAAGACTTTACACAATGCCTTCCCTCATAAAAAAACGGAAGTCGGCGCCATACACATCAAGCGCAATAAAAACAAAGGTGGCAAGGAAATCAATGAATTAGAGCCCCTCGTTTTTACACACAAAAAGACACCGCCCCTACCAGACATCTAGAACTAAGAAAGCGAATAAGCTGACAAAGCCCTAAACTCACAAGGCAATAGTGTGAATTTATAAAAGCACTATGCACTGGTTTGCAAAAATAAAAGCTAATACTCTGGGCGGCCTATTTTTCTTCAATGCAAATGACATTGCCTTGAAACCTTACGACTTATATCTAAGCTTAATTTGCCACCCTCAATTTAATACCCCTGCCGGAGATAGCCCATGAACCAGGGTACTCGATGTTTACCAGAAATATTTCGCCTAAGCGCCCTTGCTGCTCTGGTTTTACTCAGCGCCTGCGGCAAGCAAGAAGGCCCTGCTGCGCCACCCCCTGCCCCCGTTAGCTTTATCGAACTAAAAGCCAACGATGTGCCTTTGAGTACAGAAATGGTGGGTGAAACAGCGGGTTACCGCGATGTGGAAGTACGCTCCCGCGTCAATGGCATCTTATTAAAAAGAACCTATGTAGAAGGCGCGCACGTTGCAACAGGACAAGTCTTATTCGAAATTGACCCTGAGCCTTATAAAGCCACGCTGGATCAAGCCAAGGGCCAGCTATCCTTAGAAGCGTCTAAATTAGAAAAAGCCCGCGCCGATCGTGATCGGATTATTCCGCTATTTAAAGAGAACGCAGTCAGCCGTAAAGACTACGACGATGCGCTTTCTGCTTACGCCTCTGCCCTGGCCAGCAGCCAAACCGCTCAGGCCAGTGTGAAGCAAGCCCAGCTTAATTTAGGCTACACCAAAGTCACTGCGCCAATTGCAGGCACCACTAGCAAGCTGGTGCAATCAGAAGGGAGCCTAATTTCTGCCACCGGGGATTCCGGCCGTCTTACAACTATTAGCCAGCTTGATCCGCTGTATGTGAACTTTTCCTACTCCGAGCAAGATCGCCAAGAGCTGGAAGCCGCAACCCGTAACGGGCAAATTACGCTAAACGATTCAAAAAATTTCGTTGCCAGAATCAAGCTGGCTGATGGCAGCGTTTATTCACAATCAGGCTTAATCAACTTCTCGGATAATCGCGTCGATCCTAAAACCGGCACCATCCGCGCCCGCGCTATTTTCAAAAACCCTAACGGTGATTTGCTGCCGGGGCAATTTGTTCGCGTGACGCTGGAGCTAGGTAAACACAAAAATGCCATTTTAGTGCCTGAGCGCGCCGTAGTTCAGTCGCAAGCCGATCATATTGTGATGACACTGGGCGCCGACAATAAAGTAGTGCCTGTGCCGGTAAAACTAGGCCAGGTGGTGGGAGGCAAAGTGATTATTGAATCAGGGCTAAAAGCGGGGCAGAAAGTCATTATCGATGGCTTGATGAAAGCCAAGCCGGGCGCTGTAGTAAATCCATCTCCCGCCAGCAGCCCTGCTGCCCAATAAGGACACGCTATGTTTTCTAAATTCTTTATTGAGCGGCCCATTTTCTCCAGCGTGATTTCGATCGTGATTGTGCTGGCAGGTTTGGCCGCGATGCGCTCGTTGCCTATCGAGCAATACCCCGGCATTACCCCTCCCGTTGTTTCTGTTTCTGCCGTTTACCCCGGTGCTACCCCCGATGTGATTGCCCAAACGGTGGCCGCACCGCTTGAGCAGCAAATCAACGGTGTAGAAAACATGATTTATGTTCAATCTGGCTCGGCATCTAATGGCCAGATGAGCATGAACGTTTACTTTGAAATTGGCACAGATCCCGATCAGGCCACGATTAACGTCAACAACCGTGTTTCTGCGGCGTTGGCGCAATTGCCCGAAGAAGTTAAACGCCAGGGGGTGACGGTTAAAAAGAAATCAACATCCATCCTTGAAGTAGTGGCTTTGAATTCGCCGAATGATCGCTACGACACCACCTACCTCTCTAACTACGCGCTGCTCAATATTGTGGACGAGCTAAAGCGCCTGCCCGGAGTGGGTGATTTAAGCATGTTTGGGGGCACAGACTACGCCATGCGCGTTTGGCTGCGCCCGGATCGACTGGCGCAGCTTAAGCTATCTCCATCCGATGTGATTGGTGCTATTCGTGAGCAAAATGCGCAATTTGCCGCAGGTAAAATCGGGGCACAGCCGACGACAACACCGATTGATTTTACCTACACGGTAAATACGCAGGGCCGCTTAAAAGACGCAAAGGAGTTTGAAAACATCATTATCCGCTCGACTGCGGATGGGGCAAAAATCCGCCTAAAAGATGTGGCTCGCGTTGAAATGGGCGGGAAAGATTACGATCTGCAAGCCCGCCTCAATGGCAAAGCTGCCGTGGCTATCGGGCTGTATTTGCAACCCGGCGCCAATGCCGTTGCCGTTGCCGCAGGCGTAAAAGCCAAGATGGAAGAGCTAAAAACACGTTTCCCCGAGGGCATTACCTACTCCATTCCTTATAACACCACCGAGTTTGTAAAAATCTCTATCGAAGAAGTGGTTCACACCCTGTTTGAAGCCATGATTTTGGTATTCATCGTGGTTTACCTCTTTTTACAAAACTTCCGCGCCACGCTGATTCCGTGTATTGCTGTGCCGATTTCACTGATCGGTACGTTTGCAGGGATGTTGCTTCTGGGTTTCTCGATCAATCTCTTAACTCTGTTCGGTATGGTGCTAGCCATTGGTATTGTGGTGGATGACGCCATTGTGGTGCTGGAAAACGTTGAACGGATCATGAGCGAAACCAAGTGTTCGGCCAAAGAAGCGTCTATTCAGGCCATGCAGGAAGTAGCCGGTCCCGTGATTGCCATTGTGTTAGTACTCTGCGCCGTATTCCTGCCTGTGGCCTTTATGGGCGGCATGACCGGTGTGATGTATAAGCAATTTGCCGTCACCATTGCGGTTTCAGTCACCATCTCCGGGATTGTGGCCTTAACACTCACCCCTGCTCTTTGTGCCATCTTGCTTAAAAATAGCCATAGCGAACCCGCCAAGTTTTTTGTGTGGTTTAACAAAAACTTTGATCGCGTTACCAATGGCTATGTCAGTGGCGTGGCATTCTTAAACCGCCGGGTTGGCGTGGCTTTTGTGCTGTTTGCTGCCGTATTACTGGCGATTTTTGTTTTGCTGCAAAAAGTACCCGGCGCGCTGGTTCCTGATGAAGATCAGGGCACTTTAATTAGCGCGGTGATGCTGCCGGACGCATCCTCGCTCAACCGTACTGCCGCTTCTAGTGATCAGTTTGAAAAAATGCTGATGGCCAATAAGAATGTCGAGAACGTCATTTCCTTTGTGGGGTTTGATATTCTTTCCGGCGCAATTATCAGCAATAGCGGCATTGTGTTCTCTACGCTTAAAGACTGGAAAGAACGTAAAGACCCGGCAGACAGCTCATTTACACTGGCTAAAACATTCCAGGGCATGGCCTATATGGGCATGAAAGACGGCTTTGCGGCTACTTTTAACCCGCCGGCTATTCAGGGGATGTCGACCACCGGCGGGATTGAAGGCTATCTGCAAAACCGAGGCACGGGCGACACCAAGGAGTTTTCCAAGGCCACACAGCGCTTTGTGGATGAAGCCAAGAAACGTCCAGAATTTGCCAGCGTTTCAACCACTTTCCGCGCCAATGTGCCGCAGATTTATCTCGATCTTGATCGAGAAAAAGCCAAGGCGTTGGGAGTAAGCATCAACCAGGTGTTTGACACCATGCAAGCCACATTTGGCCAAGTGTATGTCAACGACTTTAACCAGTTTGGCCGTACTTACCGTGTGCAATTGCAATCTGAAGCCGATTTCCGTGCACGCCCGGATGATATCCGCAATGTTTATGTACGCTCAGATAAAGGCGATATGATTCCACTCACCAGCCTTGTACAAGTTAAAACATCGGTTGGCCCAGAGCTGGTTGAGCGCTTTAATGTGTTCCAGGCCGCAAAAATCATGGCGCAACCTGCACCGGGCGTCAGCTCTGGTCAGGCCATTAAAGCACTCGAAGAAGTCGAAGCCAGCGTGATGGGTAGCGACTACAAGCTGCAATGGACAGGCTCGGCCTATCAGGAAAAATCCGCAGGATCGTCTGCAGCGCTGGCTTTTGGCTTTGGTATTATCATGGTGTTCCTGATTCTGGCTGCGCAATACGAGCGCTGGACACTGCCGATTGCCGTGATTAGCGCCGTGCCTTTTGCGCTATTTGGTGCGCTACTGGCGGTATTTTTAACCGGCTTAACCAACGACGTTTACTTCCAGATTGGTCTGGTAACGCTGGTGGGGCTGGCGGCAAAAAATGCGATTCTGATTGTGGAATTCGCCGTCATGAAGCATGAAGAAGGCATGAGCTTGCTCGATTCTGCCCTTGCTGCCGCACGCTTACGCTTCCGCCCGATTGTGATGACTTCACTCGCGTTTATTTTAGGTTGCGTGCCTCTGGTTTTATCCAGCGGCGCAGGCTCGGCCAGCCGTCACTCACTGGGCACGCCCGTGATTGGCGGGATGCTCGCTGCCACCTTTATTGCGATTTTCTTTATCCCGCTATTCTTCCGCCTGATTATGCAGCAGAGCGAGAAAAAAGCAGCCAAAACCCCAGCAGCAGGAGATCACCATGCGTAAAACCATACTCGCACTTCTGATTGCATCCACCTTAAGCGCCTGCGCTCTAACACCGCCCGTGGTTGACACAAAAACCGAGTTGCCCAGTGCATGGCGTAGCGATTCAGTGAGCGATATCAGCATAGGCCGCAACTGGTGGGCGCAATTTGACGACCCTGCGCTGGATAATTTAATCAGCGCCGCAGAAGCGCATAACCAGAACCTAGTGATTGCCGCCGCCCGCATCGATGAAGCCCGCGCAGCACTGGGGATTACTTCTGCCGACCAGCTTCCAAGGCTCGATTTGGGTGGCAAAGCGGGCCGTGGCATGTCGCCCCTGCTCGGCAGCCCATCAGACAGCTACTTGCTGGGTGCCACCGCATCTTGGGAGCTGGATTTCTGGGGCCGCATTAAAAACACCAACGACGCCGCCAGGGCCGATCTTTTAGCCAGTGAATACAATCGTGATGCAGTGGCTCTGGCGCTCTACGCCAATGTGGCGCAAACCTACTTTAATTTACGCGCACTCGATCAGCAGCTTGTTATTGCAGTGGACACCCTTAAAACAAGGCAGGAAAGCTTTCAGCTCCGCAAGCGCCGCTTTGAAGGCGGAGTGACCTCTGAGCTGGATATGCGTCAGGCCGAAGTAGAGCTCGCCGCCGCGCAAGCCAGCGTACCCGGCATTGAGCAAAGCATTGCCAAAGTCGCCAGCAGCCTAAGCATTCTGATCGGCCAAAACCCGCGTGAAATGATCGAATCAGGGGTTGCCCGTGGCAAAACGCTCAAGCAAATCAGCCTACCTGTGAATGTGCCACTGGGCCTGCCTTCCGAGCTACTAACTCGCCGCCCGGATATTCAAGCCAGCGAGCAATCACTAAAAGCAGCGGGTGCTCGCATCGCCGCAGCGCGGGCGGCTTACTACCCCACCATCTCCCTCACGGGGCTATTGGGCACGGAAAGCGCATCGATCAGTGATTTATTCTCAGGCCCGGCCAGAACATGGTCTTTCCTTGGCAATCTGGCCGCACCACTGTTTGATAATGGCCGCACCGCCGCCAATGTAGATGGCGCTACCGCGCGCCAGAAACAAGCCGTGGCCAATTACCGCCTCAGCATTCAGCAAGCCTTTGCCGAAACACAAAACGCGCTGATCGCCCGCAGCAGCAGCGCAAAAATCGTCGCCGCCCAGCAGCTACAACTGGATTCGCTCAGCCGGCAATTAAAACTCGCCACGCTACGCTACGACAACGGTTTCTCTGGCTACCTGGAAGTGCTAGACGCCCAGCGATCCCTATTCCAAGCCCAGCTCAACCTTGCCGCAGCACAGCGCGACCAGCTTAATGCCACAGTAGACCTTTACAAAGCCATGGGTGGAGGGTGGAAAGCAAAGGGATAACACCCCAAGTGGCGCACAAAAGTGCACCACGCCTCTAGTAAACAATAAGGGCCAGCGCTTAGACGAAAAGCACTGGCCCTTATCCATGAGCGTAGCAGTGGCTAGCTGCTGCTGATGCACCATCACGTTACATTATTTAAAATGGATTCATTGATGAATCTTTAAAATAAGGATCATTTTCTTCAACAGGGCATTGAGCCTCGATATCGGCAGGCCATTGCGGAATTTTTGAATAGCGCATGGCAAGCCAGCGGCCGGGGTAAAAACATACAAAATACATCAGAATAAATGGCAGCAGAATAAGGTAAAAAATAATAAATGGATAAAGTGAGCCTATTGCATAAATGAAGCAATAATGAGCAAATTTAAATGTCTCACGCTGTTGTTTAATCGGTAGGCAAGCCGTTATTTCATCATAAATACACTCAGGGCCTTCTTCCATATAGCGGCGAATAAACTCCCAATAGCCCTTATATTCTTCTCGCCCTGCCCCACCATGACCCAAGGCGGGAAGCCCAAATGTTTCTAAAATAGTAACGCCATCAGGCGCTAATACATGGCATTGAAATTCATAAAACCTATCTGTAACAGGAACTTGAGTAATAAATAATTTATCCCAAGGGGTAGTGAGTACCGTGCCATCTTGACGGAAAACATGCACTTTTCGCGTTTTACGATTAAGCCTGATGGGGTAATGGGTGTAATTGATTTCTTTTCGGATTGATTTTGTAAACAACCAGATTAAGGGGCTAAAACCAAAAAGAAAAAACAGTAAAGAAAGCCAAGATGAGAGTCTTTCATACCTAAGATAGATTGAAATATATGAAAAATATATTAGGCCACTTACAATTGATACTAACATCGGCAAACACGCAGTAGTCATCAATCCTTTCCAATAAAAGAACTTATCAACAACTTCAATATAACTTGAATTAATTTCAATCACCGTGAGCTCGTGGCAATTTTTTATTACATCAAGCTTTTTCTTCTGATGCATTTGATTAGCTCTATACAAATCGGACAGAGGGCGATTAATTTTATAAGGAAAAATTAAACCTGTGTATTCCATTTTATTTAATCGCCACTTGAAGTTTATTTATTTCTTTTTTCATTATTTACAATGGATTCGTTGATGCATCTTTAAAATATGGATCATTCGCTTCAACAGGGCATTGAGCCTCAATATCAGCAGGCCATTGCGGGATTTTAGAATAGCGCATGGCAAGCCAGCGGCCGGGGTAATAAAACCCATAGTATCCAAGAATCATTGGATTATAAGACCCAACGGAATAAGCTAAACGATGATAAATAAATTTAAAAGTCTCCCGCTGTTGTTTAATCGGCAGGCATCCGGTAATTTCATCGTAAACACGCGCAGGGCCTTCTTCCATATAGCGGCGAATAAATTCCCAATAGCCCTTATATTGCTCTCGCCCTGCCTCACCATAGCCCAAGGCGGGAAGCCCAAATGTTTCTAAAATAGTAATACCATCAGGCGCTAATACATGGCATTGAAACTCCCAATCCCGACCTGTAACAGGGACTTGAGTGATAAATAATTTATCCCAAGAGGTTGTTAGCACCGTACCATCTTGACGAAAAACATGCACTTTTCGCGTTTTACGATTAAGCCTGATGGGATAATGGGTGTAATTGATTTCTTTTCGGATTGATTTTGTAAATAGCCAGACCAATGGGCTATATCCTAAGCAAGCAAACAAGAGAAACACCCATGATTCCCAATCTTTATTTACAAATGCAGTGATGTACGCTAGTGAAAGCAATGCACATCCCATCATTGTTAGCAAGAGAATACAGCCAGTTGTCATTCCTCCTTTCCAATAAAAGAACTTATCAACAACTTCAATATAACTTGAATTTATTTCAATAACCGTGAGCTCGTGACTGGTTTTTACATCGAGTTTCTTTTTCTGATGCATTTGATTAGCTCTATCCACATCGGATAGAGGGCGATTAATTTTATAAGGCTGAAGTAAACCGGTATATCCCATTTTATTGAACCGCCAATTGGAGTAATTTAAAAGCCCGCCCGCAATGCGAATAGGCTTTTATTTGCATGTTAAAAATCAAGCAGGGTTATTTCTATGATCACGGGCATAAGGGTCATTTTCTTCAACGGGGCATTGATCTTCAATTTCTTTAGGCCACATCGGTATTTTACTGGTGCGCATGGCAAACCAGCGGGCTGGGTAGATGATGAGATAAACAAGTAATAGCGGGATTTGCAATATAATAGGCATAGCACCAACCGTAAAATGCATACGAAGAAATGCCGCCTTAAAGGTTTCGCGCTGATCACTAATCGGCAAGTAGGCGGTAATACCTTCAATAACAGACTCTGGCCCTTCTTCCATATAGCGGCGAACAAATTCCCAATAATTTTTTAATACCGCATTCCCAGCCTTACTACTCGTCACCAGCATAAAAGCAAAGGTATCAAATACTGTTTTTTTGTCTTTTCCTAAAATATGACCTTGAATTTCCCAATTGCCTTTTCCCGCAGAGGCAATACAAAAAAACACCTCATCCCAAGGCACACTCAGCACAGTGCCATCAATTCTAAATACATGCACCATTCGAGTTTGCCGATTAAGACGTACGGGGTAGTGAGTGTAGGCAAACGCCTCTTTTTTTAGCTTGCTGATAAAAAAACAAATAAAAGGAACACCCAGTAAGAATACAAAAGAAATTATCCACAAAGCTCCAGACAAACCACCTTCTCGGGTGTATCCCGCTATTAAAGTCCCTAAAATCATGTATATAGAAAGAAAGATAGCACACGTTGTAAATATTGTAAGAAACCCTTTCCACATAAAATATTTATCAACCAACTCAATAAATTGAGAGTTAATTTTAATTGCACTTAATTGATGGGCGGGTTGAACACTAAGCTTCTTCTTCTGTTCTAATTTATTAGCCATTTCCACATCGTTTAAATAGCGACTAACGGGATAATCACCTAGCAAACCTAAATAATTCATAATTATGACCTTGCAATATTTAATTGTTCAATCTCTTGATTTAAATTTTTATAGCGATGCGATTTATCTTTTACCCCCCAAATGGTACGTTCCAACCAATCCTGTAATTTATTATCTTTTAAATATTCAATAATAATTGTGATCCCAATTAATAAACCAACCAAAATCAACCCAACCACAGAGGCACAAGCCAAAGTGGAATAAATTAAAAGCCATGATGCAGCAAGCCCAATAAACGCAGAGGAAAAATATAGCACTGCCAATCCATCATTTTTTTCTTTTACTGCATTCACACCCTGATAAAAATCCCAGCCAGCAACCACAATCGCAGCCCCCATTCCCACTGCTTTAGCAAGCCACTCCAACCCCTCTCCTGCCATCTTAAAACCCAAGCCCCATTCCATAGAAAGTCGCCGCATCCCTGCAATTTTACCTAAGCCTTTCCCTGATAAATCAGCGATTGTCGCCGCCAGCCCCGTCATCCCCACATACATCCGGCTCATGGCTTCTAAAGCATCTTGGCTTAAGGTGGTGCTCTTATCTTCGGCCATTTTTTGCCATGCAGCATACTGCAATAGCCCGCCAATCACCCCTGCTACAAAAGGAATGCTGTGTAGGGTGAAGTTGCCTGTTTTTGCGGCAACTCGAACCACAGAACTATTCTGCACCCTGCTGCGCCAGCTACTTAAGTTGAGTGCTTCTAACTGCTCCGGTGTTTTAATTGCGCCAGCCAACCATTTAGCCTTGTCTACTGGTGATGCCGTCGAAGGGGGCATCAGCTGTAAATGCTCTGGATCAAGCAAGAGCAGGAAGCGCTTATCGCTAGTGCCATCCAGTGGTACACCTGCCACTTGCAGGCTCTTTATTTGTTGACGGACGGCTTGCTGTAGTTGGCTTTTATTTAAATGTTGACCGCTGTGCCGGACAATGTCACTGGCCAACATACTCACAAATGCTTTTCTGGTGCCATTGATAGTGACAACAATAAATCGCTGCTCCATATGCAAATTACACGCCACCATCGCTGGGCGAACAATGCCATCAGAGGCCTTCATTAATAGCTTGCCAAATGCACCAGCGATCACGGCCAAGTAATGAGCCATTACATCCGGTTTATTTTCAATCACATTACTCGTAGCCAAAGCAAAAGAACCCGCAATTGGATCAAGAGGAAGACCTCGCCAATCCAAGCTCACGGTCATGGCTTTTTTTATGTCCTCTTTGGTTTTTTCTTGATTAAGGACTAAGGCACTGAGGATGAAATTATTTTTATCTGTGATATCACCATCCAACCATTTATAGATCAAATCAAAGCTAGCCCCTTTATCTTGCACCCCCTGAAGGCATTGCGTCACCGCCTTGGCATAGACGATGCCACTTTCTGCACTTTTATTATCATAATTGCATTCAAAATAGTGCTGAATAATGGTGGATTTCATCCACTTAGTGTGTGCCAGGGCTAAAGGCTCAATCATTTTTTTATCTAAGTCTTTAAGCTCTTGTTCGTGTGTTTTTTGCCAATCTTTCATTTCTTGTTCTTTAAACTTGGCTTGATATTTAGCCCAGCTTCGTATTTGGGCATCCTCAACATTTTTCTTTACTTGTGCGCCAACATTAATGCCTTTTTTGCGTTGATTCTCACGAAACTTTTCAAAATACTGACCATCATCGGCTCCCCCTACCATCATATGGTCCATGATGGCAGCCGCTGCGGCCTGTTTTTCCACGCCTAATCTAGCATCGTCTTTGACTGATTTTTCTAAAGCGCCAACCACTTCTGAAACATAAAGCTTACGTAATCGATCGTCTTTATTTGCTTTTTTAAATGCATAGACTCGGTAATTCATCAGCGCAGCCAGCTCTGCGGCAACCCCAACTGGATCGTCTAATACAACAGTAAACCCTTTGCCAGGGTAAAGACTTTCACATTGTTCAAGTAATAATTTATCTTGGCCAAAACGCTCTTGTGCAGTGAATTCACTAAACTGAGTTGCTTTTTTTAATGCTGCTGTATTGAGGGAATATTCGGCAACTTTCTTGCCAATCTCTTTGATGCTAAAACAGTGCTTGGCATCTACGCTGCTAGCAAAAGCTTTAACATCGACGCAGCGCATATGCTGCTTACGATAGCTTTCGGCATTATGCCGAGCACGAACGGCCTCGGACCACTGAGCATCAGAAAATGCAAGCCATACTTTGGTTGCCGATTTTGCATTAGGAATCGTTATGCAGCTGGCAATTTCACGGTGACCTTCTGTCTTGCAATTAAAAGGCTCTTTAGGCGTAACGATAACCGCGCCTGGCTTTGTGTTTAATTTGAAATAATAGCCATCTTGGGTAACAAAATAATCATCCCAGCGTTTACGGGCCTCATCAAAAACATAGAGATAGCCTGAGCGTAACAAACGTGTCGTATATTGAGCCGCATTTTTATCTAGCGAAATTTCTGGCGCAGTTACGGGCAGTGGTGCACCGGCATCTGGAAGCGCAATCGCATAGCGCAGCGGTAAAATAGGCACGCCGCGTTTCTCACAGTAGTCGCAGCTTGGGGTACTTTTCTTATCTGCCATTGTTGGCCTTTAGGAGTAATTGAGTCGCGTACATTTTGGAATGGGTCTCTTTTTGAATGATTTCCCATTGCTCCTGGGGTATTTCATTGAGCGCATCAACGATGCTGGCATCCGGCTCATCTCGATCCAATCCTGCAATCGCGGCCAGAGCTATCGGGTGCTCATCAAACGCTAGCCCACAATGGATGCCTAGGCAGGCATAGGCAACCAACTCTTCGGTACGAAAAAGTTGATGTTTGCTTTGCCCTTGGTAGACCAAGGCATCCAATAGCTCACTTTGAGCCTGTGCTTGCAAATAGCTAAGCCATCCTAGGTGCGCCAAAGCCCGGTTAACAATCCCTACTCTTAATAACGCAGGCCAGCGCAGTGCAAGGTGAAGGGGTTTCAGTGCCTCAGGCGTTTCCTGCGCTGGAGGCAAAGTCACTATCCAATCGCCATAGAGGCAAACGCTCCATTGCTGCACAGGGCCAAAGAGCCTTGCCACTTCCCTTGCCCCCAGTATACGGGGCAGCTGTATCCAGACGCGTGGATCAACAAGCCGCAGCCATCCTGATTGCTGAAGGTAACGACGAAACTGAATTTCGCTCAGGTGCCTGCTGAGCTGTTTGATATCGCAGTGAGCAATCAACAGCGCGGATATTGGGCTGGCTTCTTTTTGCTCTTGAAGTGCGATGAGCTGCTCAAACAAGGCCAATCTGACTTTTTCATCAAGAGCCCACAGATCTAGCAGCAGCGGCATTAAATCCACATCTTTTGCAAATGCTTTTGGGGCCAGTGGCACTAAGGACAAATCAGCAGGCAGCATTTCACGTTGCTCGGCCAAAATAAGCGCATACCGGTGAGCCTCCAAAAATGACATTTGTAATTTTTCTGTGTGGGGCACGGTATTTAGCTTCTCATTCGAGGAGGTATGTTCAAACATATTGAATACTCTTTATGATCAAGCGGACACCCATTTTATGGGCGCTGCACAATAGCATCGCCACCGGAAGCCGCTGAGGCTGCCTGCATTTCACAGAGCGTTCCTTTGAATTTAACAGGAGGCATATTTAAGCTCGCCGGCCCGCTTATCTCATGATTCGCGCCTTTCACAGTTACCGTGCCCGGGCAATGAATCTCGATATTGCCACCCTTTAGCCGGATATAGCCGCCGCCAGCCGTAACCAGAATTTCGTCTTTGGCGACGACATGGATGCTTTCTTTGCAAGCGGTGATTTTCAGGTCTTTGTCGCCAGTGATTTCAATATCATCGCTCTGCGCTTGCAGCTGGATTTTGCCTTTGGCTGCGATCAGTTTCAGCGTAACTTTGTCTTTTACCCCCGCCACAAACAGGCTGATGTGTTGACCTACGTTATGAATCCAGCGGCGGCCAGAGGTTTGATTGGTGTCTCTTTGGGCGATCAGATCCAGGTTGCTGCCTGCGGTGAGGGTTTGGCTTTGCGGGCTGGTGATGGCGATGCCGTCTTCCCCGTGCAGCAGGATGATTTTTTGTTGACCGGCTTGGTCTTTCGACTTTTTGCCGTCGGTGTTGCTTCCCGCTTCAAGGCTTTTGCTGGCGTGCACGTGGTGGTACAGATGACCAGTGCTGGCTTTGCTGCCTTCGCTATTGTCTGCCTTGACGGTTTTATCGCCATCGCCAGTTTCGATGGTGTCGGCGAGTTGATTGGTGGCCGATTCACCTAGGCTTTGTGCCAGAGCAAGGGCTGATTCAAGCTGACTTTGGGCTGGACTGCGGTCGAGCTGTTTGCCCGATGCTCCGCCTTTGGCTTCGGTGCTGATCAAGAGGCCATTGGCGCGGATTGCGCCTTGATTATCGCTGCGCAGCTCAAACCCTTCACCGCGTGGCTCACCTTTTCCGTCGGTTCTTGGATGGATCAGATAGCCAAGGTTGAGCTGGGTTTTACCGTGTTCGCTAGATAATTTAGTGCGAACTTCGCCCTTAGTATCGTCAAACAGCAGCTCACCATATTGGCCACCTTCATGCTCTTTGGTTTTGATACCGGATAACGTTTTATTGGCAGGCAAGATGCCCGCTCCGCTGAAGGTGGGCACTGAATGACTGCCGTTATATACAGCGCCAGTGACTACGGGGCGGTCGATATCGCCTTCGATAAAACTGATGGTGACTTCCTGACCGATGCGCGGAATGAACTGATGCCCCCAGCCTGCGCCTGCTGATGGCGCGGCGACGCGTATCCAGCAGGAGGACTTGTCATCGAGGTTTGCGCCAAACTCGGGGTGCTCGGCAGCACGCTGCCAATGGAATTCTATTTTTATCCGCCCGTGCTCGTCGGTGTGCACCTCTGATCCAGCAGGGCCGACTACCGTGGCGGTTTGCAAGCCAGGGCTGGTGGGCTTGGTGAACTCTTGCTCGTCCATATGGCTAAGCACAGGCTGGCCACGTCTTTGGGCGGTAAAGTTAACTTGATAGGGTGCGGTGTTGGGCTTCGCAGGCTCAGCCCAACCTACAATTGCCAACAAACTTGGAGCGACTAGGCTAAGTTGCTGGGTAAGATCTGCTGGCAGATTATTGTTTGCGGTGAACTTAAGTTCGGTGACAGCGAATTCACGCTGCTCGGCAGAGTCCCACTCATGGGCGGGGTGGTCTTCCAAGCGAAACCATTGCCCGGCTTGCAAACTGCGCAATGTGCCAGAGCCAGAGAACGATTTCTTTTGCCCGTCTAAAGCATCTTGGCGCAGCTTTGCATCTTGATTAAGCTCGTCTAAATCACTGGCGTAGTAATGCGCTTGCGGGTCGTAATATTCCAGGCTGGACTGGATTTGTTGCCCGCCATCGCCCTGATCAACCGCGCTATCGCTCAGGCTGTGGCTGGTGTTGGCCGCTTTGTAATCAAAGCTGGCTAGGGAAACCGAACTGCTACCGATTTGCCGCTGGGTATTCCATGTGGTGAGAGAATCACTTTTTTCTGTAGCATCCGAGCGGTGGAATCTCACCACCCTTTCTGCCGCTTCGGGCAGGGCAAAGGCATCGTCAAATACAATAAGTTGAACTTGAGGCGTGTCTCCGGCCAGGTGCTCGAAGCGCCATGCCAAGCCGCTTTCTTTCATTAAGCGGCACAAAAACGCGAAATCGTCTTCGCGGTATTGCAGACAATAAGAGCGCGGCGGGTAATCGCCTGACAATTTGAAATCCAGCGTTTGCACCGAAGCAAATACAGGGTTTTTAGCCTGATGCTCGGCCAGTACCTGTTTCACAATATCAACGGCGGATAAATCCTGAAAAACGCGAGAAGTGCGTCGGTATCTGAGCAGAGCAAAAGGTGGCTCTACGGTGATGGAATACTTGGCGAAGCCCCCATCCGAGCCTAAAAGCTGCGCCTGCGAGATCACGCCACAGCGCTCGATCGCATCGCCATTTGCATCGGCCACAGATAAAACAATCGGCAAGCCAAGCAGCGATTTAAGCTCTAAAGCACCATCGGGAGACAAGCAATCGATCTGATATCGATAAGCCTGATTAATCCCCTCGCTACCCTCCACTCGCTGCGGCAACAACTGCTCGCCCCAAGCTGCACCGGTCCCCAGTTGCAAAGAGATCAGTCGCTGATCTTGATTAAAAGCAGCGGCGAATGAGGCAAGTAGCTGGTCAGGGCGCATGGGCTTTTTCCACAAGGAATATGAATCGCGCAGCATACCGGAACCGCTTATTTCCGTCATAAAATTACATAAAACTGGTACTTTTTATCAAAATGCATACGAAAATAGTAAGTAAATACACCTACATATTTTCAGTAGCCTAGTTTTCAGATTCTGGCATTGATGCAGGCTTAGCATCGCCGCTAAAGGGCCAGCGCTCGTGCATATTGATCATGGTTTGATTGGCGCTACGCATCACCACATCGGCGTCTTTAATGGCTTTTTGCAATAAAGGCCGCGTTTCTTGCACCAAAATCTGCACTTCTTTCAGTGTTTTATCCGCACTACTGCCGGTGCGCTCGTACTGATCCAGCGTGGCTTGCAGCTTGCTACTGATCTGCGCAAGCTGTGCATCGGTGCTTTGCGCTACCGTTTTAAACCCCGCCAAAGTGCCATCTACATAGCCCAGCGTGGCAGGGATATTTTTTTGCGTTAACAAGGCTGCGCTGGCCAGCGTTTTATCAATTTGAGTACGGGTGCTGCGTAATTCATGCAATAAGGCCCGCGCCTCGCTCAGCGTGCTGCCTAATTGCCCATCAGGCGATTTAAGTGAGGCAGCCAAGCTTTGCATTTCTTCCAGCAAGGGAAAAAGCCGTTCACGTAATTGTTGTAAAAGCTCATTCATGCCACTGCCCGGATCAAATGCCAGCACCGCCCCGCCCTCCAGCAATTGCCCCTTGCTTGTACCCGCCGAGATTTGAATAAAGCTATCGCCAAATATCCCTTCCCGCGCTAAAGAGGCGGCCGAATCGTTTTTAATCCAGCGCTGAAAATCTTTATTAATCTGCATTTGCACCCGCACCCGTGCGTCGTCCTCCAGCTTAATCTCTGTCACTTTGCCAACAGGCAAACCGGATAGACGCACCAGCATGCCTTTATTTAAAGACTCGGCACTCGCAGCACGAAACTCTAAGGTATAGCTTTGCTCAAACCAGCCTTGGGAGCGTGCAAGCACAAAAAGCACCATCGCAATCAAAAACAAAGCGCCCGCCACAAAAAGGCCCACGTAAGCGCGTTTGTCTTTCTTTAGGGGGTTTAGATCAGCACTCATTATTCAACTCATTTAATAGGGTAAGCAGATCACAAGGAACCCAATCCACTTCACGCGTTGGATCCCCCAAATCATCGCTAAATACCCACCAGTGGCAATGCGCAATCAGCGGCTCGGCACGCTGCATTAAATCCCGATCTGCATAGAGCACACCTGTAAACCAATCATTATCGGCAAGTAAAATAGCAGGCTCCATTAATAAAGCCCTGAGTAACAACACCGCTCGTAAATCAGTGGCGTTAAGCTGGGCAGGCCTTGCATTGAGTAAACGTGCCCCGCGGTGCTCATCAAACCCCAAACGCACTAATTGCTGCTGCAACACAGGCAAAATAGCCTCGGCACTTTGCTGGCGATGCCAGTTCATACCCAGCCACAGATTCTCTGCCACATTAATATTACTCAGTAGCGCGCCCCGTAAGGCCAGCAAGCCAAACACTTGCCCGCGCTGATGCAGCAAGGCGCAAACGGTATCCAAGGCCTGATTCTTTTGTGCGGCATCGCTGCAATGCAGCAATAAGCGCTGCGCGTTACTCATGCTGCACGACTCATCAGCACCGCAATCAGGGCATCAAGTAGCAAGATGGCAACAATACTCACCAACACCGCCCGCGAAGCCAGCCTTGGGATTTCGGTGCTGGCAAACCCCGCGCTCAGGCCCAGATAACAAGCGCTGGCGCTGGTCACAAAACCAAACACGGCGCTTTTTCCCAAACCAAGCATCAAAGAAAACAAATTAAGCTGGCTTAAACTATGGTCTATTTCTGCAATCAGCCCCGATTGTGGAGTAGCCAAAGCACCACTGAGCAAAGCCGCCACCATAAAGTAGCAAAATAGCAGCATGCAGCTTAGCGCGGCCGCCACAACTCTTGGCCAAATTAAATAATGCGCCACTGAAACGCCCAGCCGCGCCAGAGTGCGCAGCTCCCCCGCTACTTTCATAGCCGCCAGCTCAGTGGCAATGGCAGACGCACTGCGGGCAATAAAAATCAAGGCCACCATTAAAGGCCCCACTTCCTGCATGCAGCTAATCATCAGCACATTCATCGCCCTTGCCCCGCTCTGGCCAAAATTGCCCTGCACCAGCGTAATGACAATCGCCCCCATCGCCGCGCCCGCCAAAGCACTCACCCCGATCGACTGCACACCAGAAAAATACAGCTGGCGCAGCAAAACGCGGTGCATGGCGGCATGAGAAAAAGGTCGGATCAAGGATGCAAACATGGGATACAAAACGGCCGAGGTAAGACGAGTATAGAAACGCCAACAGGGAAGCGCCACGAAAGGGGCTAATAAGGGGACGAAAAGTGCAGTGCAAACTTGCTTACATAGGATAACAGAGAGCACGGCGGCAGACGGGTAAGTTTTGCCTTTTTGCCCCTGTAAATGTAAGTAATATAGTGCAGGCATATTGTTATTCGTAGGATGAGTTTATTCAGCATTACTTGCTGGCCTTAGTCCCATACGCGCTAACCAAAGTCAAAAAAATCTTTTTAGTGCCTTCGGCACTTTGATTTAGGTGCGGGCGTCCCGCTGGACCTTCCTTTCTTGTGTGGCCAAGAAACGAAGCCAAAGAAGGCCACCCCACGAAACACGAAGGCCCCTGCGCTGCGGACAATCGAGTCGGCGGCGGGCGGGATTGGCTCGCTGCCTCGCTCCCTTGCCGAAACCCCGCCCCGCTTGTTCCTCGCTACGGCGTGTTTCAAGGGGACTTTAAAAAGCCCTATGCAAAGAGTGTGGTCCTTATACTTTTTCGCTGTTTGCTCATGAAAAAATAATTAGCTAAGCGCGTATGGGGTCATCCGCCCCACAAAAGCCACTCCCTGCAAGATAGTGCCTTGTTTGGCGTGGCGGAAGACGCGTGCTTTGCACTTTATTCATGCGTTTAACGCCATAGCAAAATATAATACCCAGCATGACGACTCCAGACTTCAACCTACTGATCACTCTTGATGCCGTGCTGGCCGAGGGCAGTGTGGCTAAAGCTGCCAAAAGGCTTGGTCTTAGCCCCTCAGCAATGAGCCGCTCCCTAGCGCGTTTGCGGGAAACAATGGGCGACCCGCTGCTCGTCAGAGCCGGGCGCGGCCTTGTGCCTACGCCGCGCGCACTGGAGCTGAGAGAGCAAGTCAGCCAGCTGGTGCAAGATGTAGAAGCCGTGCTTCGCCCCGCCAATCAGCTTAATTTTGAGCAGCTAGCCAGAACATTTACCTTAAGAAGTAGCGATGGTTTTGTAGAGAACTTTGGCCCCGTGCTGATCGCCCGCATTAGCGAAGAAGCGCCCAAGGTGCGGCTGCGTTTTGTGCAAAAGCTAAACAAAGACAGCGTCTCGCTGCGGGATGGCTCGGTTGATTTAGAAACCGGCGTGATCAGCGAAACCACCGGCCCCGAGGTGCGAACCCGAGCTTTGTTCAGGGATCAATTTATCGGCGTGGTGCGCATGGGGCACGCGCTCAGCCAAGTGGAAATCACCCCTGCACTATTTGCCGCCAGCCCGCATGTGCTTGTTTCAAGGAGGGGGCTGGATAGAGGGTTGATCGACGAAGCCTTGCAGCCACTGGGCCTCACGCGAGAAATCACTACCATCGTCAGCGATTTTTCCGCAGCCCTTGCCCTAGCGCGATCCACAGACCTGATTGCCACCGTGCCAGAGCATCACACCTTGGCGCTAAGCGCCGGAATGCACCACTTCCCTCTGCCTTTCGCCTCCCCAGAAATCACCATCTCCATGCTATGGCACCCCAGAATGGAAGCCGACCCTGCGCATCGCTGGCTGAGGGGCGTGGTTTTTGAGGTTTGTGGTGGGAGCTAAGGCTTATTAGTATTGGTTTATTGTTTTTTTATTTTTTCGGCTTGCATTTTTTCTTAACTTCAAGTTCAGGGTTAACCTTTATTGCTGAAATGGATACATTGTAATTTAATGTTTTAAGAACTTTTATTGCATTTTTGAGTGTAACTTTTGAGAAAAATGGGAGCTCTTGAGGGATTGTTCTATTCGTTGCAATAGCATAGACTATTCGATAAGAGCTTGGGTCTGGTCGGGTGTCAGTGCATGCAAGTTTTGTTGAGTTTGGTAGTTTTTCATTTAATCTTTTTCTAAAAGAAGAATCACTAATGAACGCTTCCGATGCAACAGAGCCTTGGGAAAAGAGATGGCTAAGTGTCGCTGAACTTCTATAGTATTTTATGTGAATAAATTCGGATGAATTTCTAATAAGATCACAAAATTCAATTTTGTCGTAGGGACTGCCTATTTGCGTAAGTTTTTTATCCATTAACTCAATATTATTTTGTGTTTTGGCTACAAAATCATTGTAATCTTCCTCTTTATCATGGGAGTAAGTGGGGAATTCAAATGCGTAAGTATCAAGTTCTTCTAAATATTTGTCGATACGTTGCACAAAGTCTATATTAACACTATACCACTGACCATTTCTTAGAATGTATTGTTCTTTCCCAACAGAGACCTCCGCATATAGGCATCGATATGCGGACCATTTTTTTGTTGAATTATACTCGTTGTCGTTGATGTGAATTATTTGCGATTTAAATTTATCGGATTCTAATGGGATGTTGTTTGTATTGAAATATTCCACTAAATCCTTTATTTGTAATACTACATGCCTTGGTGTTTTTGAATAGAGATCAAAAGAATAGCCAATTTGTGACTCCCAGTCTGTAATTTCTGGCTCGCCTAGCCAAATGTTTTTGAAGTTTTTTCTTGAAAAAGCATCATCTAATTCTAAATCAAGGACCGCTTGAATATCTGTGTCCTTAATCCTTTGTATGTTTTCAAACCATTCGAACTCTTTAGGTAAGTCTGACTCGTATCTATCTAGGGCTTCTAAAAGAATATTCTTTAATTCATTTAGGTTGGTTTCCAAAAATAGTGTCAAGGCATCTCTTCCTGTTACTTGCGATCCAAATATGGGGACTTTGGATGCCCCTGTAACTGCATATAACATATCCATTTCGGAGTCGACATCAAGGTCGAATATTCCTAAATCTATTGAGCTTTGTGTTCGTGAGTTTAAAGGATTGTGGTCATAGCTTGCTTTATCAAGGCTTCTTAACTTGTCTGGATCAACAGAGTTGAGTGTTACCCTAAGACCAAAGTCTCTCTCAATTGCTTCGTTTTTCACAAGGTGAAAACCAGTTCCAAAGGTAAATATAAAGAGTCTGCTTTTAAGCTGAGCGACGAATGCCGCACCTACAGTTTGTCGATTACCAAATAGATTTTCTGGAAGTTCTTGGTGTTCCGTAAATAATTTCACCCAAGGAGGTGGTGGCTTTAGTGATTCCTTTTTTACATAGAGCGTTGCTCCTATGCCTGATACATCCATTTCAATAGGTTTTATTGATTTTTCTAGGTGTATTACTTTAGATATGTCGTGTTCTGCGCCTGTTTTTGCAAGGTATATCGATAATTTTTCTTTTCTTTTTTTTATTTTACTCATTTTGATCCTTAATTGGAGCAAATATATCGGAGAACTAATTATGGTGCAGGTACGTGCAATAGGAAAGCGCTGGTTGAATTGTCATCTTCTATTTTTACTGGGGATTCAGTACAAGCATTTGATTGCCGCTTGAGTAAGAATAACAAAGCTGAATAAATCAGAATTTTTATAGGTATCAATCTTATAAGTAGAAGTGTTCGCTTATATTGTAAGGTAGTATGGTTTTGATTCTTGTTTGTTATTCGATAGAGAAAAACTAAGGGGTGCTAAAATATCGGAGGCTGTTCTTGTTTGTAGCATTAAGTTTAAGCATAACCTTCAATTTTTAACGATTTTTTTGATGCTATTATTGTAAGTTTTTCATACGTATTTTTTTAGTCTATTAATTGAAGTTATTTACAACCACTTCAATATTTTTCAATAATCTGCTTCAGCACTTCTTCCTGATAAGGATGTACTTCGCTGGCGTCTTCCATATCGGCTAGTAATTGAGGGTTGTTAAATTTCTTGCGTGCTTCTTCGTAATAGGGGATTTGTACGCGGCGATATAGATCGACGAACTCGTCGAAATCGAGCACATGGCAGTAATTGCGGTATTGGCCGCGTGCTTTGATTTTGCCTAGGCTAATAAACGAGAGTAAATAGGTGCTGCCTTTGCTGCCTAAGAAATCATTCAGGGGGACGGATGAGGGATAGGATGGCGGCTCGCAAACAAACTTATGGATGATTTTGAAATCAAAATCGTGCTGATTGTTATCGTGCTGCCAAATCACATAGCCCTCAGTAGGCGATGTGATTATTTTGCCGCAGCTATCGCAAATCCATTCTTGCAGTGGTTTAAGCATCATCCTCTCCAGCGCTGTATTTTTATTTACTTTAGCTCGTTTTATTCGAAAGGCCAGTTTGGTGTTGAGTTGCTAAAAAACGCACAAAAAACGAGCCACGGCTTAAGTATCGGGGCTCGTTTTCTTGATGCAGTTTGCTTACTTATTGAGCGCCTCATTGACTAAATCACTCAATTGCTGATAACCAAAGCTTTGTAGTGGCTTGCCATTTACAAAATAGCTTGGTGTTTTATTCACGCCCAGTGCTTGCGCGTCGGCTATTTCTTGCTGGATCAGCATTTGAATGCCGCTGGATTGCATATCGGTTTGTAATTGCGCCATATCCAGCCCCAAGGGCGCGAGCAGCGGTAGAACGAGATCGACATTTGCTTGATGATTTTTTGTCCATTGATCTTGCGTAGCAAGCAGGGTTTCAAGTGCGGGCCAGTATTTGCCTTGTTTACGCGCGGCTTCTAATACGGCAATCACCTGTTCTGCGCCTTGATGCAAGGGGGCGTAACGAATTACAAGGCGGATTTGCTCCGGATTTTTGGCCATCAGCTCTTTGATAAAGGGATAAAACACTGCGCAAGCTTCGCAGGCGGGATCAAGAAATTCAACAATAGTCACTTTTGCATTTTGCGCGCCAATAATGGGCGAATGCATCCGCATTAAGGCGTCTTGATTAAGCTGAACATGAGCTTGGGCAGCAGATTGCTGTTTATTTTTAAATGTCAGCGTACTTACAACAAACAGTGCCAATAAGGCCAGTGCTGCAGAGATAAAGATAATTTTTTGCTTCATTTTTTACCCTGAACAAATGTTGCGAATAAAGAAATACTGATCAGCGCAAAGGCGCAGACCGACATGAGTGGCATGGTGAGAAAGCCAAACCATTCGGCTTCTACTTCAGAGCACGATGAGCCTTGGGCACAAGGGCTGGCGGAAGGCGAAATAAAACCAAGCTGTAAAAACCAGTGGAAAACCGCAAAACCGAGCCCGATTAGCGCCAAGGGCAAGGCATAGCGGGCTACCTTGGTGTCGAGTGGAAACAGCGCTAGCGGCAGGAAAATCGCCAATGGAAACATAAAAATCCGCTGATACCAGCACAGGGTGCAGGGTGGCATGCCCATTACTTCGCCAAAAAACAAGGCACCTAGTGTGCTGCTGGCAGCGATCAGCCAGGCAATAAAAATAAGCATCCAGCAGGCTGAGTCGCTAGCGGGGGTGGAGGGGGAAGGGCGATAAGGCAAAGTATTCCTTTTGTGTGCAGTGTTTGGAAAAAAGGAATAGACCTGAATTTGGGCTTAGGGTTCAAGGCAATTTAGTCGTCAGTTTTTTGTGATCAGGTTTGTTGATCGAGATGCATGCTTTGCCGATGGTTTTGCGGCGTGGCAGGTTTTATTTCAGCCCGCCACTTTCATCCATTTACAGCGAAGGAGTGGGGGTTATGCGGGCTAATCTATTTGATTACGAAACACTGACGCCTAAGTACAATCCTTTGCGTCTACCGTTTAAAAAGATATTCAATATGCGGTCACGCCTTCTTGCTCTTATTATTTATGACTACAAGCACATAAGCTGAAAAACTCAGCCTTAAGTAGCTGATAAAACGAGGGATAGACCACCGTTAAAAATGTAGCCTGCCTTGGTTTTATCATTCAATGTTTGATTGATTTATTTTCCACTTAGCCATTGGAGCCTCTAAATGACTACAGGCACTATCCGTTTGCATCGTGTACTTCGGGCGCCTCCAGAGCGTGTTTATCGGGCGTTTCTGGATGTGGACGCAATGGCGAAGTGGCTGCCGCCATACGGTTTTACATGCAAGGTTCACCATATGGATGCGAAAGCAGGCGGCACTTTTCGGATGTCGTTTACGAATTTTACGACTGGAAATGTTCATTCATTTGGTGGCGAGTATCTGGAACTCATCCCCTTTGAGCGAATTCGCTATACCGATAAATTTGACGATCCAAACTTGCCAGGGGAAATGCAGGTAACCGTGGTTTTAAGTAAGTGCTCATGTGGAACCGAGATCAGCATTGTGCAAGAGGGCATCCCCGCGATGATCCCCACCGAAATGTGCTATCTCGGCTGGCAAGAGTCACTTGTGCAACTGGCAACACTGGTTGAGCCAGAGATTTTGGGTTAGCAAATCTATTAACTGAATGTGGTTTGCTCTGTTTTTTATGTGTTGTAGTAAGGTAGGGCGTACTGCGCTGGGCAAAGTTTTATCGCCCAGCGCAGTACGCCCTACGTTTTAAACCTATGCCGCTTACTTAATCTCAGCCTCATCAATCCCTAAGCGACTCGCTAGCCCTAAGCCATAAGCCGGATCGGCTTTGTAGCAGTGGCGTAGCTGGCGTACTTGGATTTCTTTTACCGTTACTTGGCTTAGCGCGCCAGCCATATTATCCAGCAAGCGCTCTTGTCCATCCTTGCCGATTAAGCGAAATAAATCACCGGCCTGGATGTAATCATTAGGCTGATCTTGCAGCGGGTTGTAACGATCGGCACTGCCGTGAATCGCCAAAGGCGGCTCGGCTACGCTCGGGTCTTCTTTCGGGCCGCCAAAGCTATTTGGCTCGTAGCTTGGGTAGGCGCTGCCGTTGTAGTTGCCCATTTGCATCTGCCCATCGCGGTGATAATTGCTGAATGGACATTTGGGTGCATTCACCGGCAGATGGCCGTGGTTCACGCCAAGGCGATAGCGCTGTGCATCTCCGTAAGCAAATAAGCGACCTTGCAGCATTTTATCTGGCGAGAAGCTGATGCCGGGCACCACATTGGCCGGGTTGTGCGCCGATTGTTCAACTTCGGCATGGTAGTTTTCTGCGTTGCGGTTTAGCTCCAGCATGCCGACTTCATGCAGTGGGAAATCACCGTGTGGCCAGACTTTAGTTAGATCAAAGGGGTTGATCGCGTAGTTATCCGCTTCGGCTTCTGTCATTAGCTGCACACACATTTTCCAGCGTGGGAAATCGCCGTTTTCAATGCTGTTGTATAAATCGCGTTGCGAGCTTTCTCTATCATTGGCAACTACCGCTGCAGCTTCTGCATTGCTGTAGTTTGCTATGCCTTGCATGCTTTTAAAGTGAAACTTTACCCAAGTGCGCGTGTTGTCAGAATTAATCAGGCTAAAGGTGTGGCTACCAAAGCCGTGCATCTGGCGGTAGTTTTTAGGCAGGCCGCGATCGCTCATCACAATGGTGATTTGGTGCAGGGCTTCGGGCAGGCTAGAGAAAAAATCCCACTGCGAATTGGCATTAAACATATTGGTGCGCGGATCGCGTTTCACCACGTGGTTTAGATCAGGAAACTTCAGCGGGTCGCGTAAAAAGAACACCGGTGTGTTATTGCCGACTACATCCCAGTTGCCTTCTTCTGTATAAAATTTGATCGAAAAACCGCGGATATCGCGCTCGGCATCGGCCGCGCCGCGCTCACCGGCAACGGTAGAAAAGCGCATAAACAGCGGCGTTTCCTTGCCGATTTCAGCAAAAATCTTGGCTTTGCTGTAGGCGCTGATGTCGTGCGTTACCGTAAATGTGCCATAAGCGCCCGAGCCTTTGGCGTGCATTCTGCGCTCTGGAATCACTTCACGATTAAAGTGCGCCATCTTTTCCATATACCAAACATCTTGCATCAGCATCGGGCCGCGTGGGCCTGCTGTCAGTGCGTGCTGGTTATCGCTAACGGGTGCGCCTGCTTGGGTGGTGAGTTTTTTCGATGACATGATTTTCTTCCTCTTAGATTTGGGATCACTGCATCCAGACCAAGCTGGCAAGCAGTTCGCAAAAGAGTTCCCTGAGTGTGGGTTGCTGCATGGTGGCTCCTTGTTGAAACCGATTATGGTTTTTTATGATAGTTAAAACAAATTGATTGTTTAAATGTGATTGATAGTTTTTATCAAGGTATGCCTTATGGTCTGTATTACTTTTGACCAAGTTACGGCGGATGGCGGCTAAGCCTGATAGACGGCAGGGGTTTTATGCAGAGCAGTGGCAGGTGATTTTTTTACCCTTACTGATTAGAAACACCAATGTCATACCTTGGGCGCGCTTGGTAATATCATGAAAATCTAATGCCGTTCTTGTCTAAGGACTAGAGCGAATCGCGCAGTTTCAACGAGGCACTTTCCCTGATGAAATATAAATCTCTTCTGAGCATGCTGATGTTGGGCGTGCTCACTGCCTGTGGTGGCAGTGGTGGCTCTGATTCACCGGCTACGGCCTCATCCACAGCCAGCGTGCCGATCAGCAGCAACGATGCAAGTTTAATTGCGGCTGCAGTTAAAAATGGTAGTACGGCAGGCTTAAGTGCTCCACATCGTGCGCTTTTATTGCAGCAGGCTTTAATGCTGGCTCAGCGTTATCAGCAGCAGAACAATGCCGCGCTGAACGATATCTATGGCGGTGCTAGCCTTGATCTGACGCTTAATTTAAGCAAAAACAGCAATTTAATTACTCCAAGCCTATCGACTATTGCCACCCCTTTAGTTTGGTCGGATGAGGGTCGGGGCATGGCGGCTATTAGCCAATATGGCAAGGGAAGAGGCTTGGCTTATGGCGCTGATGTCTTGGCCTGGATGGCCGATCAGTCAAAAGAAAACCAGCACTTCCCCTTGTTTAGCCGCGCCTTTAACTGGGTGGTGACGGGCAAAGCGGCTGGGCCGCTGCCCGCCACGATTAAATTTGCAACCGCTGGCTACGATGCCAAAAGTGTCACTAAGCTGCTGACCCGCTTGGGCAAAACGCCGCAAGCCGTGGTCTGTGATTTAGCCGCCAGCAACAATAGCTGTTGGCAAGATGCCGATGTCTTGTTTTTTGGTGCAGGGGTAAAAGACGATGCAGAGCTAAGCCGCCAGGTGCGCAAATATTTAGAAAGCGGCAAAGCCGTGATCTATATGCACCCAAGCTGGGGGGATTCGGCAGGTGGGCGTAAAGTATTGCAAGCCTTGGGCATGGATTTGGGTGGCTATGGCGGTAATTACTTTGCAAGCACGGCGGGGATGTCGGTAGGCAGCCAGCGCACACTGAGCGATACCCTGAAGCAGGGCGATAAGTTAGCGCTGTTGATACAAGCTATTCAGCAGTTGGGCAGCACCAGCTTAAGCCTTGATTTAAGCAAAGACACATCATCTGCCGATGCGATTACGGCGTTGCATAAAGAGTTAGCGAGCTTGCAAAGCACGGGTGGCGAAGTGTTTGCAGAGTCTACAGCCGATCTTCATCAGTTGCTGGTTTTGTGGGCCGATCTATACCGCCCGGATATCGAGTACGGAAAAATTAATCGCAGCACTCAGCCTGCCGAGTTTTTGCGTACCTATGCTTCTGATTCATGGCTGGCTTTTAACCGGGCAAATACCACCGTTGCCCGGGCGGGGCAGGGCGATTTTATGCCGCAGGCTGCGCAGCAATTGCCGGTAAGCAGTAGTGCCGAAACGATTGAAGTGACGATTGCTCAAGCCGATGGCATAACGGCGATTGGCCGGGCGGCTGTGCCCGGCAAGCCGGTTTATATCGAAGTGCTGGCAAGCAACGGCAAGCTGGGCGTGCAAAGTAATTATCTGCGTAGCTGGGGCAACCCGCTCACCGATGCAGTGAGCGAGGGCTATAAGCGGCCTCGCCATCCGCATTCGTTTGCGCTGCCTCTTAAAGCGAGCGGTGAAACAGTCTTGGTTAGCCCTTTTGGTGGCCCGCTTTATTTGAATTATGCGGGCGCTACAGCAGGTCAAAGTGTGACGCTAAAGATCCGTGGCGCAGCCAAATATTCGCATTTTGATTTCACCAAGGTGCAAAGCGATGCGGATGTTAATGAAGCCGTTGCCGCTTTAAAGCGCAAAGATTTTGGCTGGCAAACGGCTAAGTTTGTGGGTGGGGAAATCCAGCAGACGATTAATTATGCCAATGAGGCGATGGGCAATCTGGAGCCTAAAGTTTATATCGTCGATCAAATCAAAGGCATGCTGTTCGATTCAAACCATATTGCCAATGGCTATAGCAATATGCCGATGTCGGCCAATGTGGCCACGTTGTGTACGCAACTGGGCTGGACGTGCGACGGACCAATCCACCGTGCACCGGGTGTGCAGCATTTTGTGGGCTGGATAGCGGCTTGCGGCTATTTGTGCTCTGGGAACCCTTCGGATGGTTTTGCTGGTATCAGCGGCACAGGTTGGGGGCACGCTCACGAGCTGGGCCACAACACCGTGCAGCGCGTGATGCATATCGAGCTAAATGGCAAAGGCTGCCTAGTGGAATGCGATAACAATATCCTTGCCAGCGCCCATATGATGCGCCAGTACGCTCTTACAGGAATTGATAATGGGCATATCACCGATCACCCCGCTCTTTATCAATACATTGTACAAAACCGCCAAAGCGGCAAGAGCGGTGAGGCGCAACGCGCTGATATGGAAAACCGCCTCTGGGGTGGCGATTCGCAAGACCCGATGCGGGCGGTGCATTTTCAGCTAGCGTTTCTCTTCAGTAAATACCGCGCCAATGAAGCCGTGCCTGGCATGCAGGCCAGCATGGATTACTTCACCCTGCTGACGAAGGCCGATCGCTTAGTTAAAAAAGAATGGGCAACCGGTCATAAATATGGCATGAGTCGTTATGCAGATAACACCATCAGTAATCATGAGCTGCTCTATGTGCTTAGCTCCAAAATCATCGGGCAGGATGTGCGTAAAATCTTTGCTATGTATGGCTTGCCTTTAAGCCAGATGGCGCTTGATTCGGTGGCCGATCTAAAGCTGCCGCTTGCCACAGAGCAGTTTTATGCCCTTGCTCAAAAGAAATTTAATCAGGTTTCCAGCGGCAAATGGCTGGATTTATCAGCAGCCACGCCAGCCTACCCGCAATAAACGGCGCATGCAGAGAAAAGCCCACGGTGAACGTGGGCTTTTTGCATGCCGGAAGCTTTAGGCGGCTAATCAAACACCTTAACCTCATGCTCATGGTTTTGTTTGCAGCGGCTGATATGGCCTGCCATTTCGCCCAGGCTGTGAGCTTGGGCCGGGTTGATATCCAGCCCCATTTCGCCCATTTCATAAGCGAGTGCCAGCTCTTGCAGTGCCGGTACGTATTGCAGATTGGCCGCTTTTTTGTAGTGCCGGATGGCGGCATGCTGATCTTGTGCCAGATAGTCGCCATAGCGATACCAATTGCCCAGCGTGTAGATCGCGGCGGGGTCGTTGCTTTTTGCAGCGCTTTGCACCATTTCAATCCCCTTGGCCTGATCTTTGGGCCCGCCTTCACCTTTAAGCGTCATCATGCCTAGCCGGTAAACGCCCAACTGGCCTGCGGTACTGAACCAGAGCCGCGCTTTTTCTGGATTTGCGCTGACGGTATCACCTTTTAAATAAGCCATACCTAACTGATAGCGGGCTTTCTGATCGCCTGCTTCAGCGGCTTTTTCATACCAGTGCAGGGCTGCTTGTTTATCTGTGCTTTGCTCGGCCATTAAGCGAGCTGCAAGCGGGTGGCCTGCCGTGGCAAGCTCAAGCAAACGTGCAGCACCATTTTTTGCATCAAAACGTAATTGCTGCACCGCTTCGTTGGGCATGGCAAGGTAGCGGGTTTGTTGGTCTTGCTGATATTGCTTGAGGGCGATGCCGCCTGTGGCAAAAAGCGTGATGGCAACGAGGGCAAGCATGGGTTTGGATAAGGCTTTCATAAAAACTCCAAATCCTCAGGGCCTGCACCCTGAGGATTTTTAAATCAAACGATCAGCGAATCATTACTTGCTCAGATCAATACTAAATACCGCTGCGCTCTTATCTGCCTTGGTAGAATCGAGCGAAACATTATTGATTTTGTCCTGAGCGGCTACGCTGGCGGCTGCCGCATCAGCCGAGGTTTCAAACAGCACTTTGCCTGCTGTTTTGACCTTGGCAAAGCGCCAGTTGGCCACTGGGCCCTGTTTTGCCAGTGTCAGCGTTTTTTGCTCTTTAACGTAATTAACGATGATGTCGCGATTGGCATCGCCACCGCTATCAATCACGATCTGGCTGCCATCTAGCCCCGCAAAGCCACCACCACCGCTGGCACGGTAGTTATTGGTCACCACGATAAAGTCAGCCTTTAAATCAAGCGCTTTGCCATCAAGGTTTAGATTAACAATGCGGCTGCCTTTGTCTTTGGTCACATCGATTTCATAAGTAATGCCGTCGATTTGATCAAAGTTATACGATGGGAATGCGCTGTTGATTAAGTTTTGATCGGCTGTTTTAGCAGGGTCAATTTGGTTGAATTGTTCTGCTGATTTCTCTAGCCAAAGCTTCACCGCAGTACCGTTGATTTTTACGGCTTGCAGCGTGTTCGGGTAAAGGTAAAGGTCCGCAATATTTTTGATCGCCACATCACCGGCCATGATGTCGGTAAAGCCAGTACCCCGGAAGTTGACTTTAAACGGTGCAGCAGCTGACAGGATAGGCAGCTTGTCGTATTGCGGTAAATTGGCTTTCACAAACTTGGCCACATAATCTGTTTGCGCCAGATTAATCAGGCGCATTGCTGCAGTTGGGCCCACTTGCGAGAAGAAAGAGCTGATGCGGTATTCGCTCTTACCAACCCCGGCGCTCACATATTTGATCGTGCCTTGATGTTCTTTATCAACCAGCTTGGCAATCTCGGTTTTAACGGGAACAGCGGTCACTTTTCCCGCACTGTCTTTGCTGCTGACGTATTTAAGCTCGCCTTGCGAGTTAGTGACTTTCCATGCCTTGCCATCAAAGGTGAGATTAAGCTTCAGCACCCCGAGTGTATTGCCCCAGAAGCCAGACATGACGGTTGGAATGCCGTTTACCAAGCCTTTTACATTGTCGACATTTTTGATATCTGCGTAGTTTTTGCCATCCGGGAAATAGCTATGCGAGTGACCAGAAACAATGGCATCAATACCCGGCACGTCTTTGGCTAGGTAATACACAGCGTTTTCCATTTCTGGGCTATAAGCCGCGCTCGAAATGCCGCCATGCGAGAGGGCAACCACAATATCAGCGCCTGCGGCACGCATTTGCGGCACGTATTTTTTGGCCGCATCCACGACGGGCAACACGGTGACTTTGCCTTCCAGATTACGCTTATCCCAATTCATAATGCCCGGCGGGGTAAAACCGATCACGCCTACTTTTAGTTTTACATCTTTGCCATCTGCTGTTTTAAAGGTGCGATCCAGAATCACATAAGGCGCAAACAGCGGTTTGCCATCGCTCGCGTTGTTTACATTAGAAACCACTAGCGGGAAATCCGGGCCTTTACAGTTTTGGCCTGCTTCCGGGCCGGCTTTCATAGCGTTGCCCGTGATTTGGCCAAGAAATTTTAGGCCATAGTTAAACTCATGGTTACCAATATTGCCTGCGTCGTACTTCATGGCGCTCATGACTTTATGAATGGCAAGCTGGGTGTCGCACTTTACTGGCTCAATTTGCGCCTGAAAATCAGAGAGGGACGTGCCCTGAATGGTGTCGCCATCGTCAACGAGCAGATTATTTGGGTTTTCTTGACGTGCGGTATCGATCAGCGTGGCGGTGCGCTCAAAACCAAGGGTGACATCTTCGGTGGTTTTGTAGTAATCGTAGCTCAGCACATTGGCGTGCAAGTCGGTGGTTTGCAGTACTGCTAAATCAAGCTTGGTGCCTGCAGCAACAGTTGGCGTAGCCGGCGGGCTAACGGGCGTGTCTGTATCACTGTCATTGCACGCTACTAATACTAAGGAGCTGCAAATTAAGCTGGCTAATAATGTAATGCGCATTGCTTTTCTCTCTTCTGTTATTGGGTTCTTGTGTTGAGGCGCGAGAGTAAGGTTTAAAGTTTGCAGCAAGACTATCTTTGTGTTGCAGTTAGGTTAATTTTTTGTGACCTTGGGTTAGATATGCTTTGAAACAATCAAAAAAAGCAAAAATTTGCTAAACAATTAGCAAAAGAAGCACTTAAATTATTTGATGATCTTACACCGCTCTAGTTTTTAATTACGAGTTTCTTAATTTTCCATGCAAGAAGGCGGACCCAAAGAAATAGTATTTCTCAAGCTACAGAAGTGAGGGGGCCGTTTTTATGCGCACTCGTCCACACCCTAGCTTGCAGCGTTGGAAAAGATAAACGTGCCTCTATAGGTATCAACTTGAGCCGTTTTGTTAAGGAAAATAGCCTTTGTAGGGTGGTGAACCCCGTCGTTTTTCTTACCTATTATTTGGTGTGTTTTACCCGTCTTATTTTGTAGAAACGCATTTTTTACCAAGCAAGAGAGCTACGTAAAACCAAGGTCTTTAAGCCTGTGTTTTTAAAAGATTTAACTTTTTTGGGTTGGCAGATTTGCTGACGGGTTTATTTGCGCTGCCATAGTTCTGCACGATGCGCAGAAAACCGGCAAAATAGCGGGTTGAATCCGCGTGGCGTGACTTTGTTTGCTTATTTCATACGCTGTTTTGTCTAAAATAATCAAACAAAGTCATCTCATGCGCACCTTGAATTTCGGAAAGACAGAATGTTAAGAATAAATGAAGTAAAACTGCCGCTTGATCATTCGGAAGACGAGCTAAAGCAAGCACTGCTCAAGCGTTTGGCGATTCCTGAAGCTGATCTGATCAGCTTCACCCTCTTTAAGCGCAGCTACGATGCGCGTAAGCGGGCGGCCATTCTGCTGATCTACTCCCTCGATGCAGAAGTCAAAAATGAAGCGGCGGTGCTCAAGCGCTTGAGTGCAGATCGCCACATCATGATCTCGCCAGATATTGAATACCAATACGTAGGCCACGCGCCGGAAGGGCTAACTGATCGCCCTGTGGTGATTGGCACGGGCCCCTGTGGCTTGTTTGCGGGGCTATTGCTGGCGCAAATGGGCTTTAAGCCGATTATCCTCGAGCGCGGCAAGGCGGTGCGTGAGCGCACTAAAGATACTTGGGGCCTATGGCGTAAGGGCGAGCTAAACCCTGAATCAAATGTGCAATACGGTGAAGGCGGTGCGGGTACGTTTTCTGACGGCAAGCTTTACAGCCAGATTAAAGACCCTAAGCATTTAGGCTATAAAGTTTTACAAGAATTTGTAAAAGCGGGCGCACCAGACGAGATTATGTACGTCAGCAAGCCCCATATCGGTACGTTTCGCCTAGTCAGCATGGTTGAAAGCATGCGTGCCAATATTATTGAGCTGGGCGGCGAAGTGCGCTTTTCTAGCAAGGTAGAGCAGCTGATTTTGAAGAACGGCCAAGTTGAAGGTGTAGAGCTGGCCAATGGTGAAAAAATTCATTCCAAGCACGTGGTGCTGGCAATTGGCCATAGCGCGCGCGATACGTTTTACAAATTATTTGAGCAGGGCGTGTATATGGAGGCCAAGCCGTTTTCGCTGGGTTTCCGAGTAGAGCACCCGCAAGCCTTAATCGATACAGCACGTTTCGGCCCAAGTGCGGGTCATCCGATTTTGGGCGCGGCAGATTATAAATTGGTGCACCACGCCAGCAATGGCCGCTCGGTATATAGCTTCTGTATGTGCCCCGGTGGCACGGTAGTCGCTGCGGCATCCGAGCCGGGCCGTGTGGTCACCAATGGCATGAGTCAGTATTCGCGTAATGAGCGCAATGCCAATGCGGCGATTGTGGTGGGGATTACACCAGAGGAAGATTTCCCCGGCCATCCGCTGGCGGGGATTGAGCTACAGCGTAAGTGGGAAAGTAAGGCTTTTGAAGTGGGCGGTAGCACGTATCAAGCCCCTGCCCAAAAACTGGGCGATTTCCTTGTGGGCAAGCCATCCACCGAGTTTGGCGTGGTGGTGCCTTCCTATACACCGGGCGTGCATTTAACTGACTTAGCCGATTGCCTGCCTGAATACGCCATTACCGCTATTCGTGAAGCAATGCCAGCGTTTGATAAGCAAATCAAAGGCTTTGGTATGGCCGATGCGCTGTTTACCGGCGTAGAAACCCGCACCTCGTCACCCGTGCGCATCAAGCGCGATAACGACACGCTAGAAAGCATCAACACCAAGGGCTTATTCCCTGCCGGTGAAGGTGCAGGCTACGCAGGCGGAATTTTATCTGCCGGTGTGGACGGTATTAAAATTGCCGAAGCGGTGGCCTTAAGTATTTTGAATCCACGGTCTTAAATCTAAAATAAAACCAGCGTAAAACACATCAGTATTGGGTGTAAAACCGTGGGCACTTTGGTGCCCACGGGCATGTTGATTCGCCTGATTAAAAATCTTTCTAAGAAATTACTCTCAAGCTTGCTTAATATTCATATAAGCAGGCAGATGGGAGTGGTGAGATGGAAGCAATTGATAAGCTGGTTCTGGCTCGCCAGCTCCCTAATCAGGCCGTGGCGCTGGTGCTGGCTGGTGGCCGTGGCTCTCGATTAAAAGACTTAACCAATCACCGCGCCAAGCCTGCGGTGCATTTTGGTGGCAAATACCGAATTATTGATTTTGCCCTGTCTAATTGCCTTAATTCGGGCATTCGCCGTATTGGCGTGATTACCCAATATAAATCGCATAGCCTGCTCAGGCATTTGCAGCGCGGCTGGTCTTTTTTGCGCAATGAAATGAATGAATTTATTGATCTTTTGCCTGCTCAGCAAAGAGTGGACGAAGAACACTGGTATCGCGGCACGGCCGATGCGGTATTTCAGAATCTGGATATTATCCGCAGCTATAAAGCGCAATATGTGGTGATTCTGGCGGGGGACCATATTTATAAAATGGATTACTCCCGCATGCTGCTCGATCACGTCGAAAACAACGCCGCCTGCACCATTGCCTGCATCGAAGTCGATCGGGTTGAAGCCTCCGCCTTTGGCGTGATGGCCGTGGATGAACAGCGAAAAATCACTGCTTTTATTGAAAAACCCACCGATCCGCCTGCCATGCCTAATAAAAGCGATAAGGCTTTGGCATCGATGGGCGTGTATGTTTTTAATGCTGATTATATTAATCGCATGCTGGCCGAAGACTTAGCCGATGAAGAATCTTCCCACGATTTTGGCAAAGATATTATTCCGCGCATTGTGGCGGAGGGCCGAGCCCTGGCTCATCCATTTAGTGCATCTTGCGTTTCTAGTGATCCCAATTCGCCACCCTATTGGCGGGATGTGGGCACGGTAGATGCTTATTGGGAGGCCAATTTAGACCTCGCCTCGGTGCTGCCTGAGCTGGATATTTACGATAAAAATTGGCCGATCTGGACCCACCAAGAGCAGCTTTCCCCTGCAAAATTTGTGCAGGATATCAATGGCAGCCACGGCATGACACTCAATTCCCTCGTCTCTGGCGGCTGCATTGTTTCTGGCTCTTTGGTCAATAACTCGGTGCTGTTTTCTAAAGTGCGTTTGCATTCTTTTTGCACCATCGATTCGGCGGTGATCTTGCCCTCGGTTACGGTAGGGCGCTCCAGCCGCCTGCGCCGCTGCGTGATAGACCGAGGCTGCCAAATTCCTGAAGGCACCGTCATTGGCGAAGACCGCAGCGCCGACGAGCGCCGCTTTTATTGCTCAGAAGGCGGCGTGGTGCTGGTGACAAGAGAAATGCTGGCGAAGTTGTAGTGAAACCCAAATCTTGAACCACGGAGGGCACAGAGAACACGGAGTCTCACGGAGAAAACCTGATACGTCCTATTTTTGAAATAGCGTCATTTTCGCTGAGTTTCCGATAAAAACACTCGGGGATCACGGCTTGCCTTGTTTTTGTTGATTTCTAGCCAAAGCCTAAAGCGGACATATCATCTTTGAATCATTTGGTTTTCTCTGTGTAACTCTGTGTCCTCCGTGTTCTCTGTGGTTCAAGATTTGGGTTTGGGGGCTTTTGTGTTGACGAAGTTTGCTAAAACCTAACATCAAGGGTAGCCATCTATGCGTGTGTTACATGTTTGTGCCGAGCTGTTTCCGTTGTTAAAAACCGGTGGGCTGGCTGATGTGGCGGGGGCTTTGCCCTTGGCGCTAGGGGATTTGGGGTGTGATGTGCGCGTGCTCTTGCCTGGCTTTCCGGCGATTTTGGCGGGGCTAAAAATTGAAGGTGAAGTCGCCGCCGTGAATAGCATGGCGGGGCCGATCAGCATTCTATTTGGCCATACGGATAGTGGCATTGCCGCATATGTGATCGACGCGCCGCATTGCTTTGATCGCCCCGGTAGCCCCTATCTGGACGTGGGCCAGCAGCCTTATAGCGATAATCACCTGCGCTTTGCCCTGTTGGGCTGGGTAGCGGCACAGCTTGCCAGTGGCCTAGATCCTTTTTGGCGGGCAGAGCTGGTGCATGCCCATGATTGGCATGCGGGCCTTGTGCCAGCTTATTTAGTGGCTGCGGGCCGGCCTGCAAAAAGCGTATTTACCGTGCATAACTTAGCCTATCAGGGGGTGTTTCCGGCCTCGGCTTTTGCCAGTTTAGAATTACCGCCTGAATTCTTTTCGTTGGAAGGCATCGAGTTTCACGGCAAGATTTCTTTTATGAAAGCAGGGCTGTATTTTTGCGATCATATCAGCACCGTTTCCCCGCGCTACGCCAGCGAAATTACTCATGACGAGCAAGGCTGCGGCCTTGATGGCCTGCTTAGAACCAGAAAAGCAGATCTGACAGGCATTTTGAACGGGGTAGACGATCAGGTCTGGAACCCGAATCTCGACCCGTTGATCGCCGCCAATTACAGCGTGGAAAAAATGCAGGGCAAGGCCAAGTGCAAGCTGGATATGCAAACGCGCATGGGATTAGATCAAAGCAGCGATCAGCCGCTGTTTGCTGTAGTCAGCCGCCTTACCGAACAAAAAGGCCTGCATCTGGTGCTGGCCGCGCTGGATGAAATCACCCACCGTGGCGGGCAGTTTGTGCTGCTAGGTGGTGGGGATACGGCCTTGGAAGACGCATTTAAAGCCGCTGCCGCAGCCAATCCAGCGCAAATTGCCGTGCAAATTGGCTACGACGAAGATTGCTCGCACCGCATCATGGCCGCCGCCGATGTGCTATTCGTGCCCAGCCGTTTTGAGCCCTGCGGCCTCACCCAGCTCTACGCCCTAAAATACGGCGCACTGCCGCTGGTGCGCCGAGTCGGCGGCCTTGCCGACACCGTGATCGATTGCAGCCTAGAAAACCTAGAAGACGCCAGCGCCACCGGCTTTGTCTTCGATGATTTTAATGTAGCTGCCCTGACCCGCGCCCTGCGCCGCGCCTTCATCCTTTGGCATCGGCCAAAAGACTGGAAAATAACCCGCCGCAGCGCCATGCAAGCCGACTTTGGCTGGAGCGCCGCGGCAGCGCAGTATGTGGCTTTGTATGAAAGGTTGATTGATGAATGAGGACAAAATATGTGGCTACAAAGAACGCTGAAGGCACTATTACAGTAAGTGCTTTTGTGCGGCATTCTGCATTTTAAAAGGATAGGCTTTTCGTAGGGTGTGAAACGACGAAGTCGCTCTGCACCAAGGGCGGTGCGCAAGAAAAACACTTGCACACACTAAGAAAATCACATGATTTAGGGCGACGATTCCACGCGTTTTTTAAAGGAGCACCCAATGACGGTTTCTTTTGAATATGATTCTCCCGGCAATGATAGCGATGCTTTAAAACATGCTATTGCCAATAAGCTGGTGTTTTTTATTGGCAAAGACCCCATTGTGGCTCAGCCTAAAGACTGGCTGAATGCGACTTTTTTGGCTGTGCGGGATAGATTAGTTGAGCGCTGGATGCGTACTACGCGGGCGCAGTATTCTCAGGATTTAAAGCGGGTTTATTATTTATCAATGGAGTTTTTGATTGGCCGTGCTTTATCTAATGCGCTATTGGCGCTGGAATTATTCGAGCCGGTTAAAGCCGCACTCGATGAAATGGGTGTGGATTTAAATGAGATTCTGGATTACGAGCCTGATGCGGCGTTGGGTAATGGCGGCTTGGGCCGATTGGCCGCGTGTTTTTTAGACTCAATGGCCACCATGGGCGTGCCGGGGTTTGCCTATGGAATACGCTATGATTTTGGCATGTTTAAGCAGCGCATTATTGATGGTCAGCAGGTTGAAGCACCGGATACTTGGCTTTCAGCCCTTAATGTATGGGAATTCCCCCGTGATGAAACTCAATATGTGGTGCAATTTGGCGGGCGAATAGAAACCACAGGCAATACGGTGCATTGGCTGGATACGCAAGATGTATTGGCGATGGCTTATGATTATATTATTCCCGGCTATCAAACAACGGCTACCAATACACTCAGGCTTTGGTCGGCTAGGGCTTCGCGCAGTATTAATTTACATATGTTTAATCAAGGCGATTATTTTGCGGCGGTAGAAGAAAAAAATCATAGCGAAAATGTATCTAGAGTTTTATATCCTGACGATTCTACCCAGCATGGTAAAGAGCTTAGATTGCGGCAGGAGTATTTTTTTGTTTCTGCTTCTTTGCAAGATATTGTGCATCGCTATTTATTTACCCATGAAGATTTTAATCAACTTAGCGATAAAACCGCCATTCATTTAAACGATACGCATCCTGTATTGGCGGTGCCAGAATTAATGCGTATTTTAATGGATGAATATCATCTGGATTGGAATGTCGCTTGGGGATATACGCAGAATATTTTCTCATACACTAATCATACTTTAATGAGCGAAGCGCTGGAAACCTGGCCAGTGGAAATGTTTGCGCATTGGCTGCCCCGACACTTAAAAATTATTTTTGAGATTAATGAGCGCTTTCTTGCCGAGGTAAAACAACGTTTTGCAGGAGATACTGAGTTAATTCGCCGCGTTTCTTTGGTGGACGAATCAGGGGAGCGGAAAATTCGCATGGCTTATATTGCCGTAGTGGCTAGCCATAAAGTGAATGGTGTTTCGGCACTGCATTCACAATTAATGAAATCGACCATCTTTGCTGATTTTGCGCGGATTTATCCAGAGCGCTTTACCAATGTGACCAATGGCATTACGCCAAGGCGCTGGCTGGCTCAGGCTAATCGGCCTTTAGCTGCCTTGATCGACGAAAAAATAGGTAGAACATGGCGGGTTAATTTAGATGAATTAGCCGAGCTAAAGCCCTTGGCTGAAGATGCAGGTTTTATTGGCGATTTTATGGCGGCTAAGCGGGCCAATAAAGAGCGCTTAGTACGCTATATCGCTATGCACCTCGGTGGCGTTATTTCACCTGACGCTTTATTTGATGTACAGGTAAAGCGTATTCACGAATATAAACGGCAATTGCTTAATGTATTGCATGTGATTACCCGCTATAACTTTATTCTAAAAAATCCAGATGCTGCCATTGTGCCAAGGGTGGTGGTATTTGCGGGAAAAGCGGCATCGGCTTATAAAATGGCCAAATTATTAATTCGCCTGATTAATGATGTAGGTGCAAAAATTAATCACGATGTTAGAGTGGGCGATAAACTGAAAGTGGTGTTTATTCCTAATTACAGCGTAAGCCTTGCTGAAATCATTATCCCTGCGGCAGATTTATCCGAGCAGATTTCCACCGCAGGCACTGAGGCATCGGGCACAGGAAATATGAAATTTGCATTAAATGGTGCATTGACGATTGGTACTTTGGATGGGGCAAATATAGAAATTGGCCAAGCGGTGGGGGCAGATAATATCTTTATTTTTGGCAATAATAGCGACGATGTGCAGCGCCTGCGGCAAGAATCGTATGATCCCCGTGCGATTTACGAGGCTGATCCGGTCTTGCATGAAGTGCTTAATCAAATCGCCTCCGGCTTTTTTAGCCCGGAAGAGCCAGAGCGATATCGAGTTATCTTTGATTTATTGGTCAATTGGGGCGACCATTATCAATTACTGGCAGATTTTGCAGATTATGTAAAAGTGCAAGGAAAAGTGGATGCGCTGTATCTAAAGCCATTGGAATGGCATAAAAAAGCCCTGCTGAATGTGGCCGGAATGGGCCGCTTTTCATCAGACCGCAGCATCAGCGAATACGCACGTAAAATATGGAATAGCAGCAGTGTTAAGTTGTAATTGCTATTGCACAAAATGGCTTTGTAGTAAATGCAACATGTCAGTTTTAGCGGTTGATCCAAGAATGCCGGTTCACCGCTATTTTTTTAGAGCGTAAAAAATTCAAGTTTCTCTGCTGTAGGATATTTCTTTTGTATCCGATATACGGTAAAAACATCTTGGTAAAGCAGAACGTTCGTTCTGGATTCGCTGGGTTAATTGTGTGATAATTCGTCATAGATTTAACCCAGCATGAAGGTTTACCGGTATGTCCGAACACAATGAAGAATTGAAGCTTCTCCAGAAAGTTTTAGAAATATATGACCAAAAATTTGTCGCGGGCTTTCTGAACGACATTACTCCGGGGCATTGGAGCCGGGAAACCATCAACCGCTGGATTAACGGCAAGGCCAGCCCCCGCTTGAGTCATCATGAATTTGAAGCGTTGCAAACTCTGTTGCCAGCGCGTCCGGCACATTATCGGCGGCCCGGTTTTGATTTTATTGATCTGTTTGCGGGGATCGGTGGTATTCGCAAAGGGTTTGAGACCGCAGGCGGGCGCTGTGTATTTACCAGTGAATGGAATGCTTATTCTGTCAGAACCTACAAAGCCAATCATTATGCAGACCCGCTGCACCGCTTCAATGATGATATCCGCAAAGTCACCCTGAGCGATCGAGATGATGTTACGGATGATGAAGTGATTCAAAATATTGACCGGATGATTCCGGATCATGATGTGCTGCTGGCGGGGTTTCCTTGCCAGCCATTTTCAATTGCCGGCGTATCCAAGAAAAACTCTATGGGCCGGGCACACGGATTTGAATGCAAAACACAGGGAACACTGTTTTTTGATGTGGCCAAAATACTGGAGGTCAAACGTCCTGCGGCTTTTTTGCTGGAAAACGTCAAGAATTTGAAAAGTCATGATAAGGGCAAGACATTCAGAGTCATCATGGAAGCACTGGATGAGCTGGGTTACTGGGTTGCAGATGCAAATTACGATGGCCCGACCGATCCAAAAGTTGTAGATGGTCAGCATTTTGTACCCCAACACCGTGAACGAATTGCGCTGGTAGGTTTTCGCAAAGATCTGGGTATTCATGAAGGATTTACCCTGAGGGATATCCGCCGTTTTTTCCCAAGAGTGAAGCCCGTTCTGGGTGATATTTTGGAACCGCAGGTTGATAGCAAATACATCCTCACAGAAAAACTGTGGGAATACCTGTTCAATTACTCGATTAAACATAAAGCCAAAGGCAATGGTTTTGGTTATGGTTTGGTCGGAGCAACCGACATCACCCGCACATTGTCTGCGCGTTACTACAAGGACGGCTCTGAAATTCTGCTTGATCGTGGCTTTGACCGCAGCAAAGATTTTTATGATCCGCAGAATATTAAATACCGGCCACGCCGCCTGACTCCGCGTGAATGCGCCCGGCTGATGGGATATGACGCTGCCGGAACCGCAGAATTCCGGATTCCGGTTTCAGATACCCAAGCTTATAAACAGTTTGGTAATTCTGTTGTTGTACCGGTATTTTCAGCTATTGCCCGGCTGATGCAACCTCGTATTACAGCAGCAATTGCGGCAAGACATGAACAACTCCGGCTGGACATCGACGACCGACGTACACAGCCTGCAAGCCCGCACGAAGAATATGCGGGCGATTCGGTGCTGCAATACACGCCCTGAGCTGCTGATTCGTAAAGGCCTCTATACAGCCGGTATCCGTTACCGGCTGTATCAGGCTGACCTTCCCAGTAAACCTGATCTTGTACTGTCAAAATTTCATACCGTGATATTTATTCATGGTTGTTTCTGGCATGGTCATAGTTGCAAATATTTCCGTTTGCCTAAAACCAGGTCTGAATTTTGGGGTGAAAAAATCAGCGGCAATCGCAGACGTGATCAGTGCAATATTGAAAGATTAATCGCGCTGGGCTAGGCGCGTTCTTATCATATGGGAATGCAGCCTCTGCTCGTCAGGGCTAGGGCTGGCGGAAGTGACGCGGTGGATATTGGCTTGCCTAACAAAACAGCAACTCTGCCCATCGCCCGGTGTGGCAGAAATTAGTCAGTAAAAATTTAACCTTGTGACAGGTCGCGTACCTCTACATGCTCATATAAAGTATAAATGGCTTTTGTCACATCATTAACCCGCCATTGAGCCCTGCGTTTATTTTTAGAGGGATCTGCTGGTACATATTTAGGGGCCGGATCCAGAAAAATCACCCCATTGTTGATCGCTCGCAGCAAATGCTCAGCCGATGTTTCCTGGCACCAAATCACTTTTGGAGCATAAGTCACTTGGTACTCAAATCCTGCACTGACTTCTTCTGCGTTGGTATTCGCCGATTTTTCTGCCGAAATGTACACCACCTCATTGTGTTTTACTCCCCAGTTATTCATCAGCCGTTCCAAACTCCAGCCCGCAGCAATAAAGCCATTATCATCTTCCAGCACGACTTCAACTGCGTCCATTTTTGAGGTTAGGGATGTTGCCGGGTTATAGGGGAAAGCCAACTTTTTACCGGCAGCATCACATACCCACTCAGGCTTGGACTGCTTACTTTTGGGGGCTACCCGGTATTCGCGTACTTTTAGTGTTAGCCCAGAGCTATTGCAGCGTTCACCTGCCCGGTGAATACCGGTCAGTCGGTACTCACCCTTGCTTCCTTTATCATTGCCAAATTTCAGCATGAAATCGTTAAAACTTTCCGCATATAGCCCGAAATCTGGTTCTGGTGTAAACAGAGTCACTTTTACCTGAGTGTGGGTTTTTAGCTCGATTCCATACAAATCACCGTTTTTACCAGAATTAGGAATAATTCCCAGTGCATGCTCCAGCGTATAACCACATACCTGCGTACCGGTAAAAGGCAGCGTATTACCTAAAGCATCTAGACGGCAGCCCTTCATTGGTCTGGAAACCACGCCACCCAACTGGCGGAGTAATTTTCCGGCCGAGCTCTGCTTAATTTGCAGAAGCTTGCAGATTTTGGAGCCTTCCAGACTCTGTAGCGTTTCAACTTCACGAATAAGCTTTGCAGACAAATCAAAATACATCAGTGCCACGCATGCGCCACCAGGCAGACGGCCAAGCACCAGCAGGCGTTTGATTTCTGGCTGGGCTTTCGTATAAGTAATTGAAAGCGACTGCGGCATTGTGTTTTCAATCGTCAAAAAACCGGAAAGACGTGCTTCAGGATATTGGGTATAAATAATTGCTTTTACATTACGGGCTTTAATCAGTGAACCATCTCGCCTCGCCCATGAAAAATGATTAAACACGGCTTCAGGGATTCTGGATCCAGGTTGTGAGCTGTCTTTGGTCAGGCTGGTACTTGTCCCGCGCTCGGCGAGCGAAAGGTCAAAATTGTTATACAGAGAGCTGAAGCTACTGGCCCAGTAAACCTGATTTTTATCATTGGCATTTTTGGGTAAAATTTTTAAAAGCGCTTTGTCAGCACCCAGCTCAAGTAACTGTTGTTTAATTTCAGCCAGATCTGATGCTGTACGCTCAAATTCAGATGGGAATACGGCATTCATTTTTTGCATCCTTGTGAGGCCAGCTTTGGAAACATTCACAAAGATAACAAAATAAAATAATAGACCATCTAAAACTGTCGATAAAATCACACAAACAATTGTTATATATAAAAATTTATTTTATATTTTTTGGTTTGAAACTGCTTAAATCTGGAGCTGATTGTGTTTTTTTAAGTAAAAAATAATTTTAATTTCATATAAACTAAGTATGATTTTTTTATGTAGCGATTATCTTCGAGTGCTGCTATCGAGGTTCTATACCAATACTGTCAATTTAAGGATCTGTGCTGTAAAAACTGATTTAGTTGTGAATATTTTTATAAGCGGAGCTTTCGCGGCTAAAGCTACTCCTACGAAAAATCATGCTTTTGCTTTAATTGATAGGAGTGGGTCTAGTCCTGCCACTGGATTACCGATAAAAACATTCGAAAATGACGGCTTTTGAACATTGATGAAAAGTTCAATCTGTGGCGTGGTGGGGTATTGCAGTGATGTTTTCCTCTTTTTTCTCCGTGACCTCTGTGTACTTATCTATCTCTGTGTCTACAGAATTTTTTAATTATTAAAACGCTGGGAATCCATGCAAAAAGATCAACATTTAATCGAAGAAAAAATCAGTAGCGAGCGGGTGTTTGATGGTGCGCTCTTGCATATCAACCGTGACACCGTGCGCTTGCCCGATGGTAGCCATGCCACGCGTGAATATGTGATCCACCCTGGTGCGGTGATGATTATTCCGGTGTTGCCCGATGGCAAGCTTTTGATGGAGCGGCAATATCGCTACCCTATGCACCGCGTGTATTTGGAGTTCCCTGCGGGCAAGCTGGATGCGGGTGAAGATGCGCTGGCTTGCGGCAAGCGGGAGCTCTTGGAAGAAACGGGCTACACCGCACAAGAATGGCAAAAGCTAGGCGTTCACCATCCCATCATTAGCTACACCAACGAAGAAATTCATTTTTACTTGGCGCAAAATCTAACAGCGGGCAAGCCTCAGCTTGATGAAGGCGAGTTTGTAGAATGCGTGGCGGTGAGCCTCGATGATTTGATTGCAGGTGTGTTGGATGGCTCGATTACCGATGGCAAAACGGTCAGCGGAATTTTCTGGGCAGAGAAGATGTTGCGTGGTTGATTAAGCCTAAGGTCTGTTGACGTTTCATTCACAATTGCGCTGAGCCGGAAAACGGCCAAGCACAAGGCATGCGACGAAGGCAATAACGGGTTATTTCCGAGGAGCATAACGCAGTGAATGGCTATTTTCCGACTCAGCCCCATTGCTGAGCGAGGAAAAGCCCTCGCACGCAGAGGGTTGGCTGCATTTTTGGGGCTGCACGGCGTTAAAAGACGCTCATGGTACTCGTACCACCTCGCGTCTTTTGCCTTGTTCAGCCCCAAAACTGCAGCCAACGCAGCCGTGAATGAAGTGTCAACAGACCCTAGAGCTTGCAGACAAGCTCTAGGCTTAAGTGGTTTATTGCTTGGTATAAAGGCCGCGAGGCATCGCTTCTTGGTCGCTGATGCGCAGGCCTTTTTCTTCTATTTTTAGTTGTAGTTTTTCAAAGGCAGCGGGTCTGGTTTGGTTTTCATCGCTATTTGCAAAAGCGGCAATTCGGTCTTTTTTGCGCTCTGCGGGAATCGCAAACCATTGCCAGTCACTTTTGCTTTTTGCGCCACGTAAACCTGCTCGCATCCATTCCTCGCTATCCGGCATATTAACGATGGCATCACCATTCGCATCGCTGATGGCGGTGAGCGTCTTACCTGTTTTGCTTTCAAACTTTACTTCAATACCGGGTGTCGGCCCAACTCGTGGCACGCCAACGATAGCCACCCAAGTGCCTGTTTTTGCGGGCTTACGGATGCGCATTTCGTCTTCGGTAAATAAGCGAAAGCTAGGGTTTTCTGCGGCAGGGGTGGAGGCGAGCAAAACGTTGCCCTTATCCACTAGCCAAGTGCCTTGGGCGTATTGATCCACCGCGCCATAACTCATCATCCATTGAAATTGACCATCCTTGCCGAGTAACAGCTCGGAGCCCACTTCACGCACACCTTGCAAATAATAATGGCCGGGCAAGTTGTTTACGGGCTTTGTTTCGGCAAAACTGCTGTGCGCCAGACTGCTGAGCATAAGTAAGGTGATGGCTGTTTTCAAGGGAGTATTTCCTTGTGAGCGAGGTGAAGAATGTTATAGATAAGTCACGACTTAGTTTTGCGCATCTTTAAGCAATAAAGCTTGGCTGTACTGCGTAAATTCACCTAAATGCTGGGTGATGATCATGACGGTAATGGGTAGCTGTAAGGTTTGGTAGTCGTGGACGGCGATATTGCGAAAGCCGACCATTTTTTTGAGGCTATCGGCTAAGTTTTGATCGATCCAATGGGCTTGCGCGAGAAGTTCGAATACATCGCGGGCACTTTGGGGTACGCCAAGGCGTTCGCGGCGAATTAAATGCTGGCCCATATCTAGCGCGGCTTCACAGGCTCTTTTTATATTCAAAACTGCAGCATCTTGCCTCGTGAAGTTAGTTGAAAAACTGGCTGGATCTTTGTCGTACTCTTCGCGGGCCCGTGCGACGCAACGCTCAATGGTTGCCGCCCACCCGTCATACACAGTATGTGTTGTATCTACTAATAAAGCCGCACGGGCAGTATCTAAGGCGGTTTTTTCGCTCAGGATAAAGCTCTCGTAAAGCTTGGCTTGCGAATCCACCGCCCATAAGCAGTGGCCGTCATTAATAATTTGATACTGCATTACGGTTGATGCTTGGCGTAAATCGATTAAATCGACATCTTTATTCAGCATCATTGCTAATTCTTGCGCCACATTCCATAGGATGCTCGCATCTGCCGACCCTGCTAGCAGTACGGCTAAATCAACATCACTTGCGGTATGGGCATCCCCCCTTGCTTGGCTAGCAAATAAATATAGCGCCAATAAATTGGGTAGGGTTGAGTGTAGTTTTGCTAATAACTTGCTGTGATCTGTGATTAAAGAAGTGTTCATTTTGTGCCCTGAATCCTATCTGATAGAACTGGACAGCCAATAATCCAGCACCAGCCCGATAAATATCACCGCGCCAATTCGGTTATTACTTAAAAAAGCTTTAAAGCAATCGGCTGGTTCGCGGGCCATGATTTGGCTGTATTGCTGTAGAGCGAGTCCTGCTGAAATCAGTAGGGAAATAAAATAAATGATGCCGCGCTGGCTCTCTAATCCCAACCATGCCATCAGGGCGAGAAAGCCCACAAAGCAGAGCATGATGGCGGCAACGTCGAAGCGGCCAAAGGTGATGGCCGAGGTTTTAATGCCGATTTTTAAATCGTCAGGCCGATCGACCATGGCATATTCGGTATCGTAAGCGATGGTCCATAAAATATTAGCTAGCAGTAAGACCCAAGCAAAGGCGGGCACATCGCCGGTTTGGGCAGCAAAGGCCATTGGGATGCCAAAGCCAAAGGCGATGCCTAAATAGGCTTGCGGCAGTGCCAGAAAACGTTTGGTGAGCGGGTAAGTGCCCGCCAGAAATACAGCGGGTATAGAGAGCAGTAGCGTCAGCCGGTTTAAAGGCAGCACCAGTAAAAATGCGGTGAGGGCTAAGGCACCCGCCAGCAATAGCGCTTCTTTGGGTTTGATTTCACCAGACACTAAGGGGCGGGCATGGGTACGTTCTACATGGCCATCAAAATCGCGATCGCAATAATCGTTAATCACGCAGCCAGCGGCGCGCATTAAAAAAGTGCCTAGGCAAAAAATAACGAGCAGCATCGGGTCGGGGCGGCCATTGCTGGCAAACCATAGCCCCCATAATGTTGGCCAGAGCAGCAATAAAGTGCCGATGGGTTTATCGATACGCATCAGGCGGGCGAAAGCAGGAAGTCGGGATAGCATAGGGTGAGTCAGCTTCAAAAAATGTGCGCTTACTTTGCTGCTGGAAAGCGCTGGCGTCAAGGCTTATGGTCTTTTCGCAAGGCGAAAGTGATTGCTTACATTTTGGGGGTATTTTGCGCTAAAGGCATACTGCTGCCGTGTTTTGGCTAGCCTACCACTCCGTGCTATGTGAATAACGCAGGCAGAAATACTTCGGTCACCAGCAGCTTGTCACTGCCTGCATAAAATACCGAGCGTCTTGCCCAGAGCTTTTGCGGCAATGTGCCGACCGCGGCTTGTGCTTTTTGCCAGAGCGGATGGCGCTGATCGATGCAGCACCAACTTAAGTGAGAGCGGCAGATGGTGGGATCCGCAAAGAGTAATGCGCCTAAAGGGCGGCTGCCAGTGCGGCCAAATAAATGAAATCCTTTGCGTAAAGCAGCGGCGCTGGTGATGCTATGGGCGTAAACCAGCGGGGTGTGTTGGCTTTTCAAAAGTACTTCTCGGCAGGCAATTTGGGCTTTGCCTAGGCAATCTGCCTCGTCTAGATGCGCTTTTTGCCAGCCTTGAAACAGCACTTTGACCGAGATCTCAGGAAAATGCGCCATCAGCATGGCGGTAAGAGAGCCGCGTTCGGTAAGCCAGGGGTGTAAAGGGCGGGGAGCAAGGCAGAGCGGGGTGCGCCAGTATTGCGGCAAAGACATAAAAATGGCCAGGGTGAGCAGAGGCTAGATTATAAGCAGTGTCAGCTTGCTTGTGTGAAGGGGGTTTTGTTCATTTGAAGCTGCTAAGCTAAAGGCATGAAGAGCATAACGCTGATTATCGTTGGTTTGGCTTTAATATTAGCAACGGGCGCGCAGGCACGCGTCACGCTGCGTATCGGGGTTAATCAGCAGTCATCCCCTCCATATATTATGGGTGATAGCTTGCAATTGCAGCCCTTGCCGGGGATTGCGATTGAGCAAATTCGCTCAGTGGCAGGGCGCTGTGATGTGCTGCTAGAGCTGGAGCGCTTACCTCCTTTACGTTTATTAAATAGTTTAAAAACCAATTTGGTGCAGGGCGTGCTGATGCTCTCTTATACCGAGGAAAGGGCCGATTTTGCGGTATATCCAATGCGGGGTGAAGTGCCCGATCATGGGCAGCGCTTAACCACGCTGAGTTATTCTTTTTTTGTAAATAAACAATCGAAACTCACATGGGATGGCAAGGCGTTTAATGATTTGCAGAATAAGGTGGGGGTTAATTTGGGTTGGTCGGTGATTAAAGATTTAGAGCGTTTAACGATTCCTTATGAAGCGGCGCTGAGTGTTGAAAATAATTTTGCAAAATTAAATGCGGGCCGCATCGATGCCTATGCCACCCAGCAGAATGTGGGGGAGGCCTTTTTATTGCGAAATAAACATTTAAAAGTGAAAAGATTAGATCCGGAAATTAGCAAGAAAGATTATTTTTTAATTTTTAGTAAAGATTTTTATGCAGAGCACCCTAAAGTCAGCGCGTGCATTTGGAAAAGCATTGGCGATGAGCGTGAAAAACTTTTAAAAACCCGCATGCCTGCTTATCTTCAGGCAGATTGAGAAGAGTACTGATGAATATTGTTGCAATGGATCGAGCGTTATTTACCCAGTTTTGGCCGGTTTTTTCTGCTGTTATTCAAGCAGAAGAAACCTATGCATTTGACCCCGATTTAAACGAGCGGCAAGCATTTGAGCTGTGGTGCACATTGCCCGCCGAGACTTATGTGGCAGTAGAAGAGGGCATTGTGCTTGGCTCTTATTACATTAAAGCCAACGCCAGCGGGCCGGGCGCTCATGTAAGCAATTGCGGCTATATGGTGGCAAATGCCGCCAGAGGCAAAGGCGTGGCCAAAGCGCTATGCCAGCATTCACAGCAGCGTGCTTTGGCGCTGGGTTTTAAAGCCATGCAATTTAATGCTGTGGTTTCAAGCAATACCGTGGCGGTGGCGTTGTGGCAAAAGCTGGGTTTTGAAGTGGTGGGCAGGGTGCCTAAAGCTTACCGGCATAAGCAGCTGGGTTTTGTGGATACGCTAGTGATGTATCAATGGTTGGCTGCGGATTGAGCTACGGTAGGAGCCAACTTTAGGACGGGTGCAAACTTTGGCATGCACCCGTTTTCAAAATACAGCCTGCTTTACACTCGCAGCTTACGGCGGCGGGTGAGTAAAGCAATCATGCCCAGCCCCATCAGCGCGTAGGTTTCAGGCTCTGGTACGGGGGTGATGGTTTTACCGAAAGAGCTGGTATTGGCGGCCAGATTGGCAAAGTTGCCATTGCCTAGATCAGACCAGTTGCCTGTGTTATTGACCAGCGTTTTGTAATCGCTCATCTGTGCCTGGCCAGTGCGTAAACCGGTGTATTCCGCGAAATCAGAACCATTTTTTAGCCGGATTGCACCATTGCCAATCGATAGGCCGGTATTTGTTAAGCCGCCTTCTGCACTACTGAAAGCACCAGTAGAAATCGCTGCTAGGAAAGTAGTGGGGGCAGTGGCTGAGGTGCCGAGATAGGCATAAACCGTTTCGGCAGATTGGCTTAGCCCAAAGTTATTGCTGCCAGATACATTGCTGCGGCTGAATAAACCTAAGGAAGACGAGAGCTTACGTGCATCATCTGTAGCACTAAAGCGAATCACCGTGCCTGCAGCGATGCTTGCAGAGCCGCTTAGCCATTGATGAAAGCTCTCGCCTTTATTAAAGCCAGCGCCATTCCATTCATTATCTGTGAAATAGATTTTGGTATTGGCTGCGATATCAACAAAAGTGGCCATGGCCCAGCCGTCTTCATCGGCATTAAAAGTAGTGAAAGCCATATCGCCGCTAGCCAGACCGGCGTGGCTAGCGGCAGAGATGGCTAAAGTCAGCGCAAGGAGTGAGGATTTCAGCATGTGGATGGCCTTACAAAAATTTTTGCGATTAAGAGAAAGCGTGCCGGGGCAAGCTTTTGGCCCTATATAAACTGATATCCACTATGCGGAAAGCATGTGACTTGGTCGTGACGATTCGGTGATGCCTTTGTGAAGGCGATGCAGAATGTGTGTTGGCTTATTTTAAGCGGGCGAGCAGGTGCAAAAGCAAGCAGACGCTACGCTTCAGAAGCGAGGGCTTTTGTTTAGAAAATGGCGGGATATTTATTGCAGATTAAGCTTGAGTGCTTCTTTTTAAACTCACTTTAAAACAGCTGCCTCCGCTTGGCGGCGATTGATATTCAACGCTTCCAGCATGATGCTCGGCAATCCGTTTAACCAGCGCCAGCCCCAAGCCATGGCCGCCTTTGCCCTCGGGTGTGCCGGGCGGGCGGTAAAAAGGCTCAAAGATATGTGGCTGGGCAGCGGCTGCAATGCCAGCGCCCTGATCACAAATGTAAAGCCGCACCCAATCGGCCTCAATATCAATGCGGATACTTAATGGCGCGGCGCCATAGCGGTTGGCGTTTTCTAATAGGTTACGAATTAAGCGTTTTAAGAGGCGCGGGTCGGCTTCGATCTCGGTATGAGGGCCAGCTACGCTGGCTGCATAAGGCGCGGCTTCAATCTGGCATAGCTCAAGCAAATCAAGGCGCTGGGTTTGCAGGCTTTCTGGCCTTGCATCAAGGCGGCTCATCAGCAGGATTTCTTCGACCAGCTCATTAAGCTCGCTGATATTCTGGCTGAGTTCTTTCTGCAAATGGACGGGGGCATGATCGCCCAGTAGGGTGGCGGCCATTTGCAAGCGAGCCAGTGGTGAGCGCAATTCGTGCGAGGCATGGGCGAGTAGGTTTTTATGCGCGTTCAGCAGCTCGGCAATTTGCCCGGCAGCACGGTTAAAGTGAATCGATAGCCGCGATACTTCGTCTTTGCCATGCACCGGCAACCGCACCGAAAAATCCCCTTCGCCCAAGGCATCCAGCTGATTAGCGAGCGCTTCTAAGCGGCGGCTGAGCTTACGCGCCAATGGAATCGCCGCGATGGCAATGGCAAGAGCCAGCATGGCAAAGCCTGCCAATAGGCCGGGGCTTTTTTCCCTATGCGCCGGGCGGCCAATCAGAATCAGGCGCTGGTCGGGTAGGCGTAATTGAAAAATACGTGGTTTGCCCCGCCTTAATTCCAAAGGCTCTCCCACGCTGGCAATCATTTGCCCGTTCGCTGCATAAAGGCTAATCGGGATATCGAATTCCTGAGTCAGCTGAGTAAATGCAGCTGCTTGTGTGCCGATAGGCCGATCAGCAGGTGGAAGCGCAGCCGCCAGCAAATTGGCGGCGCCATGGATTAATCGTCTGGGCGGCGGATCGTCATGCCATTGATAAAGCAGCCCCGCAAGCAGCGCAAATAAAACCAGGCTGCCGACCACGGTAAAGTAAATCTGCCAGTAAAGCTTATGCCGCACGAGGAGTCCTTTAAGGCTAAAGAAGTAAGGCGCTTAAGGTGCTATGCCTGTTGATGTTGTCATTTGCTGCTGATATTACGGAGTAAAACCCAAATCTTGAAACACGGAGGACACAGAGGACACGGAGTTTCACGGAGAAAAACAGTTTTTGAATTAAGGTGTTTCAATATCCTCTAAGCATAATAATCTAGGCTTTATCATGGCACGGTACGTGGCACGGGGCTTAAGTCACCCCTTGAAGCACGCCGAAGCGAGGAATAAGCGGCTCGGGGTTTCGGCAAAGGGGTAGCGAGGCAGCGAGCGAGCAGCCTTTGTCGCCGAGCTGATTATCCGCAGTGAGGGGCCTTCGTGCTGGTCGGGGCGGCCTTCTTTGCTTCCTTTCTTGGCCGTACAAGAAAGTGAGTCCCCCGCGGGGATACCGCACCAAAATCAACGTGCCGAAGGCACTAAAAAGAGAATGACGACGGAGCATCAATTAATCCTCTGTTTTAGCAAACACATAGCCCACGCCGCGCACGGTGATGATGCGTTTGGGGGCTTTGGAATCGTCCCCAATCGCGGCGCGGAGTTTGGAGATGTGTACGTCGATGCTGCGATCAAAGGCTTCCAGCGTTTCACCGCGTACCTGATCTAAAATTTGTTCTCGGCTCAGCACCTTACCGGCGTGGCGGGCAAGGCACAGCAGTAAATCGAATTGGTAGCTGGTGATGGCGCACGCTTGCCCCGCAACCATTACGCTGCGGGCATCGGCGTCGATTTCTATCTTGCCAAAGGTGAGCAAGCTGCTGTCAGTGCTGTTTTGGCGGCGCAAGATGGCGCGTAATCGGGCGAGTAGTTCTCTTGCATCAAAGGGCTTGGCAAGATAATCGTCGGCTCCTAATTCCAGCCCTACAATCCGATCGGTGACATCGCCTCTGGCGGTAAGCATCAGAATGGGCAGCGGCTGGGTCTGGCGAATCTGCCTGCATAAATCAAGGCCGTCTACATCGGGCAGCATTAAATCTAAAATCAGCGCATCAAAGCTGCGGCTGGCAAGGGCTGCTAAGCCGCGTTTACCATCGTGCGCCACGTCCACCGCAAAGCCTTGCAGCCGCAAGTATTCGGCTAGCATGGCGGTAAGGCGCTCGTCGTCGTCGATGAGTAAAAGCTGCTTGGACATGAGATTCCTGTGGTTGGATTAATGCTGGCTTATTGGTGTTTTAAATGACGTCATTCCCGCATGACTCTAGCAGCCTGTCGGACTTAAGACTGATCTACTGCGGAAAAGCCGGATTTGGCCATATTTCACGCATTTTCTCGTTGAATAGCCAGCTATTCGCCTCAAAAATGCATGAAATCTGTCTCAAGCCGGACCTCCCCTCGCTACGATCGCTTAAGTCCGACAGGCTGCTAGCGGGAATCCAGCTGTGCTGCTGGATCCCCGACTAAAGCACTCGGGGATGACGGCGTATTTAGAGCGCTAAGCCAAGTTTGCTTAACCGTGCTTACGGCCTTTTCTATCCATTTTTTCTACCAGTTTAAGCCTTTGTTCCGGAGTCAGAATTTTGCTGGCGTCGCTAAGGATCGCTGTCAGTTTACGGGATGATTCATCCATTGCCTTAATCTTGGCTGCGCGCAGTGTTTCTAGCTGTGCGGTGTCTACCGTAGTTTGGCTTAAGGCTTTGCGCAGCTCATCTTTATCAGCATGCATCGCGATCCGTTGCGTTTTCATTTCTTTAAAGGCTTGCTCGGCAAGTTGATTCAGTTGGGCTTTTTGCGCATCTGTTGCGCCTACTTCTTGCAACGCTTTATCTAAACGGCCCTGCATCATTTTGTGCATTTGCTCAGGATTGCCGTGACGCATACCGGGCCTGCCACCGCAATTGTCAGGTGCTGCTGCGTAAGCTAAACCGCCTAAAGAAAGCCCCATTACAGCAATAATAGCTGCACGGCGTTTCATCTGGCGATGTTGAAATTTGGCTTTAAGTGCGCTGAACATGGTGATTTCCTTGAGAGTAGTTTGGCTTTGCAAGATGGCTTGCAACAACTGCAGAATAGTTGACCGAGGTAAAGCGCATGTGTTGTTTGTGTAAAGTTATGTGTAGTAGCTGGCGTTCTTAACTCATTGGGTAACCTTCACTTAAGCCGCGCCGCTTGGGGTGTTATCATTGTCTATACAGCATTAATTTTTATTTTGACTAAAGGACACTCCATGAAAGACCTGAACACCAGCAATGCCCCAGCCGCCATCGGTCCTTATGTACAAGCTAAAGATATTGGCCAGCTGGTTTTTACTTCTGGCCAATTGCCTATTGATCCGGCTACAGGCGAAATGCCAGCAACAGCTAGCGCACAGACCACTCAGTGCTTAGCCAATGTAGCGGCAATCTTGCTTGAAGCGGGCTTGAACGCATCAAATATCATCAAAACCACGGTATTTGTAAAAGACTTAAACCATTTTGCCGAAGTCAACGAAGCGTATAGCCGTTTCTTTGAAGGCACAGGCAGCTACCCAGCACGCAGCTGCGTAGAAGTCGCGCGTCTGCCAAAAGATGCCATGGTTGAAATTGAAGTGATCGCACTGCGCGCTTAAGGTTTTTGGTTCTCTAAAAGCATCTGGCTCTATGTGGTTTATTTTTACGGCGTAACTATCGCTTGGTTACGCCGTAACTCATTGGAGGGGACTTTTTTTAAGTGTAGCTAGTTGACGCGCATTGTCACCCAAAGGTAATCCGACCTTAAAAACATTGTTAGCCGTTTTAAAGACAGTAGGCATGCGGCTTTCTGTTGAGCCAGAGCAGCACGCCCACGTTTAATAGCAAAGGCAATGCCTTATTGCTTGGCAGCATTACGCCGTATGACCGTGACGGACACACGGCGCAATGCGTCTTTATAAAGCCTCAGATTTATTGTGTCTTAACAGCCCATAAAACTTATTCCTCCCATCCCCCGCCTAAAGCCATAAACACCGCAATCTGATTACTCGTGAGTGCGGCGTTCGAGCTGGCGAGGGCACTTTCTGCACTGGCTAGGCTGCGGTTGGCGTCGAGTACGGTGAGATACGATGTTTTCCCTGATTTATAGAGTTGTTGCGCTTGTTTGGCTGCTTCGGTACTGGCCGCTTTGGCGTTGGTCAGCGCTGCATTGCGGTCTAGCTCCCTTGCGTAAACGGTGAGGGCGCTTTCTACTTCTCTTAGGGCGGTGAGCACGGTGGAGTCGAACTTCGCCAATGCACCATCTGCACCCGCTGTGGCCGCTGCAATTCTGGCGCGGGTTGCGCCCGTATTGGGAATGGTCCATGAAATCAGCGGGCCGATGCCCCAGCGCATGGTGTTGCTATCGCCAAATTGATCTAAAGCGCCGGTGGATCCTGCGGTTAATCCTAGACTGATGCTCGGGTAAAGATCGGCCGTTACCACGCCAATGCGGGCGGTGGCTGCGGCTAGGCTGCGTTCGGCTTGGCGGATATCCGGGCGGCGGCGCAGTAAATCACTGCCTTTACCGCTAGGAATCGTGCTGGCGAGTTGTGGTGTGGTATTGCACTGCAAAACTGACGCAGGCAAGACCGATTCGATGGCTTCAGGCACATGACCGGTGAGTACGGCAAGGCGGTACATCGCGATACGGCGCTGTGCTTGCAGGGGCGGCAGGGCTGCTTGCAACTGAGCCAATTGCCCGCGTGAACGCACTACATCTAAGGATGTGCCTCGGCCTGCTTTAAATAGCTTTTCATCCAAACCCAAACTTTGCTTTTGCAAGCTGACCGATTGCTCAGCCACTTGCAGCTGCCTGCCCGATGAGCAGATATCGGCAAAGGCACGGGTGGTTTCGCCTGCAACAGAGACGCGGACTAAATCATAAGCCGCTTTGGCAGCTTCGCTATCGGCTTGTGATGCTTCAATCCCTCTACTGATTTTGCCGACCAAATCAAATTGGTAAGACACGCTTACGCCGGTGTCGTAGCTAAAATCGTCGTCCAACGCTTTGGGTAAACCTTTGGCGGCAGCAGAAGGGCGGCCATAGCCAGGAGCAAGGCTCATGCCGATATTGGGCGATTGCAGGCTCTGTGCTTCACCCAATAAGGCGCGGGTGCGGGCGAGATTAGCGGCGGCTTGGCGTAAATCGGTGTTGGCGGTAAAGGCCTGCTCAACCAGTTTATTGAGTGCAGGCTCACGGTAAAGCTGCCACCAGTTTTTAGGCAGGGTTGCTTCGCTTTTAGCGTCTAAAAAACCGCCTTGTGCGGCGCTGCTATCTACTTTGCTATCCTTCGGGCCTTGGTAATCAGGGCCAACGGCCGCGCAGCCCGCCAAGGCAATTATGGCGAATAAAGGTATTTTCATGATCATCTCTTATTTCTTTGCTGCAGGCTGGGAGCTTGCAGTTGCCGCTGGCCCTGCGGCCTGATGCTTCTTGTCTGCAGGCTGGACTTTAACCGTCACCGTTTGCCCTGCCACCAGATGGATTTCGCTTGGAACTTGATCGATGGCCACGCGTACCGGAATACGCTGGGCTAAGCGCACCCAGTTAAAAGTGGGGTTGATATTGGGCAAAAGATTGCTGCTGGCACCGCGATCCCTATCCGCAATCCCTGCGGCAATGCTTTCTACATGGCCTTTAATTTCTATTTTTTGCCCCATGATATTCATGGTGACGGGGGCATTTAATTTTATTTTCCCCAGTTTGGTTTCTTCAAAATAACCTTCCACATAGAAGGAATCCCGATCAACCAGTGCCAGTGTGGGTCTGCCAGCGGTAGCAAAGCCGCCTTTTTGCAAATCCAGATTGGTAATCACGCCATTTACCGAGGCGTAGACGCGTGAGCGTGCCAGATTAAGCTTGGCTACTTCATGATTAGCTATGGCCTGGGCTAGCGCGGCTTGCAGGGATTCAACTTTTGAAAGGGTTTGCTCGATGCTTTCTTGAGAAATAATGCCGCCGAGTGATTTGTTGCGGCTGGCTTCTCGTTCCGCTTGCTTTAAAGCGCTGCGCTGCGCTTGTACGGCCGCTTCGGCTTGGCGTAACGAGAGTGCAAAGCGTTCCCTGTCAATTTCAAATAAGAGCTGGCCTGCTTTCACTTCCTGATTATCACGCACGGCCACCGCGGTGACCTGGCCGCTCACATCGGGAGCCACTTGAATCACTTGTGCGCGCACGCGGCCATCCCTTGTCCAGGGCTCTACTTCATAGTGATTCCATAAACGCATGCCGATAAAAATGGCAGCGGCCACTACGGCTAAGGTAATCAGAATCTGGATTATTTTTTTCATTTTTAACTCGATAGAAGCGTGTTGATAAGGCCTAAAAGGATGACGTAGAGTGCCGTATCAAACAGCGCTGGGTGCCATACCCAGTGATAAACGCCAAGCCGCTGAAAAACCCAGCGGGTGAGCCAGTAAGGTAGAAAGGCCAATATGCTGAGCACTAAGAGCTGCGGCATAAACAAGCCAAACAATTCAATTTCCATCATTGCTGAGGCTCCTGAGCGGGCCGAAAACAAGCAAGGTTAATCATGGTTTTTCGTCCTGATGATTGGGCAGGGCTATGGCTTGTTGCGATAAGTCTGCGATGGGTTGATGAGATAAATTTGCTACGGTATCTGGGAATAAATCACGACGGATGCCGACTAAGGCGGCAATCAAGGCAAGCTGCGCCGCCGAGGCGGTTTCCTGAATGGCCCCACGCAAGGTGCTATCTAATTGGCTAAGTAGATTCGTAGAAGGGATCGCCTGTTTGGCGCGGCCTGCAAAGTATTGCGATAGCTGCGTGAGCAGTGGCTGAATATGCAAGGGCAACTGATCCTGGTGCTGAATCAAAATGGTCATTTCGTGGCCGATGCGTAAATCATTGAGCACGCTGGCGGCAGGGGAGGGATCGCTCAGGGTGGCTAAGCGCGGCGCAAGTAAACCTAGCCTGTCTATCATGCGTGAGGCAAAGGCTTTATCGGGTGTTGCTGCCTTGCCAAGCTTGGCTAAATCTTGCCAGCCGGCAAGTAATAGGCGATTAACGACCCACTCACCTGATAAAGATCGAATAAGCCCCGTTACAACAAGGGCACTGGCGATGCCTGCTAATTCACCAAATTTATTATTTAAAAAGGTATTCATATCGGCCATTGCGGTGTCTTGCAAAGCCAGTGTGCTAGCCAGCACCAAGGTAATCATCAGTGCAGGAAAAGCACTGGCTGGCCGCATCATAAAAATGCCTAAAATAAAAAACACAGGGAACATCAGCATCGCCAGCATGCCAAAACTATGGGTGGCGGGTAGCGCCACCAACAGATAAAAAGCAGAGAGGGGAATGGTAACTACTGTCAGAATAAAAGTAGCTTTAATGGCGGGGGCAGGATCATCCAGCGCGGCAAAAAGCGAGCAGGCGATGGCCGCCATGACCGGTGCCATCATGCCCGATGGCCATGCGGAGGCAATCCAGAAAGCGCCGCTAAGGGTAATGGCCAAAAAGGCCGTAAGTGCCGATCTAAAGGCAAGGCCTCTGTCTCGGTGCAGTTTATCGGTATTGGTTTTGATCAGAATTTTTTCTAGATCAGCGCTCAGTATCGAGGATGACTGATTCATCGCACGGCGAATCTCTGCTGCATGAGTGCAACACTGAATCAGCGCCGTAAGCCGCGTGCCCAAATTAATCAGCAGCACATCTTGCCAGGTACTTTGCGCGTTGGCCTTGGGATTGATCGCAGCAATTTCTGCATAAAGCGCATCGGCCTGTGCGGCATCGGTACCCGCTTCAATCCAGGCGGCGATACGATTGAGCAGAGCCTGCCACTCTGGGGGGATCTCGCCCAGTGCCAGCTTACGGTCTTCAATGGCGTAAAGCAGCGGCAGCGCTAGGGCGAGTTGATCGCATAGGCCATTGACTAGTCTCGAGGCCCAGCTCAGACGCGAGGTATCAAAGGGCAGGTGGGTGGCTAAAAGGCGCAGTTCAGAAATGGTGCCGGCCATTTTTCGTCGATCGCTATCGTTATCTTTGCTGCTTTTTAAAACATCAAGTATCCATGTTCTTGCTTTATCCCGTGCTTCATCAATCCGTGCCAGCAAGTTAGGGCCGACGGGCACAGGCAGGATCAGGCTGTGAATCAGCGTGGCGCAAACAATGCCCAAGGTGATTTCTTCTACGCGGGCAAGGGCCACATCAAAAATAGCCCCCGGCATGCTGACGCTGGGAAAGCCGATCAAGGCACAGGTATAGCCTGCCAACAAAAAGGTATAGCTGCGCGGGGTGCGATCAAGCAAAGAGACGTAGATGCAAAGGCTGATCCATAAGGCGAGCGCTAGCAGCAGTAATTCGGGCGAATTGACTAAATTGGGCACAAGCAGCAGCGCGACAACCGAGCCCAGCACCGTGCCAATCACGCGATAAATGGCTTTAGAGCGCACCGCCCCCGAAAAAGGGTGAGCCACAATATACGCCGTGAGCATAGCCCAGAATGGCCGGGGCAAATCCATGCTAAAAGCGATATATAGCGCCAGCATGGCGGCAGCAAAGCTTTTGAGCGAAAAAGATATTTCGCCAAATGTGGGCAATTTCACGCGGCTTGCTCGCTTAAAAACTGTTCCAAAGAAAGCCGTATATGGCTAAAAATACGGTTGCAGGCTTCTAAGTCTTCTACGGGCAAGGCAGAAAAAACGTGGCTTCTTAGCTCGGCAAGCAGGATCTCGATTTGCCCGGCATGCTGGCGTCCCTCTTTCGTTAAACAGAGTATTTTGGCCCGCCGATCTAAGGGGTCTTCCGTGCGTAAAACAAGCTGATCGGCCACAAGTCGATCAATCACGCGGATTAAAGACGCGGCTTCTATCCCCACCATTTCGGCCAGCACACCGTGGCGGATGTCTTTATTGCGGCCGATTAAGACCAGAGGCCAGGCACTGGCGAGGGTTAAACCGCAGCGATGTGCGCACTGATCTACTGCACTGCGATACAGGCGTGAGAGCTGGGTTAGCTCGTTAGGGAGCGAGATACTCAGCTGGTTTTTAATGGGATCCATGTATTTATCTCTATGGCTAATAGTTAGCATGGTAGCTAATTACTTGGCATTTGGCTTTCCCACTATTGCCATGCCCTGAAAAGCGGCTTATCCCTATACTAAAAAAGAAGCATTATTAGGTTTTACAAGTTTAAGTATTGTTTGAGCCCGTTAATTGCTTTCAATTTATGCTTAAGTATGGACATAATTAAGTAAGTTATTGCTTTGTCATGATGTGCCACTTATCTTTTCTAACAAGATGGAAACTATGAAGCTACCTCGCCTGACGTTTTTAAGCTTAGCGCTTGCCCTTGCCTTTCTTCCTTCCATTAGCCCGGCGGCGGCTTCTGCAAACAGCAGTGCCACTGCTTCAGGTTTGAAACTGATTCGTTCTGTAGAGGGAATGAATGAATATGAGCTTAGCAACGGCTTAAAAGTATTGCTGGTGCCCGATGCCAGCAAACCCATCACAACGGTGAATATCACTTACCGTGTGGGCTCTAAGCATGAAAACTACGGCGAAACGGGCATGGCCCACCTGTTAGAGCATTTAATGTTTAAAGGCAGCAAGGCGCATCCAAGGCTGTGGGAAGAAATGAGCCAGCGCGGCGTGCAATTTAATGGCACCACATGGCTGGATCGCACCAATTATTACGAGACCTTTGCCGCTAAACCAGAGACGCTGGAATGGGCGATCTCTATGGAAGCCGATCGCATGGTGAATTCGCGCATCTCGGGTGATGATTTAAAAACCGAGTTTTCCGTTGTGCGCAATGAAATGGAAAAAAACGAAAACTCGGCTTCACGTATTCTGATTCAGCGCATCTTATCTGCGGCTTATCAATGGCATAACTACGGTAAAGATACGATTGGCGCGCGTACCGATGTAGAAAACGTCAATATCAAACGCCTGCAAGATTTTTGGCGAAAGTACTATCAGCCGGATAATGCAGTACTGGTGGTAGCGGGCTCTTTTGATACCCTGCAAACGCTGAAATTAATTGAAAAGAAATTCGGTGTTATCCCTCGCCCTAAACGCATTATTGAAAACACCTACACTTTAGATCCTGCGCAAGATGGCGAGCGCAGCGTGGTGATTCGCCGCGTGGGCGAGAGCCAGTTTGTGGGCGCGGCCTACCATACTGTGCCAGCGGCGCATCCTGATTATGCTGCGTTTGAAGCGCTCTCTATTATTTTGGGCGATACGCCTAATGGCCGTTTATATAAATCACTCGTAGAAAGCAAATTAGGTACCGGCGTATTTTCATGGTCGGCCAATTTGGAAGAGCCGGGCTTTATTCTGTTTGGTGTGGAATTACGTAGCGAACAGAATGCCATATTGCCGCTAGAGAAAAACGATCAAAGCATCATTATGGCAAAGAAAGTGTTGCTTAATACAATTGAAGATCTGGCAAATAATCCGATTAGTGATGAAGAGCTTGCCCGTGCTAAAACCAAGATAGATAGTGATATGGCTAAAGTATTTAATAACCCGGAGCAATTGGGTGTGGCCTTATCTGATTATATTGGCAATGGCGATTGGCGTTTATTATTTTTATTAAGAGACCGGGTCAAAGCCTTAAGCAAAGCCGATGTGCAGCGTGTGGCGCAAACCTGGTTAAAATCCAGTAATCGCACTACGGGCGAGTTTATTCCTGAGGCTAATCCACAGCGCGCACCTCTGCCTGCTAAAGTTGATTTGGACGAACAAATTAAGCAGTTTAAGCCCGGTGTTGCGATGGCCGAAGGCGAACGTTTTGTTGCCTCGCCAGAAAACATTGATAAGCGCACGCACAGCGGCCAATTTGCCAATGGCATGAAATACGCTTTTCTGTCTAAATTCACTCGCGGTAATACAGTATCGGCCAGTTTGTCATTGAATATGGGTAATGAAAAAAATCTGCATGGCAAAACACTGATTGCAGGTTTAACCGCTGAAATGCTTGATCGTGGCACTCAGAAACTAACGAGCAAGCAATTTGCTGAGCAATTAGATCAATTACAAGCCAAATTGCAAATAAGAGGTGATGTTAATCAGCTCTCGATTTATGTAGAAACGGTAAAAGATAAATTACCTAAAGTATTGAATTTGGTTAATGACGCTTTACGCCAGCCTGCATTTGATGAAGCTGAATTTTTATTGCTGATTAATGAAGAATTGGCGCAGCTGGAATCATCGCGTAAAGAGCCGCAAGCCATTGCTTCTGATTTGCTAAAAAGCCATTTAAATACTTGGCCAGAAGGTGACCCGCGTGCTTATATCAGTCTTGAGCAGCAAATTACTCAAGTAAAAGCCGCTAAACTCGCAGATCTTAAAGCGTTTTGGGCAGAGTTTTACGGAGCCAATCATGCTGAAGTTGCTGTAGTGGGTGATTTTGACGAAGCAGCGATTAAAGCCCAGCTAGCTAAGCAGTATGGCAGCTGGAATGCCAAGCAAGATTACGCTCGTTTAGATGAGCCTTTTCAGCCGAATAAACCATTAGATATTAAACAGCCTACACCTGATAAAGCCAATGCCTTTTTTATTGGCCGCATTGCACTGCCTGTAGGTGAAGCGCACGCTGATTACCCGGCGCTAGCTTTTGCTAATTACCTTTTAGGCGGCAGTATGAATTCCAGAATTCTGGAGCGTATTCGCCAGAAAGATGGCATTAGCTACGGTGGCGGCTCGAACCTACAAGTTTCTAGTCAGAATGAATCAGGTAGTTTCTTGACTTACGCAATTTACGCACCAGAAAACCGTGCCAAACTAGAAGCAGGCATTCGTGAGGAAATTGAGCGGGTGCGCAAAGATGGCTTTACTGATGTGGAAATTAAGCTAGGTAAAGAAAGCTTTGTGCAGCAAATGCAATTATCGCGCACTCAGGACGGCAGTTTAGCGGGCATTCTGGCCAGCAATTTATACTTGGGCAGAACGATGCAATTTAGCGCAGATTTTGAAACCAAGTTAAAAGCCTTAAGCCCGGCACAGGTTAAAGCGGTGATGGTGAAATACATCGACCCGGCAAAATTATCTGTGGTGTATGCAGGAGATTTTAATAAAAAGTAAGCCATCAATCTGATGGGCAAAAGCCGACGTGCAATGCGTCGGCTTTTTTTATTTAAAAAAATATCGTATAGACAAACATCAGGCCCAGCGTCCATTTAATTGCCAATATAGTAAGAAATAGCGCGTCAAAAATCCATACGTCGTCGAGTGGAATAGCATGGCGCGAGCTGGTGGAATAAACCAGATCGGTAATGCCATTGGCTTCACTATTGAAAATGCCAATAAACATACCGGGATAGCGATAATACTGTTCCCGCCAGCGTTTCTCGTCTTCTAAGACAAACTCCGGGTAGTGGCGAAAGATAAGTGCTCTGGCGCGATGAAAAAGCTCGGCATAAAGAACGCCTAAGGCCAGCATAGTAAACATAAGAAACAAAGCCATGATGTCACCCGCATTGCTGTTTTAAATTCAGCATAGCCTTTGATTACTTGGGTGCAATTTTTTCAGATGGGGAGAATCAAGGGGGACAGCTGACGTGGGATTGATTCTGGGGTGTTGTAAGTAACTGTAAGAATGTAACTCGAAATCAATCCCAAATTAACTCAACTTGTAAAAGTAGGGCGTACTCGAAGCTATCGCTGAGCGACAGTTTTTAGTCGCTCAGCGATAGCGCAGTACGCCTTAGTGCAGGAAAAACCAGTTTGGTGGTCTGCCCTGTTAACGGCGCACTGCGCTTCGCTTCGAGTACGCCCTACTTTGTATTCAGGTAGTTTGATAAGAGCCAGATCCTTACCCCGCATCCCTTAGCAAAACCATAGGCGATGTTTTGCTGAGTTTATGTAAACGCCTGAGCACGGCGAGAGCGGTGATGACGGCCCCAGCCAGCAGGCTGGCAAAAGGCAGCCAATAGTTAAAGGCCACAGGCAGCTCGAGTAATTCCTGGCCAATCACTACGCCGCCAATACTGGCCATCAGCCCCGCGATTAAGCCTGCAATGCCGCCAACCAGCAGGCTTTCTGATAGCCACACGCTGCGCAGTTTCTTCGAAGTTGCGCCTAGTGCGCGCAAAATGGCGGCTTCTCTGGCGCGTTCAGACTCGGTGGTGTCGAGCGCGGCAAACAGCACCGTTACCCCCGCTGCGATGCAGAATAAAAACACCAAGCGCAGCGCTGCCGCAGATAAATCTAAAATCCGCCGTACTTCGGCCAGCACTTGGCCCACGTCAATAATCGTGACGTTCGGCAGCGCTTGCACTAGCTCGGGCACGATGGTTTTTTGCGCCGCACTCAGATGAAAGCTGGTGATCAGGCTGGTGGGTAAATCGGCGACAAGCGCCTTGCTGGCAACCACAAAGAAGTTGACGCGAAAGGAATCCCAATTGACTTCGCGTAGATTCACTACCGGTGCGGTGACTGTGGTCCCCGCAATATCAAAGCTCAGCATATCGCCTAGTTTGATATTTAAAGTGGTGGCGAGTTTGGCCTCTACCGAGAAACCGGGCTGGCTATCATTAAGCGGCTTACCTGCAACAATGCGGTTGTCCGCACTCATAATATCGCCCCAAGAGAGATTGAATTCGCGCTCTGCTAGGTGCTTTGCTCTGTCTTCCTGAAAGTTTTCTGGTTTGATGGCTTGCTTGTTTTGCATGGTCCAGCGGCCACGAATCATGCTTTGCAGTGCGGGTACGGGCATGTGTCGATTAATAAAGCGTTGTTCAAATTGCGCTGCTTGCTCGGGTTGAATGTTCACTGCGAAATGATTGGGCGCATCGGCTGCCACACGGCCTTCCCATGTTTTAAGTAAATCGCCTTCCACCACGGTAAGCAGCCAGATGCCTAAGAGGCCAATCGCCAAAGCACCGAGCTGGGCAAAGGCGAGGCCAGGGCGGCGCAGCAACTGGCGTAGCGCCAGCTTAATCGGGTGTTCTGGCAAGATACGCGGCAAGAGCCAGAGCAAGCCAAGGCCGCTGCCGCCAGCGAGTAACAGCGTTGCAGCTATCCCCGCGCCGACCATCAAAGCTAGCTTGGCTTCCGCAGCAATCCACCAGAGCAGCAGCAACAGCGCTAAAAAGGTGAGTGCCCATTGTAAAATCAGGCTGGCTTTGGGTTCTAACTCATGGCGCAACACGCGTAGCGGCGGGGTATTCGCCAGCGCCAGCAGCATCGGCCCCGCACTGCCCATCAGCAGCACCAAGCCGAGTAAAGAGGCAACAAGCCAAGGTAGTAAAGTGCCATCGGGTAAGGCGGCAGGCAGTCTGTCCTGAATGCTAAACACCAGCAGGCTTTGCGCGCCCCAGCCCAGCAAGCCGCCAATCAGGCTTGCAGCCAGCGTAAGCAGGGCCAGTTGCGATAGCAGCAGGGTGCGCACCGTGCCACGGCTGGCTCCCAAGGTACGTAGCAGGGCAACGGTATCAAAATGGCGGGTGGCAAAACGGCGCGCCGCCAGCAAAATCGCCATGGCGGCTAGGCAGCCTGCAAGTAAGGATGTGAGGCGCAAAAAGCGCTCGGCACGCTCTAAAGCGGTTTTTACTTCGGGGCGGGCATCGCGCACGTCTTCTAGCTTTTCGCCCCGTAAGAGCTTGGGCTGCACCGCCTGATGCCATGTGGTAATGGTGGCGGGCGGGCCAGCAATAAGTAAGCGATATTTCACACGGCTGCCAAAACCAAGTAAGCCACTGGCGGCTAAGTCTTGCTGATTAATCATTAAACGAGGCTGCAGGCCAGAGAAATCCATGGCGGCATCGGGCTCGCGCTCAATCATGGCGGCGAGTTTCAGCTTGAGCTGGCCGACTTCCAGTGTGTCGCCCAATTTAAGCTTTAAAGTGGCCGCCAGTCTTGCGTCAGCATAGGCAGTGCCCGCCTCTGGTGCGGTGCTGACATGGCCATCAGGCGCGAGTTTTAATTGCCCGCGCAAAGGATAGGCATGGCTAACGGCCTTGACTGACGACAGCATCACTTGGCCATTAAAGCCCGCCATGCTAGGAAAAACAGCGGTCTCTGCGGTATTTAAGCCAAGGCGCTCTGCCTGCTGTTTGTAGCTTGCGCTGAGGGCGTGATCTGAGCTGATCACGGCATCCGCTGCCAGTAGATCATTCGCTTCTAGCGCCAGCAGCTTCTCCATCCTTGCTGACAACAGCCCCACGGCGGTGAGGGCAGCAATGGCAATGATCAGCGCCGCTAAGAGGGTGCGATATTCACCGGCCTGAAAGCTGCGGTAAAACAAACGCCAATTGAGTTTGTGCATGGGGTTTTCCATTAATGCAAATCGTCGGTGTTGTTATGGGACGGTCAAATTTTTTCTGAGGATCTGATGTGGTTCAAGATGTAGCTCTCTAATAAGGCAAGCGCGGCAGTCTCTTTATTCAGACATTTTGTTCGTGGCGGACGATGGGGCTTGCTTCCGGCGATCTTGAAAACTCGATCTGCGTCCCAGCAGAAAGCCTTAACTGCCAGCCGCAACGCGCCGCGAGTTTTTCATCGTGGGTGACAAGTACCAACGTGGCCTTGGTTTCCTCATTCAGTTGAAACAGCAAGTCGGCAATGGCCATGCCCGTAGCAGCATCTAGGCTGCCGGTTGGCTCATCTGCAAAAAGAATTTGCGGATTAGACGCAAAAGCACGCGCTAAGGCGACACGCTGCTGCTCGCCCCCTGACAATTGCCTTGGCGTATGTTCTAGGCGATGACTTAAACCCACGCGTTCTAGCCATTCTGTAGCACGGGCTGCGGCGTCTTTTTCACCTGCTAATTCCAACGGCAACATGGTATTTTCTAAGGCAGATAGCTCGGGTAACAGTTGAAACGATTGAAAGACAAAGCCAGAAACTTGCCCGCGCAGCTCGGCCCGTTGATCTTCGTTTAAGCTGCCTAAATCCTTACCTGCCAGCGTAATTTGCCCACGCGAGGCCTGATCCAGCCCTGCTAATAGGGCCAGTAAGGTGGATTTTCCCGAACCTGAGCTACCCACAATGGCAAGACTGGCTCCCGCTGGCAGAGAAAATTCAATATCATGTAAGAGATCAAGTTTTTCGACCGCGGTGCTGACTGTCTTACCCAGACCGCGCACGGCCAGCATTATTTCTGAGGGATGATTCATGTGGCGTTTCGTATCCGTATTGGGTTTGAGTGTGTGTATGGCGTCGGCGCAGGCCGCAGCGCCTTTAATTTTAGTATTTGGCGATAGCCTGTCTGCTGGCTATGGCATTGCAGCCCATGCTGCATGGCCTGCATTATTAGATAAAGATCTGGCTAAGCAAGGTAAAGCATGGCGGGTGGTGAATGCCAGTGTGTCAGGAGAAACGACTGCCGGAGGGCTTACAAGGTTCCCGCAGGCACTTAAAACACATCAGCCAAAAATGGTATTGCTGCAGCTTGGGGCCAACGATGGCCTGCGTGGCTTGCCGCTGGCGGATATGGAAAAAAACCTAGGCAGTATGATTAAAATGGCTAAAGCCAGCGGTGCCAAAGTGCATCTGATCGGCATGCAAATGCCGCCTAATTATGGTGCAAGCTATACGCAAGGCTTTGCCGCGATTTATCCAAGGCTTGCCAAGCAATACAGTATCAGCTTAACGCCATTTTTACTCGCACCTGTCATTAAAAACACCACGCTCTTTCAGCCCGATCAGCTTCACCCTAAGGCTGAAGCACAGCCTTTATTGATGAAAATGGTGGAAAAAGATTTGGGGAAATTGATTTAGTCTTTGGACCAAAACAAAAAGGGCAGAGTCATGCAGACTTTGCCCTTTTTGTATTTACAGCTTTAAAACCGGCTTAGAACTTGTAATTCGCCTTGGCATACCAGCTACGGCCACTTGGGGATGTGTACTTAGGATCGAAACCCACTTGGAAGTGATCGGCCTGATTGGTGAAAGGTGGATCGGTATCAAACAGGTTTTTCACACCTAAAGTCAGCTCAATGCTTTTGGTACGGTATGTGCCTTGTAGGCCCCAAGTGCTATAAGCCTCAACGGTGCGATTGACTTGAGATTCAACGCCGGTTTTAGGGTCTTTGTAGGTGATTTGGTTTTGGTCGATATAGCTGGATGTCAGGTTGTTTGTTAGTGATGCACCCCATTCGGCCATATTCCAAGACAGAGACAGATTGTGTCTCCAGCGCGGGTTCATGCCTAGGTCGATATATTGACCAACGCTATCAAAGAAATCGCCATTCTTTTCGCGCTGATATTCATTGCTAATGGTGTATGTACCCTCTACACCCAAGCGGAAAGTGCCGTATTCCGTTTTAGGCGTTGCAGCAAGGAAAGATACATCAAGGCCATCGGTACGTAATTCGCCCAGATTCTGTGATTTAGAATCTACGTAGTCGATCAGACCAGGCAAGCCCGCTGCAATATCGGCTGCGGTGCGTGCTTTACGTACTACTTTATCTTTGTACTTGGCGTAGTTATCAAAGACAGTCGCATCTGATATCACATCAATTCGGTCTTTGATATTGATATTCCAGTAATCAATACCTAAGGAGATATTTTTAACTGGCTCAACTAAAAAGCCAAAAGTGTAATTGGTGGATAATTCAGGTGTCAGTGCTTTGCTGCCACCTTGCACTAGATTCAATTGTAAATTGCAATCTAGTGGGCTCTTGGTGGCCGCGCAGCGTTCCGGATCGTCGTAGCTACCACCGGTATTGGTTTTGCTAGTCGGGCGATTTAAATCATCCAGTGTGGGCGCGTGATAACCCGTGCTGATCGAGCCGCGCAACACCACTTCATCAATCGGCTGATAGCGAAAGCTCAGCTTAGGATTGGTGGTGCTGCCCATATCGTCGTAATGGTCGTAACGCAGTGCCGCTTGTAATTCCAGGTTTTTCAGGATGGGCACAACCATTTCGGCAAAACCGGCATAAACCAGGCGTTCGCCCTTGGTGGACTGGCGGTTACCACCGCCACCTAAAATATCACCCCCCGATAAAATGGCTTCAGGTGTAAAGGCGTAGGTTTCTTTACGCACATCTCCACCAAAAGCAAAACCCACTTTACCGACATCTAATTCATAGATTTCTTTAGAAAACTGAATATCAGCTGATTTATTGGTGGTTTCACCGCTTTGCACTTTGCCGGTGATTTTAGTGGCTTCCAGTGCGGCTTTTCCTGCTGCATCTTGCGGGCCGAATGGATTAATCACCCCGCTCATCATGGCAGGCAGTAATTTACTTTCATATACCCAGCCATTGGTATATTTATCTTCGGTTTTATTGGATGCATAAACTAAGGCGCCACGATAATCCCAACCAGCTAGTTCGCCTTCGGCACCCACAATAAAGCGGTGTTGATCAGAGGTGGCTTCGTTGGTGCGTGGCCCCAGATCAATCCCGCGCCATTGCAGTTTTAAATCACCCAGTGTGCCTTTGTATGGATCGTATTTGCCATTGGCGGGATAAAGTAAGTTATCGCCATTAAATGTTGTGGCGCTTGAAACTGGCACAGGGGAAGAGGAATAAGTCCCTATATTGCGGGTAAACAGATAATCGGCAAAAACCTGAGCGCTGTCATTGATTTTAAAAGTGCCCTTGCTATAGAAGGAGAGGCGCTCTTGCGGCGAAACAATATCAATAATACTTGCGTAATCAAAACGGCAATTACCACCAGTGGCAAAGTTTGGATTTGCCACTGGTAGTGATCTAGGCTGATCACAGCCCGTTAAATAGCCAACATTAACTGGTTTGCCACCTGGACCATTGAGAATAGTGGCTGGAAAAGTATTGGCTGATGTTTTATTGATTTCTTTATCGGGGATATATGATGTTTTGGAGTAGCTGCGATCTTTAGCGGCCAGCGCTTCTTGTTTGGAGACATCTAGCGCCATAAAGACGTTGTAATTGTCTTCGTCTAGGTTGCCGAAACCAAAGCTAAAGTTAGCTTTTTTGACGTCGCCACCACCGTCAAAGGTTTGCTCAAGGCCACCGCCAATTTCTGCACCAACAAAGTTTTTCTTCAAAATAAAGTTCATTACGCCGCCGATTGCATCGGTGCCGTAAACCGCAGAAGCGCCATCTTTTACAATTTCAACCCGGTCAACTGCGCCAAGCGGGATGGAGTTCAAATCGACGCCTGCGCTATCAAAAGCGTAGTTCGCCATACGGCGGCCATTCACCAGAATCAGCGTTTTGGATGTGCCTAGGCCGCGTAAGTTGGCCCCAGAGAAACCGGGCTTGCCTGAATCGCCCACGGCTTGCGCCTGCGCATAGCCATTATTGCTGGAGGCTAGGTTATCAACCAGCTCGGCCACGGTGGTGGCACCGGTTTTGGCAATTTCTTGGCGGCTCATCACCTGTACAGGGGTTGCGCCTGTTTTAGCGGTGCGTTTGATATTGGAGCCTGTGACTTCAACGCGTTCAACTTTGTTGACGGTTTCTGCTGCTTGCGCATGGATTACTGCGCCTGCGCCTATCATCGCGATGGCTATGGTGAGTCGTTTCATCTTCATAAAAGGCTCCGTGTGTTTTAAACGATTTTTCGTATTTGTTTTAGTGACAAGCGGCTTGCTGGCTAAAAATTAGCAGGTGGTATTATTTACAGTGTAACGATATGTAACCATTTGACCGAAACAGAACACTTGGAGTGAAGCGATGGTGGCAGGGTAGAAATGGGAGGGGAGAGTGTTTTTTATACGTGGTTTTTTGTAAAAAATATGAAAGATTTAGCTGGGTTTAACACTAATCCAACCATCTTTAAAATGAGTCATTTTTTAAAATTTTTATTTAAATCAACGATTTATTTTGTTGAGTAGGTGCGCTTATTGTTGACACCATACCTGTATTTTTTTGTCAGTATGTTGAAATAAAAGGGGGGTGGTGTTTTATTTCTTGTTAATTCTTACTGACATGTAAAATTATTAATTCCACATATCAACTTATTTTCATTATGTTTATGCTGATATTTTGAAGAATATTGCTATTAAATTTTTTCGGTGCGAAAGAATGATAAATATATATTTATTAATTGGCGGGCAAACGTGAGGCAATATTGTCTTTTATTTGCAACAAGCGGGTGGTTAATTGCAGGGTGTTAAATATATTAGAAATATATTGATGGGTGAGCAGAAGTATATCGGCACATTGTGCCGCTTTACTCTGGTGGCTCATTAAGTAAGGTGGGTGAAATGTATTGTATTTTTTATTAAGAATAAGAATCTTTTAATTATGGTTATTTTGTATTAAGTATTAAATAAGTTGTCCAGCACAACGATCAGTTTGTCCTGAGCTTGGTGAAGGATAGAAGAACTTTTAAAAACTAAGGGTTCGCCACGTCAGCTCGAACGGCTGATTCATATTTAGCTACACGGTACTATTTATGCTGTTTTGTATCTTGATATGAGGATGCGTGGTATTGGCTTTTATCTTTGTCTGATGCGCTTGCTGTTATGTAGGCGACTCAAGCGAAAAGGTTGAATTCCCTCTTACTAAATATAATGCTGAATAGTCCTGCTAAGCCTTGCTGGGATAATGTGGTTGGTTAATACGCTTGGTGCAATCAATAGGCTTACATCATGGAATTATTCGTACTGAATCAGGATGTCGTAAAGCAGGAAGAGCAGCTCCTGAAATTGCAGGGTGTTGCGCTGCTGATTGCTTTGGTGCGGCTGGCTTGGTACTTGCGACAACGAGATTGCACACGCGCCTTGGCGTTGGCCGATCAAGCTGATGCGGCCCTGTTACTTATCCCCAATAAGGATATCGAGCTGCATCGGTTGGCTGCTCGTCTCTTGCTACTACGCGCTGAAATTAAATTGCTGTATGCAGATTTTGCAGCTGCCAAGCAATTGAACCGTTTGGCTTTGACTCTGTTTATTAAATTAGAAGATCGGCTTGGCGTCGGTGATAGCCACTGGCTGAATGCCTCAATTTTTATTGATGAAGGCAAGGTCGCACAGGTTGTTGCGAGTTTGGATTCTGCTTTGGTGGAGTATCGGCTTGCCAATGATCCTTTACGCATTCAAATCGTGCAGGCGCGCCATTTGGTGTATGCCGCATTTCGAGATCCAGTTGCAACGGGTCTTGCTTTACAGGCCACCTTTCCCCTTGATGGGCTATATCCTGCATCCACACTGACTTGGCTTGCCATGGCGAGGGCTTCCGTTGCCGCGCTCACCAACGATTTAGGTATATCTATTAAGCATTATTTGTTGGCCTATCGGGTGGGGCTTGATTGCGGACAAATTAGGCAGGCTTTGGTGGCGGCGAATAATGCGGCTGAATCATTTTGTATTATGGGTGATTTAGGCGCAGGGCTTGAGTGGCGGGAGGTGTCTCTTGCCTTAGCCCGCAATACGCGCTGGCCTGCAAGTATTGGTTATTGTTTGATTTTGATGGGCGACATCATGCGCCAGCTGGCTAGATTCGGCGAAGCCATGGTTTGCGTACAAGAAGCTTTAGTTTTGCTTGAGGCGCTGATGGGCTCTCGCAACTATGAGCTAGGGCTCAAAATGCTAGGGCAGCTTGAGCTGGATATGGGCCATGCAGAGCAAGGGTTGGCTGCGTTTAGCAAGCTAGAGGCTCAGCTTCTTCTGCACGATGAGCTAGGCGAGCCTGATTTATTGGTTATTGCATGGTGTGGCCAGGCTAAGGCGCTATTTATGCTGGCCCAGCCACAAGCCGCTATTCATAAAGCAGATGCGGCACTGCAGCTGGCGCGTGAGCATGATAATGCAGAGGGGCAAATTCATGCTTTGCATATTATGGCGCAAACGCATGCGGCATTTTCTTTGCCTGCCCCCGAGGGGATGAGCGCACCTTCGGCCACTTTACATTTTTTAAATTTAGAGTTGGTGGTGGTTGCCACGATCCGTGGTTATGGCATGTCGTTTGATTTATATACAGAAATCGCGGCCGCCCATGCTGCATGTGGCAATTTTGTTGCCGCTTATGAAAACAGCCAAGCCGCCGCTGCAGCACATAAAAAGACCTATTCCCTTGATGTAGAAAAACGTACCTTGGCGATGCAAATTCGCCTTGAAGTTGAGCGTGCTCATGCAGAAACCGAGCACCATCGCCAAGTTGCCGCCACGCTTAAAACCAGCACGGCTACTTTAGAAACCTTGGGCACGATAGGGCGGGAGATTACGGCTTGCCTTAATGCCAATGCAGTTTTTAAATCTTTACATCGATATGTTGATCAATTGCTTGATGTCACCAGCTTTGTGGTGTTTCTACTCGATGAGCAGCAAGATGCGCTGAATATGGCGTTTGGCATTGAAAACGGTAAGGCGGTAACGAGTGAGGGCACGGCTTTAAATAGTCCAATCTCTAAAATTGCTCGTTGCGCGCGTGAAAGGCGAGAAGTCTTAATTCATTTAGAGCCTGATAATGAAGATGTTACTTGGGTGCCTGGCACACTCGAAACACTGAGTTTGCTCTTTGCTCCACTACTGATTGGAGATCGTCTGCTAGGAGTGATGTCGATTCAAACCCCTAGCTATCATGCTTACGGCGAGCGTGAGCTTTCTATTTTTTTAACGCTGTCTGCCTATGGTGCGATTGCGCTGGATAATGCCGCCGCCTATGCCGCCGCCGAAAGATCGCAGGGCTTGGCCGATCAGGCGCTGAGTGAGTTGCGTCAAACACAGGGCGAGCTGATTCAGCGTGAAAAGCTTGCATCGCTAGGCTCCTTGGTGGCCGGTGTGGCGCATGAGCTGAATACACCGATTGGTAATAGCTTATTAGTGGCCAGCACCCTGCGTGAAGATAGTGAGCGGTTTTTGCAGCAAATACAGGCTGGCAATGTGCGTAGATCAGAGCTAGAGCGTTATTGCCAAAGCGCGGAAGAGTCATCTAGCTTATTGATGCGCTGTTTGCTTAAGGCTGCAGGCTTGATTACTAGTTTTAAGCAAGTTGCCGTCGATCAAACCTCGGATCAGCGGCGTTTGTTTGATTTGCATACAGAATGTGAAGATGTGGTGCTGATGCTTTCTAGCCGCCTACGTGGGGCGGGGCATGAGCTAAAGCTAGATATTGCGGATGGCTTACAAATGGATAGCTTTCCGGGGGCGTTTGGGCAAGTGCTGAGTAATCTTATTATCAACGCCATCGTGCATGGCTTCGAAGCAAGCCAGCATGGCTTAATTAGCGTACAAGGCGCTGCAAAAGGTGATCAGCATGTGGTGCTGGTCGTTAAAGATAATGGCCGAGGCATCAGCAAGGACCATATTGGCCGTGTCTTTGAGCCTTTTTTTACCACCCAGCTTGGGCAGGGGGGCAGTGGTTTGGGCTTGCATATCAGCTACAACATTATTCAGTCGGTGCTTGGCGGGCACATCAGCGTGAGCAGCCCCGATGGGGAAGGCGCCATCTTTGAGATTGTTTTGCCGAGGGTGGCAGTGTGAAAATAGTTTTCTATCCTCAATTTTGGCGTTTTTAGCCCTAAACCCATATCTTCCCTTTCCCTTACGTCACGAATGCCCTAAAGTAGCGTTCAATCGAACGATCGTTCAAAAGTCATGGATCTAGCCGTCTTACCCGAAGCACTGAAAAGCCGCCTTACTAAATTAGGGCTGATACGCCCTTTTGATCTGGTGCTGCACTTACCGCTGCGTTACGAAGACGAAACGCATCTTTACCCCATGGTGGATGCGCCGATGGGGCAATCGGTGCTGGTAGAGGGCACGGTGGAATCGTGCGAGGTGCAATATAAGCCGCGCAAACAGCTGGTGGCGCGGGTGAGTGATGCGGGTGGATCGCTGAATGTGCGTTTGCTTAATTTTTATCCCAGTGTTGCCAAACAGCTGGCGGTGGGTAAAACGGTGCGCCTCTATGGTGAGATTCGGTGGGGATTTTTGGGGGATGAAATGGTGCACCCCAAGATACGCGCCGCCAATGAACAGAGTCTAAACGAAGCCTTAACGCCGATTTATCCGACCACGGCGGGTTTGAATCAATTGCAGCTTGGCAAGCTGATTCGTCTTGCGCTAAAGCACTGCGATTTACGTGACACACTGCCTGCATGGGTGACAGAGCCGCTGAATCTGCCGGATTTTTCCTCCAGCGTGCAGCTACTCCATTCGCCAACTCCAGATATCCCGAATATTTTGCTGACTGAGCGCACGCATCCGGCTTGGCAGCGCTTAAAGTTTGATGAACTGTTGGCCCAGCAATTGAGCCTACGCACTGCCCATGCTGCAAGGCGCGAGCGCACGGCACCGGTGATTGCGCCCAAGGGCGAGCTGGCGGCGAGTTTGCTGGCGAGTCTGCCGTTTGCCTTAACCGGTGCGCAGAGCAAAGTGCTCAAAGAAATTACCCACGATTTAAACCAGCCTCACCCTATGCAGCGGCTTTTGCAGGGCGATGTAGGCTCGGGCAAGACTATTGTGGCGGCACTGGCGGCTTGCCAAGCGATCGAGTCGGGCTATCAAGTGGCCTTGATGGCTCCGACTGAAATTTTGGCTGAGCAACATTTTAATAAATTATCCGCATGGTTTGCCCCGCTAGGCATCAAAGTGGCTTGGCTGGCTGGCTCTTTGGGTGCAAAAGCAAAACGCAATGCCATCGAAGACGCCGCCTTGGGCACTGCGCCCTTAGTGGTGGGTACGCACGCTATTTTTCAGGCCAGCGTGACTTTTGCAAAATTGGGCCTTGCGATTGTTGACGAGCAACATCGCTTTGGCGTGGCGCAAAGATTAGCGCTGCGTGAAAAAGGTGGCAGCCCGCATCAGTTGATGATGAGCGCCACGCCGATCCCGCGCACCTTGGCGATGAGCTATTACGCCGATCTGGATGTGAGCGTGATCGACGAGTTACCACCAGGGCGCACACCGATTGTGACTAAGCTAGTCAGCGATGCGCGGCGCGATGAAATCATCCAGCGTATCGCCGCAAAGGTTGAAGAAGGCCGCCAAGTGTATTGGGTCTGCCCACTGATTGAGGAGTCTGAAGCGCTGCAATTGCAAACGGCAGTCGATACGCATCAGCAACTGACCGAAGAGCTGGAAGGCATGGTGGTGGGCCTCGTGCATGGCCGCATGAAAACGGCTGAAAAAGCAGCGGTGATGGCGGCTTTTTTAAGAAATGAAGTACAAGTTTTGGTCGCCACCACGGTGATCGAAGTCGGCGTCGATGTGCCTAATGCCAGCCTGATGGTGATCGAGCACGCCGAGCGTATGGGCTTATCGCAATTGCATCAGTTACGTGGCCGGGTAGGGCGCGGGGCGCATGCTTCATTGTGTGTGTTGCTTTACACCACGCCGCTTGGCGAGCTGGCCAAGTCTCGCTTGCGGGTGATCTATGAAAACACTGATGGCTTTGAAATCGCTCGTCAAGACATGGAAATCCGCGGCCCCGGCGAGCTAGCCGGTGTACGGCAATCGGGTGTGCCGATGCTGCGTTTTGCCGATCTGGAAAAAGACGCTGATTTGCTCGAAGAAGCACGGGCCGTGGCGGAAGACTTACTGGCTCACCATATGCCAACGGCGCTGCTGCATTTAGATCGTTGGCTGCCAGGGCGGGAAATGCTGCTGAAGGTTTAGGGGGGACCCAATCCTATCAATTTAAGTGAAATGTTTTTCGTAGGGCGGGTGCAACCCGCTGTTTACATCGCTTTTAGGGTATAAATCTGGCGGGTTTCACCCGCCCTACGAATAATTCAATGTTTGCAAATGAGCTGCCTGAACTAAGTTTTAGTTTTTAATTCCAAAGTAATTTGCAAGCCATAGCTGATAAAAGGTTGGTATTTTTGTGTTTTTACTGGGGTATAATTTATTTATATCGCATAAGTACTGACGATCATGAGCGGCATCAGCGGAGTTTCTACAGCATCTAATAGCGCCCTGAATCAAGGCCGCGGGGCGAGTGTTGATTACGCCAAAGAGCAAGACGCTAGTACTCAATCCAAAACAGCACAAATTAAGCCTAATGGTGATCCGCTTAGCGAAGCAGAGCTCGCCATTGTTGAAAAAATGGCGAAGCGAGATCGGGAAGTTCGCCAGCACGAGCAAGCTCATTTAGCGGCAGCAGGTGGATTGGCAACGAGCGGAGCTTCGTATTCAATGGAAACGGGCCCGGATGGCAAGCGTTATGTGGTAGGGGGCGAAGTTAAAATCGATGTCAGCCCCGGCCGCACTCCGGAAGAAACCTTAAGCAAAGCCAGAATCATTCAAGCGGCGGCTTTAGCACCCGCAGATCCTAGTGGGGCAGATCGCGCCATTGCGGCGGCAGCTGCCGCTATGGCGCAAACTGCTCAGGCAGAGATTGCTAAACGCAGCCCCACAGAGCAAAAACTTGCTGCTCGTTATGGGCAAAATGAATATTCAAACAGCGCTTTAGCGTTCTCTGCTTAATTGTGCTGCGGCTATTTTAGCCCGCAGCAGCTTCTTATTAGTTGCCTAGTTTTTCGTATTGATTACTGAGCTTATCCATCACTTCAAGCAGCCGTTCGCTGGTTGTGGCGATATTGTTGTCGGCTTCGCTATCTAGCCCACTGAGTGCGTTTTCTAAAAACACCCATTGCATCTGTGCCAGATCCAGTTGCTTTAAAGTGGCGGGGGTATTTTCTGATGAGGCACGTAAAGTGACTAAGCCCGCAGCAAATTCTTTTTGAGACTGAGCTTGCTGTAGCTTAAGTGCAGGGTTAGCACGCCAGCTTTGCAGGCAGGCTGCTTTAGCCAGACGCTGGCTGAGCATGCGTTCTCTGCCCGCAATGCGGATCAATTTACCCTGTGGCTTACCAAAGCTCGCTTCTAAACGCTTGGCTAGCTCACCGGCGTCGTATTGCATGCTTTCGGCAAGATCATCCAATTGCTTGGCTGTTTCTACTTTTGGCGAGGTTTGTGCCAATACGCGGAAAGTTTGCCACTGTGTTTCTTGTTTTTTTACTGCGGCAATGCTTTCCGGCACGGTGGCGCTTTCAAGTAAATTGGCTAACTGGTTGGAGAACTGAGTAATTGAGCTATTAATTTGTTGCTTGGCTGCATTGGCGTTAATGCCTCGTCCTTGCTGGCAATAGGCCTTCACAATGCGCTGGGTCAGCATACGCTGGCTGCCGATTGTGCTGATTGCTGCTGTAGGCGTGAGCACGGTGGCTTGGGCAAAGAGGGGTAAAGCAAGTAGAGGTATTAGAAAAAGGGCACGCATAAGAAAATCTCTTTTAGTAAAAAATCATATTTCGGTTTAGCACCTGAGCCAAAACAAGCAACCCCCGCCCAGCATTAGCTGGATCGGGGGCTAAAATATTGAGCAGAAATACTCAGCAAGACGGATCTTATCGTTATCTGCTGATGCGTAGTAGCAGGTAAATTACCCATTTATTCTATTTGATTTATGCAACTGGTATGTGTTGTGAGTATTTTTTATGCGGCTAATTTCTTACTTCAAACTGAGTATCCATTTGGCTAAATCTTTTGCCTCAGCATCGCTCACTGCATTAGGGGGCATGGGCATGCTGCCCCAGACGCCGCTGCCACCTTTCTTAATTTTGTCAGCTAGTTTGGTCACAGCATTTGCATCTGTTTTATATTTTGCGGCGACTTCTTTGTATGAAGGGCCAATCAATTTTTTATCTGGTGCATGACAGGCGAAGCAATTTTTGGCTTTAGCTAAATCAGCAGGGCTAATCGCAAAAGCGCTGCTGGTGCTGAATAAACAAAGTAATAACAGGGCTTTTTTCATAGGAAGGGCCTTTTGTGGCATGTTATTTAAAAGAAAATACAGACAGCATGCTTTTCCTCGCTAGTTAAACATGAGTTGCACCCCACTATATTTGATTTAAGTCATATGTATAGCAGGGAGTGATTTTGCATTAATAGAAAGACTGGCTCAAACTAAGCAGTAATTGATTTTAAGGTTGTTTGTATATGAATTACTTCCCGCTTTTTTTAAATTTACGCGATCAACATTGTCTGGTGATTGGTGGAGGCGATGTCGCTGCACGTAAGATACGCCTGCTTACTGCGGCGGGAGGCAGGATCACCGTGGTTGCACCCGCGCTTTGTGAGGAATTGGCACAGGCCGTGGCCGCGGGAGCGTTGATTTATCTGGCCGCTAGCTTTAATGAATTGCAGCTACAAAACATGCGCTTAGTGATTGCGGCTACTGATAGTGAGGAGATCAATCGCCAAGTGTTTGAGGCCTGTGAAGCACGCGGTATTTTGGTGAATGCGGTGGATGATCCTGCCAGCTGCCGTTTTATTACGCCTGCCATTGTGGATCGATCGCCTCTAATGATTGCGATTTCGACATCAGGTGGCGTGCCGGTTTTAGCGCGGCAGCTGCGTAGCCAATTAGAAGCCTTGATTCCGCATGGCTACGGTGATTTGGCACAAATGGCCAGCGATTTTCGTGAGGAAGTAAAGCAAACACTAACGAGTGTGGATGCCCGTAAGCAGTTTTGGGAAAAAACACTGGCAGGGCCGATTCCCGATATGGTGTTTGCGGGCCAGCATGATGCGGCGCGGCGAGCATTAAGTGCGGCCATTAAGGCAGATGCCGATGCGCCCTTACAAGGCGCGGTGTATTTGGTGGGCTGTGGGCCGGGCAATCCTGATCTACTGACCTTTCGTGCCCTTAGGCTGATGCAGCAGGCCGATGTGGTGCTCTACGATAATCTAGTTTCTGCCCCGATTTTAGATATGGTGCGCCGCGATGCGGAGCGAGTATATGTGGGGAAAAAATCTAATAACCATGCGGTGCCACAGGAGGAAATTAATCAACTTCTGGTACGCTATGCTCGGCAGGGCAAAAAAGTGTTGCGGCTTAAAGGGGGTGACCCTTTTATCTTTGGCCGTGGCGGTGAAGAAATCGAAGAGCTGGCCGACGCGGGCATTGCCTTTGAAGTGGTGCCGGGCATTACTTCAGCAGCGGGGGCTTCTTGCTATGCAGGCATCCCGCTCACTCACCGTGATTATGCCCAATCGGTGACCTTTGTAACTGGCCATCGCCGTGATGGGGAAGTAGAGCTTGATTGGCCGCGTTTAGTCAGCCCCACTGAAACGGTGGTGGTGTATATGGGGGTGGCACAGGTTGATAAAATATGCGTGCAACTCATCAAACACGGCAGAAACCCAGCCACCCCTGCAGCAATGGTCGAAAAAGCCACGCTCTCGAAGCAGCGGGTGGTGGTGGGCACTTTAAGTGATTTGGCGCAAAAGGTGGCGGATCTGGGCATTAAACCCCCTGCGCTGATTATTATCGGCGAGGTTGTCAGCCTGCACGATAAGTTGAAGTGGCTGGCGGATTAGTATCTGAAAATGCAGGGTGTATTGTGCCGTGTCATTTGGCGCAGTACGCTCTAAACCTTAAGCCTCATCCAAACGCCGCTTTAAAACAATTTCCCATAGCGCTCGACCTGCGTGAGGTATAAGCGCAAATCAAATTCCAGCTGGTGGTATTGCGGCTCCATATATTCGCATAATTTATAAAAAGCCTTGTCGTGCTCTTTTTCTTTTAAATGCGCCAATTCGTGCACCACAATCATTTTTAAAAACTCGATGGGCACTTCTTTAAACATCGAAGCAATACGGATTTCATGTTTGGATTTGAGTTTGCTGCCCTGCACCCGCGATATGGTGGTATGTAGGCCCAGCGCATGATTAATCACATGAGTTTTGCTATCAAAAGCAATTTTGCTAACCGGCTCTGTTTTGCGTAAATAATCGTTTTTGATATCGAGCACATAGTCATAGAGTGCTTTGTCGGTTCTGATATCGTGAGCCGCTGGATATTTTTTTAAAATAACGCTTGCGAGCTGATTATTATCTAATAATTGCTGAACCTGAGTTTGAATTGCGGCAGGGTAGGCGGCTAAATATTTAAGTTGATTCATTGTGGCCTAATTACTTGCCGTGCTAATGGCGATGCGGCGGCCATCAATATCGAGTTTTAACAACCAGTCCTGGCGTTTATTGGTGCAAAAAGGCAGGGCGGTCTGGGCTTGCCAGTGCTGCTGATCATTGCTTAGCAAGCGATAGTTATTGGGGCCCATTTCCATTCCTTGCATTTGCCAGCTGGCACGGATGATCTTTGCCTTGCCGGTGACGAGTAATTGCACTGGTTTATTAGCACTGAGCGGCTCCTGGCTTTTTACCTTGTAATTTTCTTCTTCAAAGTGAAAGACGCAACCCTCGCTGAAAACAGGGCAATCGAGCCGTGCTTCCGGCTCATTATCCGGCGTAAACCAGCCAAATTTATTGCCGAGTACCGCCAGAGTGAGTGCCAATGCAATCAGCAGAGTAAGGGTTATTTTAATGATTTTCATGGCTTAAACCCAAGCTGCGCGCATTAAGGCCACTCCATGTGCGCCGTGCTGCATGGCTGTCCCCAGATCACTACGCTTCATGCCGCCCAAAGCATAGACAGGAAACGGCCAGCCTTGCTTGAGCAGTGCATCAAAGCCATCCCAACCTAGCGGTGCAGCATCGGGGTGTGAAGGGGTGTCGCTAATATGCCCTAGCAGCGCATAGTCGAGAGAGAGGGCGCTGGCAGCGCCTAATTCGGCTGCATTATGGGTGGATGCACCTACCCAATCGAGCGCAGGTCGTTTTTTTAGCTTAAGCAGGCTGCGTGCAGGTAAATGCACGCCATCTGCGCCCAGCGCCAGTGCTAGCTCAGCATCATCATGTAGCATTAATCGGGTTTGCTGGTGTTTGCAAATACGGAGCACTTTTTCTGCGAGTAATCGGTATTGTGCGGCATCAAGCTGCGGCTCGCGCAAAATCAGCCAGTGTGGTTTGTTTTTGGCAAGCGCTTCTAAAAAGGCCGCCTCTCCCAGCTCGGCCACATTAGAAATTGTCATTACATCAGGCAGGGCTAAGCCGCGCAGGATAGGCCCATTGGCAGGCAGAATCGGTGAAACATTCAGCTTGCCCGGTACTTGCCAGGCGAACTCCTGACCTTCATGCGCGGTGATCTCGCCTTCCCAATCGCTAATCCGGAAAAAAGACAGCCTTACACTGGCGTGGGGGTAGTCAAATGTTTGCACGATCCACGGCGTGGCCGCGGTGACGGCGATGCCCATTTCTTCGACTAATTCACGTTTTAGTGCCGCTAGCTCGGTCTCGCCGCTTTCCAGCTTGCCACCGGGAAACTCCCAGTAACCTGCATAAGGTTTGCCGGCAGGGCGGCTGCCGAGCAAAAACGAGCCATCGGCACGCAGTAAAATGCCAGCTGCAACATGAGTAATTTTGCGCATAAGTCTTTGAACAGGGCTTGGATGGGGCGCATTTTACAGGAAGATCACCCCTCGCCGTGTGCGATGTGAAAACTGGGATTTTGAGTGCTAGCTAGGTGGGGCGGCCATTTTTTAGCTGAAGAATTGGGTGTTGGGTGTGTGCTCTAGGGTGTTTCCTGCATCATTCTCTGTGTTGGTTGTAAGTAAATGCATGTGTATTATGTCGCCGTCTTATCTGATTTATTGCTTATTCAGGAAGAAACGGTGCGTGGAAGCAACTACGCTGTCAGCAGCTTCTCATCAGAAAGTGTGTGTTTCTTGTGAGTTTTGCCTTTCCCGCTTGCGGGGCTAAAACGATTTTGTGTAAAGGTTCTAAAAATGGCTCCAGAACAAGCCAGTAAAACAATCAATGATTTGCTGCGCATGATGTTGCAGCATAAAGCGTCTGATCTTTTTATTGCGGATGATTTTCCCCCCGCGATGAAAATCAATGGCAGGCTAACGCCGGTTGGAAATCAAAAATTAAATGGTGTAATTTCCAAGGCTTTGGCCTATTCGATCATGCGGCCCGATCAGGTTGAAGAATTTGAGCGGGATTACGAATGCAATTTCGCCATTAACCCCGAAGGCATTGGTCGCTTTCGGGTTAATGTATTTATGCAGCAAGAAAAAGTCGGCATGGTATTGCGGGTCATTACCAGCAAAATTCCCGATTTTGATGAGTTGAAATTACCGCCTATTTTAAAAGACGTAGTGCTGGCTAAGCGTGGCTTGGTGCTGCTGGTGGGGGGCACTGGCTCGGGTAAATCGACCACGATGGCAGCCATGATTGATTATCGCAATCAAAATACTCACGGCCATATCATTACCATTGAAGACCCGATTGAATATGTGCATAAAAGCAAAAATTGTTTAGTGACTCACCGTGAGGTAGGAAGAGACACCAAGCATTGGTTTGCCGCACTAAAAAACACCTTAAGGCAAGCGCCCGATGTGATTTTAATTGGTGAGATTCGCGATCGGGACACCATGGAATACGCTCTTTCTTTTGCCGAAACAGGGCATTTATGCATGGGCACCTTGCATGCCAATAGTGCTAATCAGGCTTTGGAGCGAATTGTTAATTTCTTCCCTGAAGAGCGCCATCCGCAAATTTATATGGATTTATCATTAAATATGCGCGGCATGGTTTCTCAGCGTTTGATTCCAACGCCAGATGGAAAAGGGCGGGTTGCAGCAATTGAAGTTTTGCTTAATTCACCTTTAGTGGCGGATATGATTTTTAAAGGCGACGTAGGTGGCGTAAAAACGGCCATGCTTAAATCAGAAGAATTAGGCATGCAAACTTTTGATTCTGCGCTATTTCATTTATACGAAGATGGCCGCATTAGCCTTGAAGAAGCACTTAAAAATGCCGATTCAATTAATGAATTACGTTTGCGGGTTAAATTAAAGAGTAAAGATAGTAAAAGTGTTTCACATGATGAATTAGGGCATTTAAGTTTGGTGGCTGAAGCCGAGCCGGAAGAGGATGAAGGCAAGGCCGAGTAATCGCCTCCTATCAACTTAAGGTCAAAACACTGTTGGTTTTGTATAGGGTGTGCAAGTCGTTTTTCTTGCGTACCGTTCTCTGCGCTCCGACTGCGTTGTTGTACACCCTATAAAACCTAACTCATTAGATGTTTTTCTCCATAAAACTCCGTGCTCTCTGTGGCCTACGTGGTTCAAGATTTGGGTTTCACTAAGTGAAACGGATTAAGTTGATAGCATTATTGCCCTTTAATGCAGTCCTTGCCTTAAGGGGCTTATATTCCCAGCTTTCCTTGCTCCCCTAAGTTTTTAATGACGCGCACATCCGCAGTGCTATCGGCAAATTGCAGTAATAGCGGCTCGTCATGCTTAAGTTGAGCGCCATGGCGCACAAGCTGCCCGTCTGGCCGGGTGACCAGCGTGTAGCCGCGGGCCAATACGGATTGCGGGTTCCATGGCTCCAAGCGTGCAGCGAGCATGGCTAGCTTTTGTCGCTGCTGTTTTAGCTGGCGTGGCATGGCTTGCAAAAGCTGGCGAGATAAATGCTGCAGGCGCTCTTGCTGGCGGCCGGGATGAGGCTTTAAGTGGCTTAAGTTAAGCGAAAGCTGTTTGAGTTGGTAATGATTTTTTTCCAGTGTTCGGGCGGGGGCAAGTTGCAGGCGGCGGCTCAATTCTTGCAAATGTGTTTTTTGTCGGCGTAAACGTTCCCCTGGATGCTGCAAACGTCTTGATACGCCATCCAATTGCTGCATTTTGCTTTGGATTTGGCGCTCTATGGCGCGGTGCATACGGCCCTGCTGGCGCTCCAGTCTTGCCAGCCATTCGCTGCGGTTTGGGCTCACTAATTCTGCTGCCGCTGTGGGGGTGGCCGCTCGTATATCCGCGACAAAATCAGCGATGCTGAAGTCAGTTTCGTGCCCTACGCCACTTACAACCGGCATAGTGCAGCTGGCAATAGCGCGTGCAACGATTTCCTCATTAAATGCCCACAAGTCTTCTAGGCTGCCACCGCCTCGGCACACAATTAATACATCCACTTCTTTGCGCTCGCTCGCTTTATGGATGGCATTGGCAATTTGCGGTGCAGCATCCAGCCCCTGTACTGGTGTGGGGTAAAGGATAATGGGGAGGCTGGGCATGCGGCGTTGCAATGCAGCAATCACATCAGAAAGTGCGGCTGCTGCGGGGGAGGTGACAATGCCTACTGCGCGCGGAAAAACGGGCAAGGCTCTTTTGCGTTCAGTGGCAAACAAACCTTCATTTTCTAACTTTTGTTTTAATTTTTCATAAGCGGCAAACAGAGCGCCTAAGCCGGCCGGGCGTAAAGCTTCAATGGTCAGCTGGAAATCACCGCGGGCTTCGTATAAAGAGACCAGCGCACGTGCTTCGACTTGCATCCCTTCTCTGGGCTGAAAATCAAGCAAAGCAGCGCGATTTCTAAACATCACGCACCTTACTTGAGCATTTGTATCTTTTATGCTGAAGTAGCAGTGTCCTGAATCGTAACGTTTAAAATTTGAAATCTCACCGGCTACCCACAACAAAGGAAAACTACTTTCCAGCAAAGTTTTGGCGCGGCGGTTGAGTTCCGAGACGGTTAAAATGACGCTGTTTGTACTTGACAAATTCATGACAATCTCGATTCGGCTCTGTTTAATCCACAAAATGGCGCAAACTAACGATTTGCGTAGGGTTGTGAGAGTTGTAGTAGAGGATTTTGTTTTAACTTGTTGATTTTATTATCTATTAGTGAATGATTGTGTAGTTAGTTTAGTCGAGCCTACATCCGTGATTCTGATCTATTTAGGCATATTTTGCATTTTGTGCACAAAGTTATCCACAGTGTATTGACAAATAAAAAACCATGTTAGATCACGGGCTTAGGCCCTGTTCTTGTTTGCGAAGTTCTGTTTTTAAATCACAGCTTAACTTGTTTGGCTGACTGGTTTTTTGTAAAGCGCTCAGCCGTCCGGGTGCTATGTTCGCACAAAACAAAGCCTTGTTCTGATTGATAAGCCGCCTTGGCCAGATCTTGATTTTTCTTAGTAAAAAGAGCCGTTCTTGAGCGCGGCGCTTCCCCCAGACCCTGATTCCCGTTAAAGTGACGCGCTTCTAATCGCGTCCAGGATGAAATTACTATGCTTGCTATTATTGAAGCGGCCGGCTGGCCGATTTGGCTGATTATTGCTGCTTCTATTGCTACCGTCACCATTATCATTGAGCGCTTGCTGACTTTGCGTCAGAGTCAAATCTTACCAAAAGGTTTGCTGGCGAGTGTTGTGCAGGAATATCGCAGCCGCGGTGTGAGCGCTGAGATGCTGACCAAACTCTCTGCCAATAGTCCACTAGGGCGTGTATTGTCTGCGGGCTTAAAAAATGTTCGCAGCTCCCGTGAAATCATGAAAGAGTCGATTGAAGAAACGGGTAGCGCAGTGTCGCATGAATTAGAGCGCTACCTGCCTATGCTGGGCACTTTGGCTGCGGTTACGCCGCTACTGGGTCTGTTTGGTACCGTTATCGGTATGATCGAAATTTTTGGCTCACAGGCACCTACAGGAGCGGCGAATCCAGCGGCTTTGGCGCACGGTATTTCTGTGGCGCTTTACAATACGGCTTTCGGGATTATGGTTGCCGTACCTGCACTGATTTTTTATCGCTTTTTTCGTACCAAGGTAGATAGCTATCTGGTTGATATGGAACAGCAAGCCGTGAAGCTGGTTGAAATTGTGCACGGCGAACGAAATTAAGGGCATCCCATGAATTTTCGTAAAGGCCGTAATCGCGAAGAGCCAGAAATTAACTTTGTGCCGTTGATTGACGTGTTGCTGGTGATTTTGATCTTCCTGATGGCAACAACGACTTACTCCAAGTTTGCCGAGCTAAAAATCACTTTGCCAACGGCAGATGCTGAAAAAACGGCAGACAATCAGCCCAAGTCGATTAATGTGGCGGTGTCGTCCAATGGCCAGTACAGCGTGAATGGCAATGCCGCGACATTTAGTACGGCAGATGATTTTGCCCTGTTGCTGCGTCGTGCTGCGGGTGAAAACCCGGATCCGATGATTATCATCAATGCCGATGCAAAAAGCGCGCATCAGAGCGTGGTGAATGTCATGGAAGCGGCGCGTCTGGCGGGCTATGGCAAGCTGACGTTTGCAACGCAGACGAATGCTAAATAGGCATCATGTTTTAAAAGTGGGCGTGAGGTGCCGATGCTAATTGATCGGATTTGGTATACATCCCGGCACCCGCTCTCTTTTTTGCTCAGGCCGCTGTCCTGGCTTTTTGCTGCGCTTGGCACGCTTCGGCGTGCTTTGTTTCGTACAGGCCTAAAAGAGAGCGTGCGCTTGCCTGTGCCGGTTATTGTGGTAGGTAACATTACTGCTGGTGGCACAGGTAAAACACCACTCACCATCTATCTTGCAAAAAATTTGCAAGCCCTTGGTTATCATCCCGGAATTATTTCTCGTGGCTACGGTGGCAAGGCAAAGGCTCCGCTTTGCGTGAGCAGCGAGACTGATCCGCGCTTAAGCGGGGATGAGCCTATTTTGCTGGCCAGAGCCAGTAAAGTACCTGTGTATGTTTTTAAAGATCGTGCCGCAGCGGGCCTTGCCTTGTTGGCGGCTCACCCGGAAGTGGATGTGTTGCTGTGCGACGATGGGCTGCAGCATTACCGCCTGCAGCGTGATTTAGAGCTTTGCGTAGTAGACGGTGCGCGTGGTTTTGGCAATGGTGCTTTGATCCCCGCAGGGCCGCTTCGTGAGCCGGTGACGCGGCTTGGCAAGCTTGATGCCGTGATTGTGAATGGCGCTGGTTTGCCGGTTGAGCACGCTCATTCGTTTCAGATGTCGCTCGTGCCCGGGGATTTTTACTCGCTGGTGGGGGCTGCGCCAACGTTGTGGCATGGTTTACGTGTGGCCGCAGTCTGTGGTATTGGTAATCCGGCACGCTTTTTTAATAGCTTAAAAGCGCTTGGTATCGTGTTTACAGAGCATGCGTTTCCAGACCATCATTTATTTAGCGCTGATGATTTGCCTGATGCAGATGTCATCGTAGTGACAGAAAAAGACGCGGTAAAGCTAGCTGCGCTCGCAGATGTTAGAATATGGGTTTTGCCGGTGAGCGCAAGCTTGACGCCTGATCTGGCGAGCTGGCTGAGCAATAAACTAGCGCTCATCGCCCAACCTTTGGCGAGTCGCGTGCAAAAAAATACGTAAATTGAGTGAGAACAAAATGGATGCAAAATTGCTGGAAATCTTAGTTTGCCCGGTCTGCAAAGGCCCGCTAACTTATGTAAAAAGCCAACAAGAATTGATTTGCAAAGCGGATCGGCTGGCTTTTGCAATTAAAGATGGCATTCCTGTCATGCTACAAGTAGAAGCGCGTGAGCTTGATGTATTGGAAGAAGTGCAGTGAGTTTTGTCGCACTGATTCCGGCGCGGCTTAAATCCACTCGCCTGCCCAATAAGCCTTTGGCTGATATTGGTGGTAAGCCGATGATTGTGCGGGTGATTGAACAGGTACTTAAATCATCAGCTAGCCTGGTTTGCGTGGCGACAGACGATGAGCAGATTAAATCGGTGGTCGAGGCTGCTGGTTATCGTGCCATTATGACGCGCGGTGATCATCCTAGCGGCACAGATCGCCTTGCCGAGGCGATTAATCATTTAGCTTTGCCTGATGATGCAGTGGTGGTGAATGTGCAGGGCGATGAGCCTTTAATTGACCCGTTATTGATCGATGCGGTTGCTGCTAAGCTGATTGCCGATAATAGCCTAGCGATGTCAACCGCTTGTCATGCCATCACCAGCGCAACTGACTTTTTGAATCCTAATGCGGTAAAAGTGGTCTTAGATGCCAAGCAGCGTGCTATGTATTTTAGCCGTGCGCCTATTCCTTGGCCGCGCGATGCCTTTATGCAAGATCAATCGGTCTTGCCTGCGGCATTAGCGCCCTTACGTCATATTGGCATTTATGGCTATCGTGCAGAATTTTTGCGTACTTACCAAAAACTGTCGCCATCTTGCATCGAATCGATTGAAGCGCTGGAACAACTGCGTGTGCTGTGGCATGGTTACACCATTGGTGTACATATTTCTGCTGATGCTCCTCTGGCTGGCGTCGATACACCTGAAGACTTAGCGCGCGTACGTGATGCTTTTGCCCATTTATCCAAAATCTAAAAATATTAACCACTAGGGAAAAACAATGAGACTCATTCTTTTGGGTGCGCCAGGCGCCGGTAAGGGTACGCAAGCCACTTATATCAAAGAAAAATACAATATTCCGCAAATCTCTACCGGTGATATGTTGCGCGCTGCCGTAAAAGCGGGAACGCCGCTGGGTCTGGAAGCCAAATCTATTATGGATGCGGGTGGCTTGGTGCGTGATGACATCATTATTGGCCTTGTGAAAGAACGCATTACAGATGCTGACTGTGCGAATGGCTTCTTGTTTGATGGTTTCCCGCGTACGGTGCCACAAGCAGACGCCATGAAAGAAGCGGGCGTGGTGATTGATTATGTTGTAGAAATCGATGTACCTGATGACGCCATCGTTGATCGTATGGCAGGCCGCCGCGTGCATGTGGCCTCTGGCCGCACTTATCACGTTAAATTCAACCCGCCTAAAGTTGAAGGCAAGGATGATGTAACGGGTGAAGAGCTAATTCAGCGCGCAGATGACGAAGAAGAAACCGTTAAAAAGCGCCTGTCGGTTTATCATGAGCAGACTGAGGTATTGGTTGGTTACTATGGTGAAATGGCGGCCAGCGGCGATGCAACTGCGCCTAAATACGTAAAAGTGAATGGCGTAGGCCAGGTTGAAGCGATTCGCGATCAATTGTTTACTGCGCTGGCTAAGTAATTGCTGGCGGTGTGCTCTGGCTTGGCCCTTTTTGGGGCTAAGCCAGTAAGCCACTCTCTTTAGTTTATTGTCTGGGCTATTGGGTTCAGGCCACAAAAAAGCCGCGATTTTTGAACTGATCCCAATTAGTTGGACAGTATAAAAGCTAGGTACTCAAGGGTTGGGTTCTGTATTGCACAGGACTCAGCCCTTTTAACTTCAACTTGATTCGGTCGTGGTTATACTAATGGATGTAATCCATGATGCCTTGCTCTAGTTGCTCAAGACTAGTGAATTTTTCTAAGTAGAAGAATTCTGACTTTAACGTGCCGAAGAAGCTTTCCATCGTTGCATTATCATGGCAATTGCCTTTTCTTGACATACTTTGCACCAGCCCTTTTTCTGCCAATTGCTGCCGATACCCTGCCATTTGATACTGCCAACCTTGATCTGAATGCAGCAGCGGCTTTTCATCTGGGCGCAGCCTCGCTAAGGCTTTCTTTAACATTTGACTGACCAGCGCAAACACTGGGCGACGCGCCATTTCAAAGGCGATAATTTCTCCATTGTATAAATCCAGCACCGGTGACAGATAGAGCTTTTCTCCCTGCACATTAAATTCAGTCACATCGGTTACCCATTTCTGATTCGGCTTGTCCGCACTAAATTGCCGCTGCAATATATTTGGCGCGACTTTGCCACATTCACCCTTGTATGAACGGTACTTTTTAGGCCGAACGCACGACTTCAAACCCAGCTCTTGCATTAAACGCTGAACCGTTTTGTGATTCAGCCATTCGC
>NZ_JBHTBQ010000044.1:289971-290426 GCF_042664895.1 Iodobacter arcticus
GCATTTGACTGACCAGCGCAAACACTGGGCGACGCGCCATTTCAAAAGCGATAATTTCCCCATTGTATAAATCCAGCACCGGCGATAAATAGAGCTTTTCTCCCTGCACATTAAACTCAGTCACATCCGTCACCCATTTCTGATTCGGCTTGTCCGCACTAAATTGCAGCTGCAATATATTTGGTGCGACTTTGCCGCATTCACCCTTGTATGAACGGTACTTTTTAGGCCGAACGCACGACTTCAAACCCAGCTCTTGCATTAAACGCTGAACCGTTTTGTGATTCAGCCATTCGCCTTTTTTTCTGAGCGCCAGCATGATCCGCCGATATCCATAGCGCCCCTTATGCTCAGAAAATAGCGCTTTAAGCTGCGTTTTTACGTTTTGATACTTGTCGTTCGCAGCCAAAGCCTGCTTCTGGTAATAGAAGGTGCTGCGCGGCAAATCAGCGTGT
>NZ_JBHTBQ010000044.1:290436-290656 GCF_042664895.1 Iodobacter arcticus
ACACGACTTCAAGCCCAGCTCTTGCATTAAACGCTGAACCGTTTTGTGATTCAGCCATTCGCCTTTTTTTCTGAGCGCCAGCATGATCCGCCGATATCCATAGCGTCCCTTATGCTCTGCAAATAGCGCTTTAAGCTGCGTTTTTACGTTTTGATACTTGTCGTTCGCAGCCAAAGCCTGCTTCTGGTAATAGAAGGTGCTGCGCGGCAAATCAGCGTGT
>NZ_JBHTBQ010000044.1:290666-304931 GCF_042664895.1 Iodobacter arcticus
CGCCGTATTATTTTCAGCGATGGGCATGGGTGATTTCTTTCGACCTTTAGGCGCAGGTTCAAGGGCAGCCATTCCGCCAGCGTCATACTGCGCGCTCCATTGATTCAAGCAAGTGGGGCTACGAATATCAAAATAAGCGTTAGTTTCCTGCTGGGAGAGATGATTATCCCACATGTGCTGGAGCACGGAGAGCTTGAATGCGGCATTGTAATGACTGTATTTGGGCGCTAAACCCGATTCACCATGCTGGCGAAACGACCTCACCCAGCGGCGAAACATGGCCTGCTCAATGCCATGTTGGTTGGTGATCGTTTTGATACCTGCTTCGCCCGTTAAATATTGCTGAACGACAGAAAGCTTGAATTGCGTTGAGTACTTGGACATAAAAACACCCCAAAAATATGGACGGGTGTCCAACTTTTGGGGTGCAGTTCAAAATGAATGAACTGGGCTTTTTTTTACGACTCATTGAGTGCTTATGCTGTACTACAAACTCAAATTCCGCTCAAAATTCACCAAATCAGCCCCTGGCTTTAGCGTGTAAAGCTGGGCCATGCGCCCGCCGGATGGGATTTTTTCTTCGCTGATCTCAAAGATGTCTGATGCCTCGATCCGGCGCATCAGGCTTTTTCTTTGTATGGGTTTTTCGATAATGGTTTCGATCACCGATTTTAATTGGGCGATAGTAAATTGCGTGGGCAGGCAAAAAACCGGCGTCATGGAATAAAGTGTTTTTTGCTGCAAGCGCTGCCTTGCAGTTTCAATAATCTGTAGATGATCAAAGGCGAGGTTTAATTTTACCAAGTCTTTTACCGCAATCCAGCTGGCGGATTCGACGCTAGCGATCTGGGGGCTCACATCTTGATAAGCCACCAAGGCAAAGTAGGCGAGTGTCACGCTAAAGCCGCGTGGATCGCGATCAGGCCCTGATATGGCATGTAGTTGCTCTAAATATGCAGGGTTTAAGCCCGTTTTAGCTTCCAGCTTACGGCTTGCCGTTGCATCGGTATTTTTGTCTTTTTGCACGTCGATAAACCCGCCAGGCAAGCCCCAATCGCCTATAAAGGGCGCTTGTGCGCGCTTAACCAGCAGCACTAAAAGCTGCTCGTTTTTTACCGTAAACAGCACGCTATCAACGGTAAATAATGGATTTGTATACTCTGTACTCATAGTAGGCTCTGCATGTGTCTCTGGGACATTATAAAGCAAATACCTTAGTTTGTTTTTACGTATATTTTAGTTGCGGTGATTGACATAGTGTCACAGGGACACTAATATGGCGATGCCGCTTCAGCAATCAAGTAAATGCTTTCAGCAGGGCTGCAGTACTTTGTAATCAGTCACAGCATATTAGATATTGGGTGATCATAATGGATGGACGTTCTAGTCGTTTTTATTTACCTCGCATAGAAAGCCAAGGGGAAGAATATAAGCAGTTTCAATTTGGCGCGGGTGAAAGTCATTTTCAAATAATGTCCAAAACAACTGGCCATGTAGACATTATGTTTCGCTATGCTGGGGATCAATCCATTATTCAGCTGCTGTTATTGAATGATGCTTTGAAGCGGCAGGGGGCTGAATTAATTGATTTGTATATTCCTTATTTTCCAGGTGCGCGGCAAGATAGGGTGTGTAATCAGGGCGAAGCACTTTCTGTAAAAGTATATGCAGATTTAATCAATCAGCAAAATTTTAATCAGGTGTTTATATTTGATCCGCACAGTGATGTCACTGCGGCCGTATTAAATAAAGTCCACGTGGTGAAAAATCATCAGCTGATTAAGCAGTTGATTGAAGAAATAGCAGAAGAAGTCGTATTAATCTCGCCCGACGCAGGATCAAATAAAAAAATATTTGAATTGTCTGTGCAGCTAGGTGGTTTAGAGGTAATCAGGGCAGACAAAGTGCGGGATGTCAGTAATGGCAAGATTATTGATACCGAAGTGTATTGCGATGATCTAGGCGGGAAAACCTGCGTGATTATTGATGATATCTGCGCAGGTGGCCGCACTTTTATGGAACTGGCGAAAAAATTAAAAGATAAAAATTGCGGAAAAATTATTTTAATTGTTTCGCATTATGAAGGCGTGGCTAAAGAGGCTGATTTACGCGCCAGTGGTATAGCTGCGATCTTTACCACCAATAGCCTTAAAAATATGCCTAGTTCTGATTTTTTAACCGTAAAAGATATCTGGTCCTTTATGCCTTTTATGTCTAAGCAAGGAGATTCAAAATGAACTTAAATCCTGTGACTGCTATTGATGGCTATAAAGTAGACCATCGCAGACAATATCCTGATCAAACAGAAATTGTATTTAGTAATTTAACCGCCAGAACCACGCGTAGAACATACACCGATAAGATGGTGTTTTTTGGTCTGCAGTATTTTATTAAAGATTTTTTGATTAAGCGCTGGAATGCTGATTTCTTTCAACAGCCTAAAGAAGCGGTGATTCGCCGTTTTGAGCGGCGTATTAATAATTATCTTGGCCCAAATAATGTGGGCACTCAGCATATTGCTGATTTACACGATCTGGGCTATTTGCCGATTAAAATCATGGCACTGCCAGAAGGATCGGTTTACCCGCTGCGTGTGCCTTGCCTCGTTATTTTTAATACCGATGAGCGTTTTTTCTGGCTGACTAATTATCTGGAAACCATCCTTTCGACCAATGTTTGGGGCATGTGTACCAGCGCGACAACGGCGCATGAATATAAAAAGATCCTCACCAAATATGCCTTAGAAACAGACGGTAATACTGATTTTGTAAACTGGCAAGGCCATGATTTCAGCTTTAGAGGCATGTTTGGTGCAGAAGCCGCGGCCATGAGTGGTGCTGCCCATTTATTAAGCTTTACCGGTACGGATACCATTCCGGCGATTGATTTTCTGGAAGATTATTATCTGGCCAATAGCGACAAGGAATTGGTTGGCGGTAGCGTAGCAGCCACCGAGCATTCGGTGATGTGCGCAGGTGGAATGGAAAATGAATTAGAAACATTCCGCCGCTTAATTGAAGATATTTACCCTGCCGGAATTGTGAGTATTGTTTCTGATTCATGGGATTTCTGGCAGGTGATGACTGATTTTACCGTGCAGCTGAAAGATAAAATATTGGCTAGAAATGGTAAGGTGGTATTTAGGCCAGATACTGGATCGCCAGTAAAAATGATTTGCGGTGATGCAACTGCGCCTCTTGGTAGCCCGGAATATAAAGGTGCAATTGAATGCCTGTGGGAAGTATTTGGTGGCACAGAAAGCAGCAAGGGCTATAAGCAGCTTGATCCGCATGTAGGATTAATTTATGGTGATTCAATTACTATTGAAATTGCCGAGGCTATTTGTGCAGGCTTAAAAGCAAAAGGCTTTGCTTCGACCAATGTGGTGTTTGGTATTGGTAGCTATACCTATCAATATGTCACTAGAGACACCGATGGTTTTGCGGTAAAAGCAACATTTGCAAAAATTGCCGGGATCGATAAAGAAATATTTAAAGCACCTAAAACCGGTGATGGTACAAAAAACTCGGCTAAAGGTTTAGTTGCTGTATATAAAAACCAACAGGGTGAGTTTTATTTAAAAGATCAGGCTAGCTGGAATGACGTGTATGACTGCGAATTTATCCCTGTATTTGAAAATGGCAAAATTCTGAATGAAGTCAGCCTTGCCGAAGTAAGGGCTAGATTAGCGACAGATTGTTAATATATTTTAAGGAAAAAGGGTGAGCCAGTCTCGCCCCTTTTTTAAGGCTCTGTCTGCGTTAATAGTTGAAAACTGAAATCAAGGTTTTTTTAGCAAACAGCGGGGAATGCAATAAACGCGCTCTTTGCACAGGGCTTTAGGGTCCCCTTGAAGCACGCCGAAGCGAGGAACAAGCGGGCGGGGTTTCTTTGATGCCTGTCTGAGCGAAGCGAGTTCCGCAGCTGCCGCTCGATTGTCCGCAGTGAGGGGTTTCGTGCTTCGTGGGGTCGCCTTCTTTGGCTTCGTTTCTTGGCGAAGCAAGAAAGGAAGGCCCACGCGGTGGCTACCGCTCCAAAATCAACGTGCCGAAGGCACTAAAAAGGTCTTTTTGTTTAGTGGCAATACCGCTTCATGGCAAAAGCGGTGCGCAAGAAAAACGACTTGCACACCCTATAAAAGCGCAAGTATCCACTCAATCAAGTTTCAACTATTAACGCAGACATAGCCTTTTTTAAGCGCTGTTATATTTACCAATCACTTCAGGAGAATGCAATGAATTCGTTTCAACGTTTGCTGTTAGGTGCAATGGTTTTGACTACGTTTCAAGCAGGGGCGGCAGCGCCTATGGTAAAAACCTCGGCACCGGGATTTTATCGGATGATGCTGGGTGATTTTGAAATAACGGCCTTATCAGATGGCACGGTGTCGCTGCCTATGAGTGATCTATTAACAAATACCAGTAAGGCTAAAGTTGAAAAGACTTTGGCTAAGTCTTATTTATCTAGCCCGCTAGAAACCTCGGTGAACGCCTATTTAATTAACACAGGCGAGAAGTTGGTTTTGGTGGATACGGGCGCGGCAGGTTTATTTGGCCCAACGCTGGGGCATTTTGGCGAGAGTTTAAAAGCTGCGGGTTATTCGCCAGAGCAGATTGATGAAGTTTATGTCACCCATTTGCATGGCGATCATATGGGCGGGCTAATGGCGGGGGATCAATTGGCTTTTCCGAACGCTGTATTACGGGTGGATCAGCGTGATGTGGATTTTTGGTTAAGCCAGGCCAATATGGATGCTGCGCCAGCTGACAGCAAAATGTATTTCCAGGGCGCAATGGCTTCGGTAAATCCCTATATCAAGGCAGGTAAGCTGAAAACATTTAATGGCGATACCGATCTAATTTCCGGAGTTAAAGCTGTAGCCACTAATGGCCATACCGCGGGCCATAGTATTTATAAAGTACAAAGCAAAGGCCAGACGTTGGTGCTGTGGGGTGATTTAATGCATGTTGCCGCCGTGCAATTTGCCCGGCCCAGTGTCACGATTCAATTTGATACTGACAGCAAAGCTGCGGCTAAAGAGCGTAAAAAGGCCTATGCCGAAGCGGCTAAAGAAGGCTATCTAATCGGCTCTGCGCATATTTCTTTTCCAGGACTTGGGCATTTGCGGGAAGTAGGCAAGAGCTATGAGTGGCTGCCCGTGAATTATTCGCCGATGTATGGGAAGTAGTGAAGAGGGATTTATTTAAAAAAAAGCCGAATTAATTCGGCTTTTTTATTGAAAGCTCATTCTTGATTTATGGATCGCGAATGGTTATGGCGCTTAAAGCTCAAGTCAGTAGCTTGGGTTGGCAGTTTTATCGTGTAACCCAACATTCTTTTTCTCCTAAATGTTGGGTTACGCTGGCTTATTCGCCAAAAATAGGCGAATAAGCCAGCTAACCCAACCTACAAAAGCATCAGCCTTGCTCGTTCTTCTTCTGTTGATAGCACTGACTTCAAAGCCTGTTTTCCTCCGTGAAACTCCGTGTTCTCAGTGCCCTCCGTGGTTCAAGATTTGGGTTTCCGTTGCGTAACAGTAATTATTCAAACAATACCAAACACCGCTCCTCATGCTTAGGATGCGGGATGACGGTGGATGCTATGCCGTAAGCGGTGCTCAGCAGGGCAGGGGTGAGGACTTCTTGAGGTGTGCCGTAGGCGACGGTGCTGCCGTTTTTGAGTAGGAGTAAATGGCTGCACCAGCGGGCGGCGAGGTTTACATCGTGCAGGACGACGGCAACAGCGATATTTTCGGTTTGAGCGAGCCGGCTCACTACAGACAGTAAATCGTGCTGATGGCGAGGGTCCAGGCTGGCGGTGGGCTCATCCAGTAGTAAGTAACGCGGCTGGCTTGGGTTAGCAAGAATTTGTAATAGCACGCGGGCAAATTGCACGCGCTGCTGCTCGCCACCCGATAGCTGGGTGTAGCGGCGCTGGGCCAGATGGCTGATATCAGCGAGCTGTAAAACTTTTAAACTTAAGCTGTACACCGTGTGGGGCGACAGCTCGGCAAAGGGGTAAGCGCCCATGGCGATCACTTCTTCGACCCCTAGATCGAAAGCCAGATTCGGATTTTGTGGCAGCACGGCACGCTGGCGGGCGAGCTTCGCCGCTGGCATGTCAGCGATATTTTCCTCTTTTAAGCAGATGTCACCTTGATCGGCCTTGATCTCGCCAGACAGCAGCGACAGCAGGGTAGATTTGCCTGCGCCATTGGCACCCAGAATGGCCGTTACTTCACCGGCACGCAGCTCCAATGAAACATCATTCAAAATCAGCTGCTTGGCGCGTTTAAAGTAAAGATTTTGAGCATTTAATAAGCTGGGCATTTATTTTTCCGCAAAACAGGGGAGGGTATTTTTTGCACGTAGGAGCAGCTTTAGCTGCGAGTCTCATGGGCATTTGCATTAAGTTTGGTATTGATCATCAATCGTCCAAACCTCGAGTCATCGTAGGGCGGGTGAAACCCGCCGTTTTTCGTGTTTCAGCAAAGCTCGGCGGGTTGCACCCGCCCTACAAAAGCGGCAATGTGCATAGGGCATTCGTGGCTAAAGCCGCTCCTACCTAAGCAACACGATTTATTTTCGTGAAATCAACAGCCAAAGAAAGAAGGGCCCACCGATTAGGCTGGTGACGATGCCGATAGGCAGCTCGGCAGGCTGGGCAACAAGGCGGGCAACGCAGTCGGCGGCGACGAGTGCAATGGCACCGGCCAGCATCGAGGCAGGCAATAAACGTCGGTGATCTGCACCCAGTACCATTCTGATCAAATGCGGTACAACCAGCCCCACAAAGCCAATTCCTCCGGTTGCCGCCACCAGCGGGCCAATTAATAGGGCGGTGAGCAGCACTAATTTGCGGCGGATAGCCTTCATGGGAAAGCCTAAATGCTGTGCTTCGCGCTCACCCAAAAGCAGCGCATTCATGGCGCGCCAGTGGCTTAGGATCAGGGCGGAGATAATCAGCAGAGCAGGGCTTAGCACGCTAAGCAAAGACCATGTGCCACCCGCTAAACTACCCATGCTCCAGAATGTAAGGCTGCGCAGCTGATTATCGTCAGCCATATAGGTCATTAGCCCAATTAGGCTGAAGCAGATGGCATTGATCGCAATCCCCGCCAGTAGCAACCCGGCAATGCCTTGATAATGTTTACCTAAGTGATAAGCCAATGCTGTGGCAATTAGGCTGCCTGCAAAAGCGGCCGGAGCCAGCACCATTAAGCTGCCCCCGCCTAATAAAATCGCAGCAACAGCACCTAAAGATGCGCCCGAGGTAATGCCCAAAAGACCGGGTTCGGCCAGTGGGTTTCTAAATAAAGCCTGCATGGCTGCGCCGGTGAGGGCTAACACCGCACCTGCTAGTGCGCCAAATAAGACACGTGGCAAACGCATATCCAGCAAAACACTTTGCCAGAGCTGCTGCTCCGTGCCGATTTCAAATCTGGGGCTGAAGATTAATTGAGGTAACTCGCTAAGCGGAATGGCAACTGCGCCACTGCTGGCTGAAATCATCATCAGCAAAATAAGCAAGCCGCCTAAGGCCCACAGCAGCCAGTTAGAAAACTGCGGCAAGGTTGTGTGGGGCTGGCTTATTGCGGTCATGACAAATCCTGATACAAGGGGAGTAAGAGCAGCGGATGCAGGGTTTGCATCCGCTTATGATTGCTACTTGGCTGAAATATATATTGCAGCTGTAGGGCGGGTGAAACCCGCGTATTTCTCCAATATTGCTCGCGGGTTTCATCCGCCCTACAAAAGATGCAATGCATATTGTTGGCTTTAGTGATACTTACAGTGGGCACAGTGCCCACCCTACTTCACTTTGAAACTTGTTTCAGCTGTTGCAAAGCTTCTGGCAGACGGGGGCCAAAGCCAAGCAGCAGTAAGTCGTCCATCACTACAATTTTTTTGTTTTTGGCTGCAGGTGTTTGTGCAAGCCCCGGCATGGCAAGTACTTTTTCCATGCCGCCAAGGTTTTGGATCGACATGCTCGACAGCACAATTACATCCGGCTGCAGCGCGGCAATGCTTTCCATCGATAGCGGTTTGTAGCCGTGTTGCTTGGCTAGCACATTGTTGAAACCCGCTAATTTTAAGATGGCATCGGCGGTGGTTTCATTGCCTGCACCTTCCGGGCTGCCGCTGCGGCTAATCAATAGCAGGGCGCGTGTTTTGCTGGCTGGGGCTTGAACCACATCATGCTTAAGCTTGGCGATGATGTTTTTGCCCTTTTCCTCTTCCTGCAAGGCACTAGCAATCCCTGTGATGCGTTTTTCCAGCGCCGCCAAATTAGGCGCGCTAGGCAGCACAATCACAGGTACACCGGTGCGTTGTAGCCTTGCCAAGGCTTCTGGCGGGCCAGCCTGATCGGATGCCAAGATCAAATCAGGTTTTTGCGACAGCACGCCTTCTACCGAAAACGCTCGGTAATAGCCCACTTTGGGCAATTTATTGGCCGCAGGCGGGTAGACGCTTGATTGATCGACCGCCACTAAACGCGCTTCGGCGTCTAGCGCGTAAACGATTTCAGTGAGCGCTCCGCCAAGCGTGACGATTTTCTTAGGGTCAGCTGCCATGGCTGGGTTAAGTAGCGTTAGCAAAACAGACGCAATAAGCCATTTTTTCATGGAATTAGCCTGCCAGTGGGGTGCTGCAAAGATCGCACATCAGCTTGCGCCATTCTGGCAACTCAGGCACGCCTGGCTTTCTCACGCCAAAGAATTGCACAATCAGCTCGCCGCCATCGGTGTAAACCTCTAGCGATGTAACCCAGCCGTCGCTGGTCGGTTTGTTGACGACCCAGCATTCGCTAATGGCGGTGGTGTTGAGATGCAGATTAAACATGGGGTCAAGAATATTGAACCAAGGGCCGGTGCGTAACAGTTTTTCAACCATGCCAGAGTGGATCTGCACCATGCCGCGATTGCTAACAAAGCACATGATCGGTAGTTTTTCTTCCGCAGCGCGGTGCAGCATGATTTCGGTGGCATCAATCGCCACGCGCTGTGCCAAATCGTCACCGGCTGCTTTTAAGGCGGCAAGGCGGGTTACTTTATGCTTGCCTAGCATAGGGAAAAAGCCGTGGGTATCGGTCAGGCTAAGCCAGTGTTCGCGCAAGGCGGCGTTATCTTGGCAATCGCCACGCGTGGTGTCGATTGGATAAGCCTCGATATGCATTGCTGGGATTTCAGTGGCGGCAAGCAGGCTGACAAAGGCATCGTAAGCAGTAGCGTCGCTTTTTTCAGTTAAGTAAACTTTATGGATCGCTTCACCTGCGCCATCAAAAAACTGCACGCTACGGCGGCCGTTTTCGCTCACGGCAAAAGCGTGTTTCCAGAATGAGAAAAACATCCGCAGATCGATATCTTTACCCAGCACCATGCCCACTGGGCCTTTGGCGTGGATTTCTTCATAGCGACCATGGCGCTCATGCACACACCAGTCATTGCGGCTCAGTACCATCACTTCGCCTAGGTTTTGCAGCTGGATAAAAATTTCCTGCGGCGTGCCATTGAGCGCAATCGCGGTCATGCCGCATTGCGCTGCAACCAGCTCAGCTTCAGATACTTGCAAGCGAGCAGCGCGATCACGGGCGCGCAGTTTAGGCTCGGCAGCGGCCAGCGCATCGTAGTTGGCTTTCAGTACGGCGGCGCGTTCTTGTGTGGAGAGTGCGTGCATGGTGTGTCCTTATTGATCGGTTGATATTTAGTAGGGCGGGTGAAACCCACGTATTTTTCAACATTGCTCGCGGGCTTCACCCGCCCTACGAAAAACATTTCGCTTAAGTTGATAGGATTGGGGTGAAACCTGCGGTGTTGTGATGCTGAATTTATTTGCTGAGTTGTTGCACATCTTTTGTAGGGCGGGTGAAACCCGCCAGATGTTTACATGCAATGCGACGAAAACGGCGGGTTGCACCCGCCCTACAGGTTCTTAAAACCGCCAATCCGCCGATATCCGTACATTGCGGCCGGGTTGGGTGTAGCGGTCTAGCGCGCTGTTATTGGCAGCTAAAAAGCGCACGTCACTGTCTATCCAGTATTTTTGGTCTGCAATATTAAACACGCCGCCGGATAGTTTTAGATCCTTGATCGGGCTCCACCAGAGTGCTAAATCGACGGTGCCGTAGCCTGGGGTCTTAAAGTAATTAGCCTGAGAGACGCGTGTTTTGGCGCTGGCTGCGGTGAGCAGCGCGTTGCCGCCCCATTGCTCTTTGCTGTATTCAAGGCCGAGTACGGCTTTGAGTGGCGCAACGCTATCGAGCGATTCGTTTGTGCTTTCATTACGGCCCACTGTCCAAGCCATATTGCTCCAGGTACGCCAGTCCTTATTGATCTGCCAGTGGGCACGCGCTTCTGCACCGTAAATGCGTACACGGCTCTGGTTCTGGCTCTGGTAGGTGATATTGGTGCCCGGTACGCACAGGGGGGTGCCGGGGCAGGCGATGCTGACTTGTTCGATAAAATCTTTGTAGCGATTATCAAAAGCCGTCAAGCTGCCGCCTACAGCGCTGCTACCTAGGCGCGCACCCAGCTCTACGCCTCGGCTGGTTTCGGGCTGTAAATCAGGATTAGAAATAGCGGCATAGCCCATTGGCGATACATAGCTGCTGTTGAGCTCCATCGCGCTTGGGGCGCGAAAGCCTTCGCTGTATTGGCCAAACAGGGTGATTTGCTCGGCGATTTTCCAGCTAGCGGCGAGCTTAGGCGATACCTTGGCGTCATCCAGCGCAACCGCCTTGCCGCCCTGGCTGATGAATTCTGCGTCGAGTTCTGGGCGCAGTTTAAAAGCGTCATAGCGCAGCGATGGGGTCAGTAAAAATCGCCCATTATCCCAGCCCAATTCATTTTGGGCGTAAATGCCCCATTGGGTGGTTTTGGTCTTGGGCACATCGCGCACAGGGGTGATGGTGCCGGTGCGCAGTGCGGCTAAATCATTTTGTAGCCACTCACCGCCTATCGTCCAATGTTGGCTGATTGGGCCTGCGATGCGTTTTTCGATTAAGCCCGAAATGCCCACCATATCCTGATCGTAGATTGATAGACGCCGCCAGTTGGCCACATTGCGGCGCTGCTGCGTGGTGGATTGCTCATTATTTTGGGTCTGGTAATAAAGCTTGGCCTGCGCCGCATCGATCAGGCCTTGGGCCGCTGCGGTGTAGCTGTAATCGAGCGACACGCGGCTGCGGGTCTGAATATCATTGGCTTGGCTGCTGATAATCGATGGCGTCATTGGCGCGCCGATATCGGTGTAAACCGTGGTATCGACTTCGCTGCGATAGTTTTCTGCGGCCATGGCCAGCTTGTGGCCGTTTTCAAAGTAGTGCTCTACTTTTGCCAACACGCTGCGCTTATTTGTGTCTTGTGGATTGGCCGTGGTGCGGCGGTAATTCTGAGTATCAACCGTGCCTTTGTTCTCAAACTCATGGCCTTGGCGTTGAGCCGCTTTCAGCAGCCAGAAAGTGTCTTGATTAAAGGCACCGGCCACGGCGGCTTGTACACTCAGGCCTTGATCGCTGCTGTCGTAATCTGATTTAACTTGGCCCGCAAAATTACCGCGTCCGCGGAGTAAATCAGTAGGGGATGTGGTACGCAGGCCCACTACACCGCCCAAGGCATCCGAGCCATAAAGCGTAGACGAAGGGCCGCGCGCTACTTCAATGGCGCTGAGCTGGCTGAAATCAACTTGATCGCGGCCGCTGCTGAGATAAGCGCCAAAAGCAAAAGCATCAGGCAGGCGGATACCATCCACCAGCATCAGCACACGGCTGCCTTCGAGGCCACGCACATTCACGCTGGATAAACCGTAGCGGCCGTTGCGGCTGATATTAATCCCAGGCTCTTCACTGGCTAAATCGCGGTAATTCTTGATAAAACCGCGATCAAGTTCGGAGCGATCGGTGCTGCTTACCGATGGCGGCAATTCGTCGAGTTTTTTATCGGTACGCGTTGCAGTCACCACCACAGGCTCTAGCTGAGCGGCGGGGGCAGAGGCATTGGCCGCGAATGCACTTTGCAAAGTGGCGGTTAAAAGAGTAAGTGCGATGGCGTGAGTGCTGCGTTGCATACTAATTCCTGATAAGTGCCGTGATTTGCTAGCTGCGGCCAATTCGGCGATGTGCGGTGCTGCAAGGGCGATTAGAACTTGTGAGGCAGTTTTCTTTTATCGTATCAATAGTCATTCTCATTATCAATGTATTTTTACCTTTATTTCCTCTCCTTGAAAATACTTTCATTCTTTGTAAAAAAACAAGCCATTATTGTTTATGTTTTAAAGGGTTTAATTTATTATTTTTTTGAGCGTATATAAGGCTTTAGCAAAAGGTAAAGTATTTTATTATTTTTGAATAATGACAGTGGCTTGTTTTGTTAGGCATAAATAATATTGCTGTGGTTTTTAAATACACAGAATGATATGGAACAAATGCTGTTTTATTTAATGAATGCAGCAGGATAGTTAAGTTTTTGCTGTGGATATTTATATTGCATATAAATATTTGCCTGATTATGCCGCTTGCTCAACAACATTATAAATATCGTAGGGCGGGTGAAACCCGCGTATTTATTCGGCATCGCTCGCTGGTTTCACCCGCCCTACAAATTCAAAAACCAAATCCCGCACTCAAGAAACTCATCTACGCAGAGTCCATTGAGCAAGAGGCATAGTCAGGAATATTTGAATGACAAAATCGTGTTTGTGTTTGACCTAGATCATCTTTACGTGGAATGGCACTGGCCTCCGTTTGAATTGTTAATGATAATTATTATCGTTAATTAAATCAGAGAATCCCCTTGCAGACGATTTTGCTAGTGCCCAACACATCCCAAGCCATTGCCTCAGCCTTTTCTCAGCGCCGCGCTTTAATGCCTTTTTGGGGGCAACAGGCTTTGGAAGAAAATGCTTGGCTTGGCGCTTGGCAAGAGATGAACCAAGCCCCTCTGCCCGTTAATTCGCTGGCCTATGTGCATATCCCTTTTTGCGCAAATCGCTGCGTATTCTGTGGCTTTTATAAGAACGCATGGAAAGAAGAGCACGGCACGCCCTATGTAGACCGCGTGATTGCAGATTTGCAGCATGCCGCGGCCAGGCGTGTGGCTGGTGGCTCGATTGCTGCCGTGTATTTAGGTGGCGGAACGCCTACCGCGCTATCTGGCCCAGATTTGGCGCGTTTGCTGCGTGCTTTGCAGCAGTATTTACCACTGACTGATGATTGTGAAATCACCGTAGAAGGGCGCATTTCGCATTTTGATCGCACCAAAATCGACGCTTGCCTTGAGGCAGGGGCAAATCGTTTTTCGATTGGCGTGCAAACTTTCCACACTCCGCTGCGCCGCCATTTAGGGCGTAAGCATAGTGGCGAAGATGCTGCCACTTATTTGGCTGAACTATCTGCCGGGCAAGAAGCCGTGGTGGTGGCTGATCTGATGTTTGGCCTGCCGGGGCAAGATGAAGCCATCTGGGCTAATGATTTGGATGTGGCGCTGGGGCTGGGTTTGGATGGCATCGATGTCTATGCCTTTAATCTATTCCCAGGCCTGCCTATCCAGCGCATGCTGGAAAAAGGCGTGTTCCCGCCTATGAGTGGCCTGCCCACGCAGCTGGGATTTTACCAAATGGCGCTGGATCGCTTTGCCGCAGCAGGCTGGCAACAGCTCTCAAACAGTCATTTTGGTTCTGGCCTAGGGCGAGAGCGTAATCGCTATAACTTAGCGATTAAATCAGGCCATAGCTGCCTAGCCTTTGGCTCTGGCGCGGGCGGTAGCCATGCGGGTTACGCCTATTCAATTGAATCTGATTTAGAGCGCTATCTAAACGCCGCCTCGCCCGCAATCGCCCGAGTCTCCCGAGCAGACCCAAGCCAGCACTGGGTTGCGGCTTTGCAAGGCGGTATCGAAATAGGCCAGATCGACGCCTCCCTCCTACCCGTCGCGTGCCTGCCCCTGCTGCAAAGCTGGCAGCAGCAGGGCTTGATTACACTGCTTCAAAATTCGCTATGGAGCATCGTCCCACTGGCCCGCTTCTGGGGGCCAAGCATGGCGCGGGCTTTGGTGGATGCGGCTTGATGAGTTACTGCTATGGCAGTAGTCGTTTTTTTAGTGCCTTCGGCACGTTGATTTTGGTGCGGCATCCCCGCGGGGACTCACTTTCTTGAACGGCCAAGAAAGTAAGCAAAGAAGGCCGCCCCGACCAGCACGAAGGCCCCTCACTGCGGATAATCGGCTCGGCGAAAAAGGCTGCTCGCTCGCTGCCTCGCTACCCCTTTTCC
>NZ_JBHTBQ010000044.1:304941-341862 GCF_042664895.1 Iodobacter arcticus
AATTCCGCCAGCGTCATACTGCGCGCTCCATTGATTCAAGCAAGTGGGGCTACGAATATCAAAATAAGCATTAGTTTCCTGCTGGGAAAGATGATTGTCCCACATGTGCTGGAGCACGGAGAGCTTGAATGCGGCATTGTAATGACTGTATTTGGGCGCTAAACCCGATTCACCATGTTGGCGAAACGACCTCACCCAGCGGCGAAACATGGCCTGCTCGATGCCATGTTGCTTGGCGATCGTTTTGAGACCTGCCTGGTCAGTTAAACATTGCTGAACGACAGACAGCTTGAATTGCGTTGAGTACTTGGACATAAAAACACCCCAAAAATATGGACGGGTGTCCAACTTTTGGGGTGCAGTTCATAACCAAGTGGCTGTTTTTCATTCTCCATCCCACAAATAAACCTTTAAATCAATCTTGCCACCTTCCCCAAACTCCACTCCTTCGCACTGTAATAGAAAACGCTGTTCGTCATCATTGCCATCCAGCCCTCTAGGGCTGACTTTGCCTTGGCCGTTGATCACACGCTGCCATGGCACAGGCGTGTCTTTATCATGCAGGCAGCGGCCGACGAAGCGGGAGTGGTTGGGGTAGCCAGCGAGCTTGGCAATCTGGCCGTAGGTAGCGACTTTGCCGTAGGGGATGCGGGTAACAACGCGGCGGATGGCTGTTGCGATGGCGCTCATAGTTGGCCTTTCAACAAAAGTTCTGTAGACACAGAGGGCGGGGAGAACACAGAGCGCACAGAGAAAAACGAGTTAATACCAACACCGAACGCGTCATTCCCGAATGCTTGTATTGGGAATCTAGAGGCAATGCTGGCCAAAATCCTATCAACTTAGCGGAGCAAAGCTTGGTTTTTATAGGGTGTGCAAGTCGGATTTCTTGCGCACCGCCCTCTGGTATGGCTGCATAGCTACAAAAACCCAAATCTTGAACCACGGAGGACACAGAGAGCACGGCGTTTCACGGAGAAAACCCAAACCTAGTTTCATTTGGTTTTCTCCGTGTTCTCCTCGCCTTTCTCCGTGTCCTCTGTGTCTACAGATCTTAGGTTTTACCCCTTACGTTCAACCTGGCTAACATCACGCACCGCGCCGGTGTGGGCGGAGGTGGTCATGGCGGCGTAGGCTCTGAGCGCTGGGGAAATATAACGCTGGCGATCAACTGGTTTCCACGCGTTTTTGCCACGCGCTTCCATTTCTGCCCGGCGGTTTTCCAACGTTGCGTCATCGACGCTAAGACGAATGCTGCGCTGGGGGATGTCAATTTCTATGGTGTCGCCCTCGTGCACAAGGCCAATCAAGCCGCCATCGGCCGCTTCTGGGCTGACGTGGCCAATCGATAAGCCGGAAGTGCCACCAGAGAAGCGCCCATCCGTCAGCAACGCACACGCTTTACCCAAGCCTTTGGATTTTAAATAGCTAGTTGGGTAGAGCATTTCTTGCATGCCGGGGCCGCCTTTTGGGCCTTCGTAGCGAATCACCACAATATCGCCCGCTACGATTTGGTCGGCCAAAATGCTGGCAACTGCATCATCTTGCGATTCAAACACACGAGCGCGGCCAGTGTATTTAAGGATGGAATCATCGACCCCAGCTGTTTTAACAATACAGCCCAGCGGTGCGATATTACCCGACAACACGGCAAGGCCGCCGTCTTGGCTATAAGCATGCTGTTTGCTACGGATGCAGCCATTTTCGCGGTCTAGATCCAGATCTGGCCAGCGCATCGATTGACTAAACGCGATGGTGGTTGCCACGCCGCCAGGGGCTGCGCTAAAGAAGCGATGTGCCTCGCTGTCTTTGTCGTTGACGCTAATATCCCACTTCGCTAGCGCTTCACCCATGGTCGGCGCATGCACTGTTTTAGCATCCGCGTGGATCAGGCCAGCGCGGTTTAGCTCGCCCAATAGCGCCATCACGCCACCGGCACGGTGCACGTCTTCCATATGATATTTTTGCGTAGCCGGTGCGACTTTAGCTAAGCACGGCACGCCACGGGAAACACGGTCGATATCTTGCATGGTGAAATCAACTTCAGCCTCAAACGCGGCAGCCAGCAGGTGCAAGACGGTATTGGTCGAGCCGCCCATCGCCACATCTAAGCTCATGGCGTTTTCAAATGCGGCCTTGGTGGCGATGCTGCGCGGCAAGACCGAATCATCATCTTGCTCGTAATAGCGCTTGGCGATTTCAACAATAGTGCGGCCCGCTTGCAAGAATAATTGCTTACGATCGCCGTGAGTGGCCAACATCGAACCATTACCCGGCAGGGACAAGCCCAAAGCTTCGGTTAAGCAATTCATCGAGTTAGCGGTAAACATGCCCGAGCAGGAGCCGCAAGTTGGGCAAGCAGAGCGCTCGATCTCGGCGACTTCTTCATCGCTCACACTGCTGTCCGCGGCTTCAACCATGGCATCGACCAGATCCAGCTTACGCACGCCGCCTTTCCAATCCACCTTGCCCGCTTCCATCGGCCCGCCGGAAACAAAAATCACCGGAATATTCAGGCGCAGCGCGGCCATCAGCATGCCGGGGGTAATTTTGTCGCAATTGGAGATGCACACAATCGCATCGGCACAATGCGCATTGACCATATACTCAACCGAATCGGCGATCAGATCACGGCTGGGCAGGCTGTACAGCATGCCCGAATGCCCCATAGCAATGCCGTCATCTACGGCAATGGTGTTGAATTCTTTAGCGATACCACCGGCTTTTTCGATCTCTCTGGCGACCAACTGGCCTAAGTTATGTAAATGCACATGGCCCGGCACAAATTGGGTAAACGAATTGGCAATGGCGATGATGGGCTTATCAAAATCACCATCTTTCATGCCAGTTGCACGCCACAGGGCGCGGGCACCGGCCATATTACGGCCATGCGTGGTAGTGCGGGAGCGATAGACGGGCATTTTTATTCCTTTCTATAGAATTAAGGAAAAACTCAGAATTAGAATTACAGATCTATTTTATGCACGGCTACCGGCAAGCTGTTTTACGGCCATGCGTGCTAGTGCGGGAGCGATAGACAGGCATTTTTAGATCCTTGCAGCGAAGTAATCAATCAGGAAAAAACTTCAAATATCTGAATAGCCGTATTTATTAAAGAGCGCATCAACCGCTTGGGTAAAAGCAGGAAGCTCATCAAAAAAACGGCTGATCGACTCTGCATCGTAAAAGTAATTTTGTCACTCCAACATGCAGGGCTGGCGGCCTAAAGGAAATATTCAGGCTAAGTACGGCTTAGTTACCCATTGTTTCGCGTTCTGCGAATCAAATGTCAACATCGCCTAGGGTATAATCGGCCCATTTTATCGGAAGGCTGGTTTGCATGCTAATTCATCCGCAATTTAACCCGATCGCCATCCAAATTGGCCCCATAGGCATCCACTGGTACGGGCTGATGTATCTGATCGGCTTTATGCTGTTTTTGTTTATGGGCCGTATGCGCGCCAAGCAATCAAACACATGGAAGCCAGAAGAGCTAGACGATCTTTTATTCTATGGCGTGCTAGGGGTGATCCTCGGTGGGCGGCTGGGTTATGTGCTGTTTTATAAGCCAGACTTTTACTTCTCGAACCCGCTAGACATCCTCAAAGTATGGGAAGGCGGCATGGCGTTTCATGGCGGCTTCTTAGGTGTATTGGTGGCAATGTGGGTGTTTGGCCGCAAAACCGGCCGCAGCTTTTTTCAAGTGACCGACTTTATCGCCCCTCTGGTGCCGCTAGGCTTAGCCGCTGGCCGCTTAGGTAATTTTATCAATGGCGAGCTATGGGGCCGTGTAACTTCGGCAGATATGCCTTTTGCGATGATTTTCCCGCAGGCGCACGACGGGCTGCCGCGTCACCCTTCGCAGTTGTATCAGTTTGCATTAGAGGGCATCGTCTTATTTGCCCTGCTTTGGATTTATTCTGCCAAGCCACGCCGTACCGGCCAAGTTTCTGCGCTGTTTTTATTAGGCTATGGCTTGTTCCGCTTTATCGCCGAATTCGCCCGCGAGCCTGATGATTTCCTTGGCTATTTAGCTCTGCACCTTTCGATGGGGCAATTGCTCAGCCTGCCAATGATCCTGATTGGCGCACATTTGTTTTGGTGGAGCAGCAAAAAACCACGTAATGCTTAAGCTTTTGTATGGCGGGTTGCACCCAACCCCATCAACTTAGCCAAATATGATGACGCTACCGCGAGATGGCAAATATTGAATCATCGTAGGGCGGGTGAAACCCGCGTGTTTTTCAACACCGCACGCGGGTTTCACCCGCCCTACGAAAGACGCAAGCTTAAGTGGATAGAATTGGGATTTCACCCGCCCCACATCAAACATTAGAGAAAACCACCATGAACCTACGCTCCATCGCCCTTGTGGCCTCCTTACTAGCTGCTGGCTTTTGCCAGGCTGAGGAAGTATTAAGAGTCTCGGCGATTCCTGATGAATCGCCTACCGAGCTACAGCGTAAATTCACCCCGCTGGGCAAATATCTAGAAGCTGAGCTGGGCATGAAAGTGCAGTTTGTACCGGTGACTGATTACGCTGCCGTAGTGGAAGCACTGGCTGGCAAGCGCATTGATTTGGCTTGGTTGGGCGGCTTTACTTTTGTACAAGCCAATAAACGCGGCAAGGTAACGCCACTGGTACAACGCGAAGAAGACGCGCGTTTCACCAGCAAATTTATTACCGCCCGTAGCGATATCAATAGCCTGAACGATTTAAAAGGCAAAACCTTTGCCTTTGGCTCGGCATCTAGCACCTCCGGCCATTTAATGCCGCGCTACTTTATTGAGCAAAAAGGTATTGACCCTGATAAAGATTTCAAAGGCCTGCCAGCGTATTCAGGCACCCACGATGCAACGGTGGCTTGGGTGGCTTCGGGCAAGGTAGACGCGGGTGCGTTGAATGCTTCGGTTTGGGATAAATTGGTCGAGCAAAAGAAAGTAGACCCAAACAAAGTGCGCGTGTTCTACACCACGCCACCGTTCTTTGATTACAACTGGACCATTCGCTCAGATCTGGATGCGGGCATTGCCGCCAAGCTGAAAGCGGCTTTCTTAAAGCTAGATGCTAAAAACCCAGCACACAAAGAAGTGCTCGATCTACAACGCGCCAGCCGCTTTATCCCTACCTCGGCCGAGAATTACAAAGCGATTGAAGAATCGGCTAAGAAAGTGGATTTGATTAAGTAAGAACCTAAGGTCTGTAGACACAGAGAACACTGAGCTTAAAAGCAGAACACTGAGAAATCATGATTTGCCATTTTCAGGGCGGGTGAAGCCCAATCCTATCAACCTAGGGGGAATTCGTAGGTTGGGTTAGCGGTCTGCGTACGAGGCTTGCCTCGCTCAGCGATATATCGCGTAACCCAACATTCTGTTTGCGCTTAAATGTTGGGTTACGCTGATTTATCCGCCCTTTAAACGGACGAATAGACCAGCTAACCCAACCTACAAAACCATGTTCTCCCTGATATCTGTGCCTACAGATTTTTTTACCCTTTTCCATAAGTACACCATGTTCCAACTGCAACAGCTCTCCCTCACGCTTGGCGCTACTTGCGTATTAAATAACATCACGCTTACCGCCACTCAGGGCGAGCAGATTGCGCTGATTGGGCCTTCTGGCGCGGGTAAATCATCATTACTCAGGCTGCTGGGCACTCACCATGCACCCAATAGCGGCGAGCTGCGCTTATTAGATCAAAACCCGTGGCAACTAGAGCGTCGCCGTCTGCAGCAATTACGCAGCCGCCTTGGCATGGTGTATCAAGCACCACCGTTGCCTGGCAAAAGCCGTGTGATCACCGCGGTAGCGGCAGGGCGATTAGGGCAGCAATCCTTTGCTCAATCTTTACTGGCGCTGGCTTATCCGCAAGATATTGCTGGGATACGCGATATATTAGAGCAGGTGCAGCTGGCTGATAAATTATTTGTGGCTTGCGATACCCTCTCTGGCGGGCAATTACAGCGGGTGGGCTTGGCACGTGTGCTGTATCAAGCCCCCGATCTTATCCTTGCCGACGAGCCGGTTTCCGCACTCGACCCCGTATTAGCCGATAAAACATTGGCGCTACTCACCTCGGCAGCACAGGCTCGTCAAGCCACGCTGCTGACTAGCTTGCATTCGGTTGATCTGGCGCTCAAATTTTTCCCGCGCATTATTGGTATTTCTCAAGGGCAAATTCAGTTTGATTTGCCGAGTAATGAAGTCAGCCCAGCCCTGCTCGATACGCTGTATGCAGGGGAAAGTAATGATCCAAGCGCTCCAGTAGCAGCCAGCCTGCCTCGGGGCGCTCGATGCTAGTCCATGGCACTTATCTCCCTGTCAAAATCTTAAATCCTCAATACCACCGAGAACATAGCGTTTCACCGACAGAACTCAGGCTTTCTCCGTGTAACTCCGTGTCCTCCTCCGTGGTTCAAGATGTGGGTTTGGGTTTATGAAAGGCAATCCACAAGGCTCGCTCATTCGGGAGAAAGACCCCGCTGCACGCTTGCGCCTAACGATTACACTGATCGTTATTCTGCTATTTGCACCCGCCTTCCAGCTCAGTGGTTTTGCACCTTGGAAGCTTTTAGAAAGCGGCACGCTTAGCCATCTTTTTGTTTTCTTAGGCAGCTTTTTCCCGCCCGCTCATTCCGCCGAATTTTTGCAAGAGATGGGTTTGGCCACCATCCAGACGTTGGCCGTAGCCACGACTGGATCGCTGCTGGCGATGCTGATTGGCTTTCCCGCCGCCCTACTCAGCACGCAAGCACTATCGATTCCGCTACTCACCGCTGGCCGCAATCGCGCTGCCCGCTGGCTAGGTGTGCCGCTATTAAGAAGTGCCTTGGTGTTGCTGCGCGGCGTGCCAGAAATCGTTTGGGCGCTGCTATTTGTGCGCGCCTTTGGGCTGGGTTCTACAGCAGCGGTGCTGGCGCTAGGCTTAGCCTATGGCGGCATGCTGGGGAAAGTTTATTCAGAGATTTTAGAATCGCAGCCCAAAGAAGCCGCTGCGGCACTCGCGGCCAGCGGTGCTTCGCGCTGGCAGATTTTCACCCACGCCCTGCTGCCGCAAGCCCTGCCCGAGCTGCTTTCCTACTCCGTGTATCGCTGGGAATGCGCGATTCGTGCCTCAGCCGTGATGGGTTTTGTCGGCGCTGGCGGGCTGGGGCAATTGCTTGATACCTCCATCAAGATGATGAATGGCAGCGAAGTCGGCAGCTTGCTCATCGTATTTTTACTGCTCGTCACCTGCACCGAAGCCATCAGCCAAGCCGCCCGCAAAGCACTCGAACATAGCGTGGGCAAAATGCTGCTGGTGGCAATTGGCATGGTGGCCTTTTCTTGCTACTGGCTATGGAGCGATTGGCAACAGGCCTTTAGCGCCAGCAGCCAACTCTTCGCCTATCTTTACGATTTTTTCCCTTTTGATACCCGCTCAGAACACTTATCACTCGTGGCACAAGGCGCATTAGAAACGCTGGCGATTTCTGCCGTTGGCACGCTGCTTGCGTTGTTTGGCGCAGCAGTGCTCGCCCTGCCAGCCGCTGGCCGCTGGGGGATAGGAGCCAAAACAGCAGCAAGGCTATGGCTGAATTTACTACGCGGCGTGCCTGATTTACTCTGGGCGGCGATCATGGTGCTGGCCGTCGGCCTTGGCCCCTTTGCCGGAACCTTAGCGCTAGCGCTGCATACCTGCGGTGTGCTGGGCAGGCTGTTTACCGAAACGCTAGAAAACGCCGATCCCCAGCCATTTAACGCGCTGGTCTGCTCAGGCAGTAGTCGCCTAAACGCTTTTTGCTACGCGCTCATGCCGCAAGTTGCCGCACAATGGATGGCCTATACGCTCTACCGCTGGGAAAACAATATCCGCATGGCCACCGTTTTAGGCTTGGTCGGTGCGGGAGGCTTGGGGCAGCAGCTCTACTTCACTCTTTCTTTATTCCAACAACAACAAGCCGCCACCATCATCATCGCCATGCTGGGGTTATCTTGGTTGGTGGAACAGCTCAGCTTGTTTTTAAGGAAGAGGCTGAGTTAGCTTATAAGCAGGGCGGGTGAAACCCGCGTATTTTTCAGCATCTCTCGCAGGTTGCACCCCATACACGAGGCAATGTCAAAAAGATCTGAGATCTTTTTAGTGCCTTCGGCACGTTGATTTAAGTGCGGGAATCCCCCGCGTGGGACTCACTTTCTTGAACGGCCAAGAAAGTAAGCAAAGAAGGCCGCCCCGACCAGCACGAAGGCCCCTCGCTGCGGATAAGCAGCTCGGCGAAAAAGGCTGCGCGCTCGCTGCCTCGCTACCCCTTTTCCGAAACCCCGAGCCGCTTATTCCTCGCTTCGGCGTGCTTCAAGGGGACTTTTAAGCCCTATGCAAAGAGCGTGGTTATTATGCTTTTTCGCTGTTTATATAATGAAAAACAATTTGGTTAGCGCGTATGGGGTGAAACCCGCCGAGCTTTACTAGAAACACGAAAAACGGCGGGTTTCACCCGCCCTACGAGGATTCAATGTTTGTTATTGCGTGGCAACGACATGATATATAGCTAAGTTGATAGGATTGGGCTGCACCCGCCCTACAATCCCTTAGAGTTTCACAGCAGAATAGCAAGAACCTTCTCTCCATTTCATACTCAAACTCACTTAGATTCTTACCTCAGGAAAAACATGCCAGAAATTTTAAGTGCAGACATTGGCTGGTGGGTGCTGGCTTGGGTCTTGATGATTTCAGGGCTTTTAGGCACGCTGCTGCCGTTTTTACCTTCGACCCCGTTTATCTTTGGCGGCATGTTGCTGGCGGCGTATTTGGATCAGTTTGTGCGGGTGGGCTACGGCTGGCTTACCGTGCTGGGCTTGCTGCTGATTCTATCGATGGCGCTGGATTATATTGCTGGGGCATTAGGCGCAAAAAAAGCAGGGGCTAGTCCTGCTGCGGTTTGGGGCGCTTTAATCGGTGGCATTTTAGGTATTTTCGCTGGCCTGCCCGGCCTGTTGCTAGGGCCATTTATTGGTGCAGCAGCGGGTGAATTCTGGGCAAAGAAAGATGTAATGCAAGCCGGAAAAGTGGGCATCGCCACGTTTATTGGCATGTTGGTGGGGGCGGTAGCCAAGATTGCGATCGGCTTATCCATGTTTGCCGTATTTGCTTTTGCTTGGTGGGTTTAGTAAGCCCTACATTAATAAAACCCAAATCTTGAAACACGGAGACCACTGAGAACACGGAGTTTCACGGAGAAAACCTTACTAAGAATTGGCTTCATATTAACTTTCTGCAATGACACGGTCGTCATCCCTGAATGCATTTATCGGGGATGACGATTTTATCCAGTCTGCAATTTCGGGAGCTTATTTCGAGCCATGTCCTATTTATGTTTTTCTCCGTGAAACTCCGTGTCCTCCTTTCCTCCGTGGTTTAAGGTTTGGGTTTATTTACCCTCCCCCCCACTAAAACCAGCGCTTAGCCCTGAAATACAGCGTTAAGCCAAGCCCAATTACCGCCATTCCTCCTAAAACCATAAAATAGCCCCATTGCCATTTTAGCTCCGGCATCACTTCAAAATTCATACCGTAAATCCCTGCAATTAAAGTCAGCGGCATAAAGATGGTGGTCAGCACGGTTAAGCGGCGCATTTCAATATTCATGCGATTTGCTTGCAAAGACATGTAATTGTCTTGCAAGGAGTTGACTAAATCCCGCAGCGCCTCGCCACTTTCTATCATTTGCACCACATGATCGTATACATCACGCAAATAGAGCTGGGTTTCATCGCGAAAGAAATCCGCTTCATCCCGCTGTAAAGTATTCATCACTTCACGCAGCGGCCATAAACCGCGTTTTAGATATTGCATCGTGCGGCGCAAAGCTTGAATTTCTTGCAGTTGGGATGGATGAGGGCCGCTGGAAATCGCATCGTCCAAATCTTCACAACGGTCACTAATCGCTTCCAATACCACAAAATAACGATCAACCAATTTATCCAGCAGGGTATACACCAGATAATCTGTGCCAAATCGCCTAAGCTGCGATTGATTTGATTTAAGCCCGTCGCGAATTTGATTAAAAGTGCCGCTGGGCTGCTCTTGAAAGGTCAGTACATAATTCCGCCCCAACACAATGCTGACATGCTCACTGCTCATCTCACCCGCATCGCTTACGCTGACCAAGCGCAGGCAAATAAATACATAGCCGTTAAATACTTCAACCTTGGGTCTTTGCTCGGTGTTAAGAATATCTTCCAGCACCAAGGGGTGCAGGCCAAAACGGCGGCCTACTACCTTGAGTAAATCGATATTGGCAAGGCCATGCAAATTAAGCCAGAGCAGGGGAAACTGCGGTTGATAATCAGCTCCTTCTGCCAAAGAAGTAAAATGAGTTTCTTGAAAATCATCCGCACCCTGCCCGTACTCGATCAAAGTAGCCAGTGTTGGGTCTGCTACACGCGGGCCAACATAATGCAGGCTACCTGGTGCCATGCCGACTTTGGTGGCGGTAGGAACCGTTCTTAGCTTACGACGAGCAGCTTCATGCCGATGTTTTGCCACGCGTGCACCTCCTCTGTTAGTGCATAAGCCGTCAGCGGATTAGCTTCTAACCAAGCATTGTCTAATTCCAGCAAAAATTGCTTACTATTGGCCTCACAGCGCAGCAAGGGCAAATCAATATCTGTGCGGGAGCGGCAGAAAATAGTCGCCAGCCTCAGTGCCAGAATTGCTGACCATTCCACTAAATCGATTGCTTCGTCATTCAGCTTACTGAGGCCGCCGCGGTGCGCTAAAACCAAGCGCGCCAGCAATGCTTGTTCGCGCTTAGAAAAACCCGGCATATCGGCATGCAATAAAATATAAGCAGAATGTTTGTGATAGCTAGCGTGCGCAATGGAGCGGCCTACTTCGTGTAAGGAAGCTGCCATATTCAAGCGATGCGCGCCGACCGTATCGTCCGCTACCATGCGGCTAAATAATTTGCCCGCCAAGATGCCCACGCGTTCGGCTTGGTAAGGATCAACATGATAGCGACGCTGAAACTGCTCGACCGAGCGGTGGCGGATGTCATGCTCGGATTGACGCCCAACCAAATCGTATAAAACGCCATCACGCAGCGCACCAAAGGTCACGCCCATGCGCTCCACGGCCAGCATATCAAACACGGCCATCATGATAGCGAAGCCACCTGGCAAGACGGGGCGGCGATCTGAGCGCAGGCCATTAAGCTGCACTTTATCAACATGCCCTGCGGCCAGAATATGCTGACGCAACTTATCCATCCCCTCGCGAGTAATGCCCAGCGCAGAAAAATCATTCAGCTCTAAAATATCGGCAATCGAGCGGGCCGTGCCCGAAGTACCTACTGCACGCTGCCATTGCTCATGATTAAAATCGGGCACCAGTGAAAGCAACATGCCGCGCGCAGCAAGCTCGGCCTCAGCCAAGCGCTCGGCCGTAATGATTCCATCGGGGAAAAAACGTAAGCTCCAGCTCACGCAGCCCATCGGCACGCTTTCGGTACGAAAAATTCTGAAATGGCTACCGGTAATCAACTCGGTAGAGCCACCACCAATATCCACCACCAAACGTTTATCACGCGTAGCAGGCAAGCTGTGCGCCGCGCCAATATAAATCAGCCGTGCCTCTTCACGCCCTGCAATCACTTCAATGGGGAAACCCAAAGCGGCTTCCGCTTGGGGAAGAAAAACGCTGGCATTTTTAGCAACCCGAAATGTATTGGTTGCAACCGCACGCACGCATTCCACAGGCAAGCCCCGCAAGCGCTCGCCAAAGCGGGAAAGAGCCTCCAGCGCTTGTTGCTGAGCTTCAGGCGTGAGCGATCCAGAGGCATCCAGCCCTGCCCCCAGCCTTACGGTTTCTTTCAAAGAATCTAAGGGAAACAGAGCACCTTCAACCACACGAGCGATTTGCAAGCGAAAGCTGTTAGAACCAAGATCGACTGCGGCAATGATAGGATAATCAGGCATGTAAATACCGAGATGAGAGCATGGGCGTAACGATAACGTGCCCCCGCCCTGCTGGCAAACAGGAAAATCCCCACACGTTAAAAAGGGCAAAGACGATTTGCACGTATTTGCCCTTAAACTTCAATAAACCAAATTGAAATTAGCTTAGCTCAGCGCTACCCGATCGACTTCTTCCTGGTTTTTATGACGAACATCCTGACCTTTTACCAAGTAAATAACCTGCTCGGCAATGCTTACCGCCAAATCACCAATACGCTCAATCGCCTTGGCAATCCATTGGATTTCTAAGGTAATAGTAATTGCGCGCGGGTCTTCCATCATCACAGTAATTAATTGGCGTTGTAATGCACGGTATTCATCATCTAAACGCTCATCGGCGCGCTTTACATCCGTTGCCGTTACCGCATCCATACGAGCAAATGCATCTAATGCTTTAGACAGCATATCCAATGCATGCTCCGCAATATGATTTAATTCATTAAAACGAGGCACTTGTAAGCGACCCGCTTCATAAATATTCTTTGCCCGTTTGCAAATACGTGTCGCTTTATCGCCGATTCTTTCTAAATCTTCTACGGCCTTAATCACCGTCATCACCATACGTAAATCAGATGCGGCTGGCTGGCGACGCGCAATCATATGAATACACATATCATCAAGCAGCACATGCATTTCATTGACGCGGTTTTCTTCTTCCAGCACATGATTAATGATATTCAGATCGCCAGATGCCAAAGCTTGCATCGATTGGCGTACTTGCTCTTCTACCAAACCAGCCATTCCCATCACTTGGGAGCGAATTTCTTCTAGTTCAGCATCAAATTGTTTTGAAATATGTTCAGCCATTAAAGAAATACTCCTACAGTTTAAGCTTATTATAAAATAGCATATCTATATGACTATTTTATTGCAAGTATCTAAAAAACAGCCAGTCGCTTTGGCACTATTTTAATACTTGCACCCCTTTGCTTGTGCCTAACAACAGTACATCCGCACGACGATGCGCAAATAAGCCATTAGTGACGACCCCTACAATTTCATTAATCTGGCTTTCTAATTTATTTGCTTCACTAATTTGTAGCCCATGCACATCCAAAATGATATTGCCATTATCGGTGATCACACCTTCACGATAAGCCGGGTGGCCGCCCAATTTAACTAATTGCCGCGCCACATAAGAGCGTGCCATTGGAATCACTTCTACTGGCAAAGGAAACTTGCCCAACACATCCACTAATTTGCTTTCATCAGCAATGCAAATAAACTGCTCAGCCACCGCTGCCACAATTTTTTCACGCGTTAAAGCCGCACCGCCGCCTTTAATCATTTGCAATTGGCGATTAATTTCATCAGCCCCATCTACATACACAGGTAAATGATCAACTGTATTTAACTCAAATACCGGTATGCCATGTGATTTTAAACGAGCCACGCTCGCCTCTGATGAAGAAACCGCACCTTGAATACGGTCTTTTATGGTGGCTAATGCATCAATAAAATAATTAGCAGTAGAACCTGTACCCACGCCAACAATACAATTATCCGGCACATATTCAAGTGCAGCACGGCCAACGGCTTGTTTCAATTCATCTTGATTCATTGTGTATTCCTATTTAGGTAGAAAATCATCAAATCTAATTATAAGTCGCCCTAATTATGCGCTTTTGTGCAGCATCAAGGCAGCGTTGCCAAATAATGACGAATTCCTGAAAGCAGCATTTCTACCGCAATCGCCGTTAATATCAGCCCCATTAAACGCTCAAATGCCGTAGTTACACGCTCGCCGAGCAATAAGCTAATTTTTTCTGAAAAAGCCAGCGTAAAACCGCACACCAACATCGTCAGCGCTAATGCACCAATCCACTCCCAAAGCCTGGCCGGCTCACGCGACACCAGTAGTAGCACCGTTGCCAATGCAGACGGCCCTGCCAACAGGGGAATAGCTAAGGGCACAATAAAGGGCTCGCCCTCGGACGTATCGCCAAACACACCTTCCGGGTGCGGAAAAACCATTCGCAAGGCAATCAAAAACAAGATCACCCCGCCCGCAATCCCCAATGATGTTTCAGATAAATGCATCAGCTGTAAAAACTGCTGACCAAACAGCATAAAAATCACCAGTACACAAAAAGCCACCGACACTTCACGCACAATCATGCGCGTTCGTCTGGCTTTGGGCACTTGTTTAAGCAAGGAGACAAATAAAGGAATGCCACCCAGTGGATCAGTCACAAGGAGCAGCAAAATAAAAGCCGAAGCAAAAGAAGAAGTTTCCATAGCCTGATTCTAGCGTGTACCGCATTAAAAACACATTGGGAAAAACAGGGTGGCTTACTTGCCTTGCTGGCAAGCAGCAATCCACTAGTCGGCCCGCCCTGCATGACAATAGCTGACAGACCATAGTGGTCTAAGCAGCATGATTAAATTTCTGCAATTACGCGCTTGCTTGAAAGTCATCGCATTGCGGCCCCTTACTCAATCTTACCGTGGATAAACATCATGGCTTTAACTGATAAAGATATTGCACTGGTCAAAGAAACACTGGCCCTTGTGTTGCCGATTGCCGATGCTGCAGCCGAAATGTTTTATCAACATTTGTTTGAAATCGCCCCCGAAGTAAGACCGCTTTTTAAAGGTGATATCAAGAAACAAGGTGCGATGCTGATGAGTAGTATTAAGCTGGCCGTGGACAATATTAATAAGCCAGAAGTGCTGCTACCTACCATCCAAAAACTGGGTGAACGGCACGCCAAGTATGCAGTACAAGAAGAACACTACACCACCGTGGGCCACGCCTTACTCTGGACGCTGGAACAAGGTTTGGCCGATGCCTTTACTGATGATGTAAAAAAAGCTTGGGCTGCCACCTACACCACACTGGCCTGTGAAATGATCAAGGCGCAACGTGCGGTGATTGAATAAATAAACGCTAGCAAGCTTGTCTGCGTCTATTTAAAACGGTATGCGCCTAGAATATATTTTGAGGTAAGGATAATGATTTACATACCAGCCGATGTAGAATACTTTCTTGAATCAAGGCAAAAACTTAAAACAATATTTCAAAAAACCATGCTTGTTTAGAGAGAAACCATGCGCTTCAAACCAACAACCGCTTTAAAACACCACCTGAAATACAGTTATCTAGGCCTAATCTGCGCCTTAAGCGCTTGTGGCGGCTCGCAAGAAGACACAAATTCCCCCTCAAACAACCCTCTGCTGGCCTCTAGTACATACAAAGATTTATGTGCTAATCCAAGAACTGGCGCAGATCCTTATAATAGTAACCTCCCCTATCCAGACCGTGCAGGCTCATTAAAAAATGAGAAAAACTGGCTAAGATCATGGATAGATGAAACCTATCTCTGGTACAGAGAAGTACCGCAAAATCTTAATCCCGATCATTTCAATACTGCAGTTGATTATTTTAATGCGCTCAAAACACCGGCATTGACAGCATCCGGCAAAGAAAAAGATCACTATCACTTTAGCCAGAGTACGGCGGAATTTAATAAGCAAAGCCAATCAGGGCTTGAGCTGGGTTATGGTATGGAATATGCATTTGTTTCTACCCAGTTCCCTCGTAAATTAATTGTGGCCTACACCGAGCCAGGATCTCCGGCTGAAAAAGCCGGTATACGCCGGGGAATGGAAATTGAAAGAGTAGATGGCTATGATTTAAGTTATAGCAATAAGACTGATGCACTGAACTCAGGTTTATTTCCAACAGTAGCAAATCAAAGCCACAGCTTTGTATTAAAAGATTTAAACGGGCAGAAACTATATAAAACATTAATCTCGGCTGATATTCAAACAACCCCCGTACAAAATGTAAAAAGCTTTAACATATCCACAGGAAAAGTAGGTTATTTAACATTTAATAGCCACAATGCGATTTCTGAGAAACAGCTCATTGATGCTGTAGATAAATTAAAAAATGAGGGTGTATCAGACTTAATTCTGGATTTACGCTATAACGGCGGCGGCGCACTTTATATTGCCGATGAGCTAAGCTATATGATTGCCGGGCCAGCACAAACTCAGGGAAAAACGTTTTTTAAACTAAAATATAACGATAAAACCCCAGTAGACCCGAATAACACCTGGCCTTTTTATCAAACATCGAGTATTTCCAGTGCATTTTTACCGCAAGTATTACCCACACTTAACTTAAAAGAAATCACCATCCTGGCAGGCAGCGGCACTTGCTCAGCGAGCGAAGCGATTATTAATGGCTTGCGCGGTGTGGATGTGAAAGTCAATTTAATCGGCGGACAAACCTGCGGTAAGCCTTATGGATTTATCCCGCAAGACAATTGCGGCACCACTTATTATGCCGTGCAGTTTCAAGGTGAAAATCATAAAGGCTTTGGCGACTATGCCGACGGCTTTGCACCCAGCTGCAATGTAAGCGAAGATTTTAAATTGCCGCTGGGGGACCAAAATGAGCGCCTAATTGCCGCCGCTTTAAACTACCGCGCCACGGGTCAATGCCCTGCCAACGGGCAAGCGATGGGGCAAACACTGGGTGAAAGCAAGCCACTACGCCCTGCCAGCCGAGAAATTATGACGCTAGAAAAAGCCAAGCGATGAAACGCCTACTCCTCTGCCTGCTCTTAAGCGGCTGCCAAGCTTTGGCTCAAACTCCGGTCGCCGCTGTTTTGCAAACGCCGAGCGAAGAAATACCTCGCACCGTTGCCCAGATGCTAGGTATTGCTGAAGTGAGACTGGCACACGGTGCCTTAATGGACGACAGCCAACTACTCATCGAGCGCTCGAAACTGCAAGGTTTAAGCCTAGAAAAGCCAGAGGTTTTTAGGCTAAGCCTGATTGGCACAAGCTGCTATTTAGAGAGGGTGAACGCGGGGCAGAGGCGGGAGTTGAAAGAGGCATTGTGTAAGAAAAAGTAAGGATACGCATTGTGCCTATTACACCAAGCTAGCCCAATGATATGTAGAGTGGGTGCAACCCAAATCCTATCAACTTAAGATCAAAAGTAGCTAAGGCTTGGTTTTATATAGGGTGTGCAAGTCGTTTTTCTTGCGCACCAATTTCGGTGCGCAACGACTGCGTCGTTGTACACCCTATAAATGCTCAGCTCCTAAGCTGTTTTTCTCTGTGAAACTCCGTGCTCTCTGTGTTCTCTGTGGTTTAAGATTTGGATTTTGCTAAATGAAACCGCTTAAGTTAACAGGATTGGGTTTTACCTGTCCTACATCAGCCCCATAAACGCTAAAGGGGAGGGCTACTGCCTCCCCTTTGTACTACTCATATCAGACGCCTATTACCAAACGCCCATAAACTCCAACATCCCTTCCGCAGCTTGGCGGCCTTCAAATACGGCACGTACCACCAAATCTGCACCGCGCACCTGATCGCCACCGGCAAACACTTTTGGATTGCTGGTTTGGTGTTTCAAGGCTTGTTTCTCTGGCGCAATGGTACGGCCACGGCTGTCCACCTTGATGCCCTGAGCTTCAAACCAAGATGCCGCTTCTGCTTGAAAACCAAAGGCCACGATCACGTGATCACATTCGATGATTTGCTCGGAGCCTGCCACTTCAACCGCCGCTTGGCGACCATTCGCGTCCGGCGCGCCCAATTCAGTGGTCACCAGTTTTAGCCCAAGGCTGCCATCAGCATTTTGGATAATCCCCACTGGCTGACGATTCCACAGAAACTCAACGCCTTCTTCCTTGGCGTTTAATACTTCACGCTTGGAGCCTGGCATATTGGCTTCGTCACGGCGGTAGGCGCAGATCACCGATTGTGCCAGTTGGCGAATCGAGGTGCGGTTGCAATCCATTGCCGTATCGCCACCACCCAAGACCACCACGCGCTTACCAGCCATGCTGATGTAATCTTCACCCGCTGGCAGCGTATCCATGCTGTTTCTGACGTTATTAATCAGAAACGGCAGCGCTTCCATTACGCCGGGCAACTCTTCACCTTCAAAGCCCCCCTTCATATATTTGTAAGCGCCCATGCCCATAAATACGGCATCGTAGTCTGTCAGCAAATCTTCGATGGTAATGTCTTTACCGATTTCGGTATTCAGGCAGAACTCGATGCCCATCCCTTCCATGATTTCACGGCGGGTTTGCATTACTGATTTTTCTAGCTTGAATTCTGGAATACCGTAAGTAAGCAGGCCACCGATTTGCTCGTAGCGATCAAACACCACCGGCTGCACGCCATTACGAATGAGCACATCGGCACACGCCAAGCCTGCCGGGCCAGCGCCAATTACGGCCACCTTTTTTTCGGTTTTCACCACACCGGACATATCCGGACGCCAGCCTTGCTTGAATGCTTCATCGGTAATGTATTTTTCAACCGAGCCGATCGACACCGCACCAAAGCCACCTTGATTAAGCGTACAGGCCCCTTCGCACAGGCGATCTTGCGGGCAAACGCGGCCACAGATTTCTGGTAGCGAATTGGTTTTGTGCGATAGCTCGGCTGCTTCAAACAGACGCCCCTCATCCACAAGCTTGAGCCAATCGGGAATGTAGTTATGTACGGGGCATTCCCACTCGCAATACGGATTACCGCAGCCTAGGCAACGAGCAGCTTGCTCTCCGGCATCAGGCTTATTCAGTGGAGCGTAAATTTCTTTAAATACAATCTTGCGCGCGGCAGCGTCAACCTTCTCGCCAGGATTGCGCGCAACCTTCATAAACTGGAATACATCTGACATGATCTAAACCTCGGTATTTGAATCTGAGGGTGGTGAATAAGGGGCTGGAAAATGTAGGGTGGGCAAAGCGGTTTTCTTGCCCACGCGTGAGTCACGCACATGCTCGCGTGGGCACAACATCATGCCCACCCTACATCTATCTATTAATCCTTTAAAAGATCATCCAACTTGGCCGCCTTAGGTTTCACCAGCCAGAAGTTATCCTGCGCTTCATCAAAATCGGCCAGAATATCAATGGCGCGAGTCGATCCGGTTAGCTTGGCATGGTCACGCAACTTACCGCGTAAGAAGGCCCGCACTGCACCGTAAGACTCGCCATTGATCAGATTAATATCCACCAGCTCATTATTAATACGGTAAGCAAAGCGCTCTTTAGGATCGTAAACCAGCGCAAAACCACCTGTCATCCCCGCCCCAAAGTTGTAGCCCGTTTCACCCAGCACAATCACACAACCACCGGTCATGTACTCGCAGCCATGATCACCTATGCCTTCCACAATGGCTGTCGCGCCCGAGTTACGCACCGCAAAGCGCTCACCCGCCATACCTGCTGCAAATAATTCGCCGCCGGTTGCACCGTAAAGGCAGGTGTTACCCACAATCACGGCCGAGTGCGATTCAAAATCAGAGGCTTTTGGTGGATAAATCACCACACGCCCGCCGTTCATGCCCTTGCCGACGTAATCGTTAGCGTCGCCTTCCAGCTCTATCGTCAAGCCCTTGGCATTCCACACGCCCAAAGATTGCCCAGCCGAGCCATGCAATTTGATATGCAGGCATTCACTTGGCAAGCCATCCGCGCCGTGTGCCTTGGCGATTTCGCCCGACAAACGCGCACCGATGGAGCGATGAATATTGCGTACTGCGTATTCAAATTTTTGCGGCGTTTGGCTCTTAATCCCAGCAATGGCGTCTTTCACCATTTCTTCGGCCAGCTCACCCTTATCAAAGGATGGGTTGCGCGCTTCCACACAGAAACGTGGTTGCGATTCTGGAATCGTGCCTTGGCTAAGCAATACGCCTAGTTTTAGCCGGCCTTGTCTTTCTGTTGCGCCCGCTGCCAGCTCTAGCATTTCGCTATGGCCGATCAGATCGGATAACTGACGAACTCCCAGCGCCGCCATCCATTCACGGGTTTCTTGCGCGATAAAGGTAAAGTAATTCACCACCATTTCTGGCAGGCCAATAAAGTACTTGGAGCGCAGCTTGATTTCTTGCGTTGCCACGCCGGTGGCGCAGTTGTTTAAGTGGCAAATTCTTAAGAACTTACAACCCAATGCCACCATCGGCCCAGTACCAAAACCAAAGCTTTCCGCGCCCATCATGGCGGCTTTCACCACATCCAGACCGGTCTTTAAGCCACCATCAGCCTGCATACGCACACGGCCACGCAAGCCGTTGGCACGCAAGACTTGCTGCGCTTCGGTCAGGCCCAGCTCAAACGGCGTACCGGCATATTTCACAGAAGCCAAAGGCGATGCGCCTGTACCACCGTCGTAACCCGAGATAGTAATCAGATCGGCGTAAGCCTTCGCCACACCGGCAGCAATCGTGCCCACACCCGGCTCGGCGACGAGTTTCACCGATACCAGCGCATCTGGATTGACCTGTTTCAAGTCAAAAATCAGTTGCGCCAAATCTTCAATCGAATAAATATCGTGATGCGGAGGCGGGGAAATCAAGGAAATCCCAGGCTTAGAGCAACGCAGCTTAGCAATCAGCGGGCTCACTTTATCCCCCGGCAACTGGCCACCTTCACCCGGTTTTGCACCTTGCGCGACCTTGATCTGCAAGACTTCGGCGTTGACCAAATAATGCGGTGTGACCCCAAATCGGCCAGAAGCCACTTGCTTGATCTTGGACATTTTCACCGTGCCATAACGCGCCGGATCTTCACCGCCCTCGCCCGAGTTCGATCTGCCGCCTAAGCGGTTCATCCCCTCGGCCAAAGCCTCGTGCGCTTCTGGACTGAGTGCGCCCAAGCTCATGCCTGCGGAATCAAAACGCTTCAGAATCGATTCGACGGATTCGACTTCATCAATCGAAATCGCCTTCGCAGTATCCAGCTTCAAGCCCATCAAATCGCGCAACATAGCGATAGGACGCTTGTTCACCAGATCGGCGTACTTGCGGTATTCCTTGTAATCGCCGTTTTGCACAGCTTTTTGCAGCTGCATCACCACATCAGGGTTGTAAGCGTGGTATTCCTCGCCAAATACATATTTCAACAAGCCACCTTGCGCAATCGGGCGCATGGTGTTGAAAGCCAGCTTGTTGAGCTTGCCTTGGTCTTCTTGGAAATCAGCAAAATTAGCGCCAGAAATCCGTGAAACCGTGCCGTTTAAGCAGAGATCAACCACTTCTTCATTCACGCCAACGGCTTCAAACAATTGCGAACCACGATAAGAAGCAACGGTTGAAATGCCCATTTTGGAGAGAATCTTTAACAGGCCCTTATTAATCCCCTTACGGAAATTATTGGCGGCTTTTTCCAGCGGCAAATCAAGCTGGCCGATTTCTACCAATTCTTTAATCGTTTGGTAAGCCAAATAAGGGAATACCGCCGTTGCACCATAGCCAATCAAGCAAGCAAAGTGATGCGGATCGCGCGTCGTGGCCGTTTCTACAATAATATTCGTCAGGCAACGTAAGCCTTCATTCACCAGCACATGGTGCACCGCGCCCACTGCAAACAGCGCAGGAATCGGCAAGCGGCCTTTTTGAATATTTGTATCGCTTAACACCACCACCACGGTTTTTTCATCGCGAACGCTGGCCAATACATTGGCACGCAGCGCTTCGATGGCCGCTTTTAAAGTGGTTTGAGCTGGGTCGAACGTAATATCAAAGAAAGCCGGCTTGTAATCTGGGCCAGTCATTGTGGTCAGCGCATCAAATTTATCTGACGACAATACCGGCGAGCGCACTTCTAAGCGGCTGGCGTTAAATTCTGTTTCTTTAAACAGATTGCGCTCTGGCCCAAAACAGGTGTTCAGCGACATCACGATCGCTTCGCGGATCGGATCGATCGGCGGATTGGTCACCTGTGCAAATTGTTGGCGCAAATAATCATATGGGGAGCGTACTTTCTCGGATAACACCGCCATTGGCGTGTCGTCCCCCATCGAGCCGATGGCTTCTTGGCCATCCGCAGCAAGTACGCGCAAGATTTGATCGCGCTCTTCAAAAGTCAGCTGAAATTGCTTCTGGTAGGTCAGCAATTCTGCACGGCTCATCGCTTCTAGCGGTGAGTTGTCTTCTGCCAGCTCTAAATGCTGGGCGTGTTTCTTCACCCAAGCGCGGTAAGGCTGGGCGGTTTTCAGGCGGTTATCAATTGTTTCGGTATCTAGGAATTCGCCATTACTTAAATCGACAGCCACAATCTGGCCAGGTTTAACGCGGCCTTTCTTTACAACGTCTTCAGGCTTATAGCCCCACACGCCAATCTCGGAAGCAATGGTCAGGTGGCGATCTTTGGTAATCACATAACGTGCAGGACGCAAGCCATTGCGATCTAGCGCACAGCCTGCGTAACGGCCGTTGGTCCAAACGATGCCGGCTGGGCCATCCCACGGCTCCATATGCATGGAGTTGTATTCGTAAAATGCGCGTAAGTCACGGTCATTGCTATCAACGTTTTGCCATGCAGGCGGCACCAGCATGCGGAAAGCACGGAATACATCCATGCCGCCCATCAGCAAGCCTTCGAGCATATTGTCCATTGACATCGAATCAGAGCCATTGGTTTGAACAATCGGGCGTACCGTGTCCATATCCAAATGCTCGCTGTCCATAATCGCTTCGCGGGCTTTGGCCCATAAACGATTACCGTGCAGGGTATTAATTTCGCCGTTATGCGCCAGATAGCGGAAAGGCTGAGCCAGCTTCCACTGCGGCCAAGTATTGGTCGAAAAGCGCTGGTGATAAACCGCCAGCGACGATTCAAAACGCGGATCTTTCAGATCCAGATAAAATTCTGGCAAATTATCCGGAGTCACCAAGCCCTTATAAGACAGTACATGCGGGCTTAAGGTTGGCATATAGAAAGCAGCATCGTCAGTGTTGGCTTTTTCTGCCACACGTCGTGCTTGATAAAGCTTGCGCTCAAATACTTGACTCGTCATTCCTGCTGGCGCATTGACAAACAGCTGGCCAATTTGCGGCAGCGTTTGTAAGGCGTACTCGCCACAGGCCTCAATATTAACCGGCACACTGCGAACCCCAGCGACCGACAAGCCCTGCTCTTCCATCGCTGCAAAGAGTTTTGTTAATGTTGTTTGCGCACTGTAAAAAATAATCCCTACAGCGTATTCATCGGCCACCGTAAATTGATTTTCTGCGGCCACGGCACGCAAGAAACCATCCGGTTTTCGAAATAGCAGACCACAGCCATCGCCTGATTTTCCATCAGCGGCAACAGCGCCACGGTGTGTTAGACATGCAAGAGAGCTAATTGCGGTAGAAACCAGCCAATGCGACGGCTTGTCATCCATTTGAGCAATCAGGCCGAAGCCACAACTATCTTGTTCGAACGTCGGGCTATACAACGTGCCCTTTAACCAGCCTTGTCGATCCATCACAAAACCCTTAGGGGAAGCAGAAATTTTTTTAGCAATTTGCGGCGAAATGGTCTTGATTCTATATGCCAAACCCAAAAGGGAGCAATGTTTTCAATCAGGAAATCCCTTATATGCACACATTAAAAAAATAAGGGTTTTTACTTACCGTTGTTACTGACTTATTAAAAAAGAAAACAAAAAGCTAAAAGAAAGGAAAACAGTAATATCGTTTTAACTTCTGCAGAAGCCACTGGTAAATGGCATATCACAAACTAGAATTAAGCGATCCCAATATTTCAGTGACAGCGGAGGCCAGTATGAAACCGCAATTTCCTTTACACCCCTTGGTGCTCGCCATTGCAAGTACCTTACCGCTATTGATGGGTGTGCCGGCCTACGCTAATCCTGAAAATGCAAGAATCATTCATGGCTCGGCGGATATCCAGCAGGTGGGCAAAATGCTCACCATCAAGAACACGCCCAACGCGATTATCGAGTGGCAAAAATTTAATATCGCCAATGACGAGGCTACGCGTTTTCAGCAGGAGTCCGCCAAAAGCATCGTGCTAAATCGTGTTAGCGGCATCGATCCATCCCAAATTCTTGGACAGCTCAGCTCGAATGGCCGCGTGTTTCTAATCAATAAAAATGGCTTACTGGTCGGCAAAGATGCCCGAATTGATACCGCTGGCTTTGTCGCTTCCACGCTCGATATTAAGAATGATGATTTTCTTAATGGCCGTTATCGCTTTGATGGCCATGGCGGAAAAATAGCCGTAGAAGGGGTGATACGTAGCCAGAATGGCGATGTTTTCCTAATTTCACCCGATATTAAAAACAGCGGCCTCATCGAAGCCAGCAACGGCAATGTGGTACTTGCTGCTGGCAAATCGGTTGAGATTGTCAGCCTAAGCCTAGAAGGCCTACGCTTTACCTTACAAGCACCAAGCGATAGTGTAATTAATCTGGGGCAGATCAAAGGTGATGCCGTTGGCCTGTTTGCTGGCACCTTAAAACACAGCGGGGAAATTCGCGCTGTGCGTGCCGAACAAATTGGCGGCAAAGTTTTACTGCGTGCCAGCGATCAAATAGAAACCAGTGCAGGTAGCCAAATCACGGCAAACGGCGCAGTCGGTGGGCAAGTCACACTCGATGCAAGCCCTACGGGCATCTTGCTCGCCAGCGGCCAGATCAGCGCAACAGGCCTTAAAGGCGGCGATGTGCAGCTACTTGGCAAGCATGTGGGGCTGCTCGATCATGCCATCGTAGATGCCAGCGGACAAAACGCAGGCGGAAGTATTTTATTGGGAGGGGACTATCAAGGGGGAAATCCTTTAGTTTCCAACTCAGAAGCTAGTTACACCAGCGCAGAAAGCACTTTGCGCGCCGACGCGATCACTGAAGGCAATGGTGGCAAAGTGATCGTCTGGGCAGACAATATAAGCAGAGTAAACGGGGAAATCAGCGCCAGAGGCGGCGCATTAAGCGGTGATGGCGGGCTGGTTGAAACTTCAGGCAAAAAACATTTAGATTTTAATGCGCGTGTGGACACCTCTGCCCCCGCAGGCAAAGCAGGCACATTATTGCTAGATCCAAACGGCATCAGCATTATTTCCGCCTGCCCTAGCCCTGGCCCAAGCCCATGCCCTCCTACCCCAACAGAAAGTGGTGGCATTTTTTCTAATACGAATGCAAGCGCAGAAAGCTATTTACTGACCACCGCTATTTCAACTGCACTGTTAAGTAATAATGTGACGGTGCAATCGGAAGGAATCATTACGGTCAGCACCAACTATAGCTATACCTCAAATAACTCCCTCACCCTCCACGCCCAATATCCATCCCCATCCCCAACACCAGCCATTGATATGGGCAGTTATGCAATTACTAATTCGGGAACGGGCGATATTATTTTAAAAGCTGATAATGAAAAAATTAATTCCGGTGCAATTTCTACCCAGGGCAATATTACATTTGAAGCTTATGCACTTGAATTAAATGGTGCAATTACCACCGGCACAGATAAAAAAACACTGATTAAAGCCAAAAGTTCGCTTAAATTAGGTGGATCAATTGATGATGATAGCTCATCAAGCATGGGCCTAAAAACATCCGAGCTTGCAAAAATAAGCGGTAAAAATCTTGAATTCAGAAGTGAAGACAGTGTTTCAATTCAGGCAGAAGTTGATCGTAGCGGAAAAAACCTGAGTATTTATGGCAAAACCGGCATCAGCCAAACGACTCTTAGCCCATCTCCCTCTTATGGCTATATCAAAGCAGATCATTTAACTGTTTCAACCCTAACCCCAGCCCCTTCAGGCTCGATTAGCCCAATTGATCTGGGGCTAGCATTAAACTATATAAATAAAATAAGTGTTAAAACTGAAGGCACGCTTAAGCTAAAAAATAGTAACGCACTGGAAATAGCTGCTTTTTCAGATTCAAGCACCAGTAGCTCAAGCTCAGAAATGGGGGACAATAGCTGGATTAAAAATGAGGGCAACATTAGCCAATCCGCACCGATTAGCATTAAAAAAAGAATATCCGATCCACCTTCGCCTGCTTTCGAGCCGGGAGAATTACTTTTACTGGTAGAAAGCGGCAGTATTAACTTAAATAACAGTAGCAACAGCATTGGTAAAGTAACTGCCAAAACAGTAGCAAGCGGTGCTGGAATTCTTATCAAAAACAATGCTGATTTAAAATTCAGCGCGGTCAGCGATCACCCGGCAATCAATCAAAGTGGCATCATTACCAATAATGGCAATATATCAATAGAAAACTCAGGATCAATTGACTTTGATGGACTGGAAATTAATGCAGGCACTGGCAATGCTGATTTAATTACCACAGCAGCCAGTAAAACAATTACGATTCCCAGCAGTGGCAATGCAGGAAAAATAACAGCAACAAATATCAATCTACAAGCAGACAGCATTGCTCTGACATCAGGGTCAAATGTTGCTACTTTGCTTGCCAGTGGCGGCACTATTAATATATCCCCTACCAGCAGTGCAATTGCTACACAATTAGGCGGCTCTCGCAGTGGCTTTGGAATAAGCCAAAGCGAATTCAATAATATGACGGCCAACAGCATAAAAATAGGCAATAGCTCGCATCAGCTTGGCACAGTTAATCTTGCAACAATCGATCTAAGCACTGGCAGCAGCACGCCCATACTGGAAGTTTATTCAAATGCAGCAGTCAGCCAGACTGGTGCGCTCAAAGTAAAAGGCTTTGCCGCCAGAGGCAGTAGTATCACGCTAAACAATAGTGGTAATTTATTTAATGATGGTGTTGCACTCACCGCCAGTGGTGATATTGATCTTGATTACACCGGCAACCTGGCTATTGGCCTATCAGGTTATGCCGATGGTCTAGCTAGTAGCAATGATATTAGTGTTCGTGCCAGCAATAATTTAACGATTAATAATCTTATTGCAGCAAAAAACTTAAGCCTTACCGCTACGGCAGGAGCGATTAATCAAAGTGTAGGCATTATTCAGGCAAGCAAGCTCACCGCCGCTTCGGCTACCGCTTTAAACCTTGGTCTAGATAATAAAATAGATACACTGAGCGCCCGCAATACAACGGGCGATATAAAAATTAAAAACAATAAGATACTCAACGTGAGCAGTCTGAAAAGCAGTGGAAATATTGATTTAAATAGTACGGGAGATATTACGCTCGATGGTGAGTTATCTACTGCAAATACAGCAACACTTAAATCCAACAACATAAGCCAAGCAAGCAGTAGCGTCATTACAGTGGGTACTTTAAGCATCGCTGCTTCAGGTACAGTTACGCTTGATAAAGAAAACATGATAGACAAGGCTGCAATTAATAGCAAAAATATTAATTTAAATAATAATAAAGCCATTACACTGGATATCATCAATAGTAATAATGGTGATATAAAAATAACCAACAAGGGCGATATTACGCTCAACGATACGCTTACCGCAAATACTGCGACAATCACAGCCAGTCAGGGTAATATTAATTTAGCAAGCTCCATCAATACAAAAACCAGCACGTTAAATTCAGCAACAGGTAGCGTTAACGAATCAAGCAAGGGAAGTATTAACAGCAACAATTTAAGCATCACCGCCGCAAAAGGTATTTCGCTCGATCAAAGCAATAAAATAGATATTGCCTCACTTAAAACAAGCCAAGGCAATATTGTGCTGAATAATACCAAGATTCTTTCTTTAGCAGAATCAAGTGCCGATCAATTTAAACTTAATAATACTGAAGGCTTAGTGCTTACAGGTAATTTATCTGCCAATCAAATTGATTTAACGGCCAACACCATGAGCGATAGTGCCAATGCTAAATTAAGTGGCAATGCAAAGCTAACGGCTACGGGTGATATTGTGCTTAACAATAGCGTTCAAAATATTGGCACGCTCAGCGCTTCAAGCACAGCAGGAGATTTATTATTAAAAAATAACGACACTATTTTATTAAAAGAGATTAAAGCAAGAAGAGTAGATATCAGCACAGCAGGAAAAATAACAGTTGATGGCCCGCTGAGCAGTACAGATGCGGCTAGATTGCAATCTGCCAGTGGCATCAGCATTAATAACAGCATCAATAGCAAAAACCTTAATTTAACAACTGATCAACTTAATATGGGTGAAAAAGGCCAGATTGACACCACTGATTTTTTCTATACCCCCAGCACTACAGATACTGTTAAAGTATCTTTAGGCGGCAACACCAGAATCAACTCGGGATTAGAGTTAAGCCAGAGCGATTTTGATCGTATAAAAGCCAGCAGAATCATTATTGGTGATGCAAAAGGAAATAAGGTTGGTGATATTTCAATAAAAGGCTTTAATATTGCAAACTCAGATTTATTTATTAATAGCGCAGGCGCATTAAGCCAGACTACAGGCGGCACAATCACCACTAAGCTACTCAATGCACAAGCCAGCAGCATTAGCCTTGGCGAAGCCAATACTGTTGACACCTTTGTTCCAAACAGCAATGGTGACATTATTTTTGCTAATACAAAAACACTGGCACTTGGCCCTATTAAAACCGCAGGCTTGCTACGCATCGATACGCAGGGCAATTTAGGATTAAACGATGGCATATCAGCTAAAGACATTAGCCTTAAAGCAAGTGGGGGAGAAATTAGCAGTCTTGCCAATGGCGCACTTAATGCAGAGACCTTAATTGCCAGCGCCAGCAAGGGCATTAAGCTCGACAATGCCAACACCATTAATCAGGCTAGTTTAATCAGTAGTGAAGGCGATATCTCATTCAGCAATACAAAATCCCTTACTCTTGGAAAAACAAACAGCAGTGGCAATATACAAATCAGAGCGGCGGGTAATTTAAATATTAATGAAAATATATCCAGTAATACTATCTCACTCAATAGTGACGGAAAACTCATTAGCAGTGCAATCATCACCAGTAAACAGCTCAATGCCAAAGCGGCCACAGGGATCACGCTGGATAAAGCCAATAGCTTAGATCAGGTAAAGCTTATCAGTGATAGCGGAAACATTATATTACTCAATTCTAAAGAGTTAATCTTGGATACGACCAGTACGAATGGCGATATCCAAATTGGCAGTAATGGTAATTTGCTGATTAAAGACAGTCTGACTGGCAATTTAGTACAGTTTAAAATAGCCAACGGAAGCCTGAATGAAGCAGGTGGCGCAAAAATAAGCGCAAACAAATTGAATGTCGATGCCGAGCTGGGTATTAATTTGCAAGAAAACGCCAACACCATTGATTTTGCAACGCTAAACAGTAAGGGAGATATTACACTTAATAATAGTAAATCTCTTGCTTTAAGCGGTGCAAACAGCGCGGGCGTGATTAATGTAAATACACTTGGTACATTAATTATAAACAACCAGGTTCAAGGCACTGCAGTCAATTTAAAAGCGAATGAGTTGCTCGACACAACCAATAGCCAGATTAACACGGAAAAGCTGCAGCTTGATGGAAAAACGCAAATCACACTGGATAAAGGAAATCATAAAATTTCCCAATTAAGCGCAAACAGTGATGGCAGCTTAACGCTTAATAATAATGTGGATCTTGCCCTGCAAGGAATTAGCACCAAGGGCAATGTACTGATTGATAACCAAGGCACACTCACGGTGAGCGCACCACTCAGTGCCGATGATACTTCACTGATCAGTAATGGGGCATTAAGAGTAAACGGTGCGCTTAAATCTACCGGCACAATCCGATTAAGCAGCCGAGACACAGGAAAAAACGATGACAATATTATTCAGAACACAGCCTTAATTGCAGCAGGCGATATAAAAATAAATGCCAATGATAGCTATATTCAGAATGCTGATTTAATTGCAGGCGCCACCACGGCGCAATTAAATAATCAAGGAGCACGCCAAGGTGCACAGCCGGGAGTAAGCGGCACGACGGGCGAGATTTCTGTTGATGCGACGGTGATTCAAGTCGCCCCTGGCGTGAAAGCTGTTTCTGCCAATGGTGGCGCCATCACTTATGGTAGTAGCAGAACCGTTAGCAATAATATAACGGCCGATCAAATCAAAACCAGCGGGCTGGTCAATAAAACAGGAAAGAACCCGGATGGGGGACTGATTTCCAAATTGCCGATTAATGCAACAGAAGAACAGGCTAAACAATTAGTCAAAGTGATTGTTTTGCAAAAACAAGACCAGCAAATTCACTTTCAGCTCATTGGAACAGGGCAATTGCCCTTTGAAGCCCAAAAACCCGAAGAAATTGAGCCGCCCAAAGAAACAATCAGGGTTGCCGGAGAAGACGATGCCAACTGCCCTTAAGCTCTTGCTCCTCAGCCTTTTAATCCAAGTGCCAAGCTATGCCGCAATTGTGGCTGAAGTTGCCTCGGTGCAAGGTGCAGCGTCTGCTCAGGGTAAAAATGGCGGGCTAAAGCTGATTGGCAGAGGCTCTATTTTAAATGAGGGCGATGAAATCATTACCGCACCCAATAGCCATGCCGTACTTAAATTTAATGACGGCGGACAAATCACCGTCCGCCCTGATACCCGCATGAAAATTGATAGCTTCGCTTTTGGGCAAAGTGGCCGTGAAGACAGCATGGTTTTAGGCTTATTTAAAGGCGGCTTACGCGCAGTAACCGGGCTGATTTCTAAACAATCGGCGAATGCCGCCAAAATTCAAACTTCAAGCGCCACCATTGGGATTCGTGGTACTGATTTTGATGCACGGCTTTGTGCGGGTGATTGCGCCCAGGAAGCCAAGCAAGCACCCACTCAGCAAAATAAAGCCGTAGAAGTGGCCGCTGCAGCAAGGGTAGTGAGCTTATCTGGCAAAGCCAATGTAAGAAATAAGGAAGGCGTGCTGCGCATGTTGGTGCAAGGTGGCGCGGTTTATGTGGGGGAACGCGTTGAAACCACGCCTGATGGCACGCTGGTATTGGCCTTTAGGGATGGTGGCAAAGTGTCTTTGCGCTCTGACACACAAATGCAGATTGATCGCTTTGAATACAAGGCTGAAGTACCTGCCGAAGGTAATTTTGGCGTATCTCTTTTTAAAGGTGGCTTACGCGCGCTCACGGGCTTAATCGGTAAAGCCAAACCAGACGCAGTGCAATATAAGACCAAAAGCGCCACGATTGGCATACGCGGTACCGGGGTCGATTTTGAATGCACTGCAGCCTGCGCCGATCCAGAACTACCGGGGATGGATGGCTTTGGTGCCTATGTGTGGGAAGGCAGTATCACGGTAACACCCATCAACGGCCCCATTCAGCAGCTTAATCTTGGGGAAACGGTATTGATCCGCAGCTCCGGTATTTTACGCCCAAGCACACCGCCTGCTGGGCTTAGCAATATGCCAGCACCACGGCCAGATACCATTCCCGTGGATCTACAACTCTTATTTGGCCAAAGCGAGGGCAATAACGAGATGCCGGGGCTCTATGTACACGTCCGCGACGGTAATGTTAGTCTAACTGACAACACTAGCCAGCAAGTGCTATTTTTAGGGAAAGATGAAACGGGATTTTCAAACAAAAATAGCCCTATTCGCTTACGTGAACTCCCTGTCTTTATTGAATTTGATAAAACACCGATCGGCATCATCAAGGTTCCACTTCGAGACATGCTCAGCAAAAATGGCCTTCCCTCTAACCTTGGCTGCAAACCGGGTACAGTCAAATAAACGAGAGCTACCGCGCGCTATGAAATTTCGCCATTTTTTACCTGCCAGCCTCCTCACTAGCATAATTTCAGGCCTTGTATTAGCCGAGGAGCCACTCTTTAATGTGACAGCCTACCAGGTAAAAGGTGAAAACCCGCTTTCTGCCGAGGCCAGCAGCCAGCTCTTACAAACCTATTTAGGCAACAACCGCTCGCTCAGTGATTTACAACAGGCAGCCAGCGCACTTGAATCCGCTTTACGCGAACGTGGACATGGCTTTTTACGCGTCACCTTACCGCCGCAAGAAGCATCAGGCATCATCACTTTAGAAGTGCTGAGCTTCAAACTTAGTAAAATCACACTCAAAAACACGCTCTTTTTTGATGAAGAAAATCAGCGCAACAGCCTACCCGCACTGCAAGAAGGCGGCTCGCCTAATTTTCAGGCGATGACCACACAGCTGGTCATCGCCAATGAAAACCCAAGCAAGCAGACCAATATCACTTTTAAAGAAGGCGAAATCGATAGCATTGAAGCCATCATCGATACCCAGCAACAAAAACCATGGAGTGTTTTTGTTTCCGGTAATAACTCTGGCTCGGATGATAACGGCCGCTTGCGCCTGTCTTTGGGATTGCAGCACACCAATTTATTTAACAGTGATCATGTTGCCACAGTCAGCTACTCCACCGCCCCTAGCCAACCCGATAATGTCAGCCAGTACGGTGTGTTTTACCGCATGCCCTTCTATAGCCTTGGCGGCAGCTTGGCTGCCTACTATGCACAATCAAAAGTAGATTCGGGTAGCTTAGGCGAAGGTTTAATCATCACAGGTAAAGGCGAATCAGGCGGGCTGCGTTACACCCACCATCTGCCTATGGACGGACAATACCGCTCGCAAATTGAAGTGGCGCTCGACGATAAGCTATTTCGGGGCACTGATGTATCTGGCGTGGGCCAGCTCAGCCCCGATGTACGCAGCCGGCCACTCACACTGGCTTATAACAGCCACTGGCAAAGTGAAGATATCGAGGTCAATATTGGTCTTGATTACAGCCACAATCTACCATCGGGCTACGGCAACGATGATGAAGCTTATCAGGCCAACCGCAGCGGCGCGCATAGCAATTGGCAGGCATGGCATGCAAAAGCCGAAGGGCTGTACCGCTTTGCGGGCGACTGGCAAGCCACGCTTAAATTAAGCGGCCAATTCGCCAGCGAAGCACTAATCTCAGGCGAGCAATTTGCCTTGGGCGGCAGCAGCTCTCTGCGTGGGGTAAGCGATCGCAGCGCCACTGGCGATAGTGGCGTGCAAGGCACGTTTGAAATCAGCACGCCCAAACTTTTTGAGGGCTTACGCCTGCTTAGCTTTATCGACGCAGGCGCCATTCACCGCCGCTCTCCCGAAGCGGGAACCAGCAGCCAGGAAGCCCTCGGCAGCATCGGCCTTGGGTTACGCTGGCAAATTCAGGATTGGGGATTAATCAGCGCAGACTGGGGATATATCGCAGACGGCAGCGGCTCCCCCAAGATAGAGCGCGGCGAAAGCTTTGGGCACTTTGGGTTTTACTTCAAGTATTGATCAAAAAGCTAAAAGGTCTGTAGACACAGAGAACCCAAATTGTAGGGTGGGCAAAAGCGCTTTATCTTGCCCACGCAGATGCTGTATGGACTGCGCCTTTGTTTCGGTGCGTAACGCCTACGGCGTTTTTCACCCTATAAATCTACATATTTTTTGCCTTCCATCGTCGCGTGGGCACAAAAAACGTGCCCACCCTACAAGGTTCTGTGTCTACAGATCTTTTGCCTTAGCCCGACTCGCTGGCCGGCGTTTGCATACACGATATTGCAAGCGGCTTAGATCGGCCACATGCTCGCCATCGGCCTCTACCACCAGAATCTCTGCCGCAATTGCGCCAAAATCAGCCCGAAAATGCACGCTACTTTTTAATATCAACACAGGCACTTCACTAGGCTCTACACCCAGATGGCGGAACATCGCCTGATCTGCCGCTTGTTGCTTGCGGCTGCTCACCAGCACCGTCACCCCCTGATATTCCAAGCGGGCCATCTGCCCCAGATCCATTTGGCAGCCTGAATAAAAAGGCCCTGTTGCAGCAAACTGCCCATTGCCAAGGCCCGCCACCTTCCACTCGCCATACGCAGAACAATCGGCCCTTCCTATGGCACGGTGCAAAACGGCCCCTACGCCTGCCACATGCGCCGCTTTTGCTGTCGCTGGATCACATAAAATACCAAGCACCACCGCTGGCATTTGAGCACTAAGACAATCAACAATAATCCCCGCCGCATCGCTGCCCGCACCGCCACCGGGATTATCGCAGGTGTCGGCAAGTACAATCGTATGGCCTGCACGAGCATGCTCGCGTGCGTATTCCAAAGCGGCATGCGACTGCCATAATCGGCCGTCAAATTCTGCTTCGGCGCTTTCCACGGCTCTCGCCAAAGCGGCCGCAACACCTTGGGCCACGTCGGCCTGATGCGCATAGACCAGCACCGCAGGGCCGCCATCGGCCACATCGGCCAAAGGAAAACCGGGAAAGAAACTCACGCTCACTATATCGCCCACTTCGGCCTGCTCTGCCTCCTGCATCAGCCTAGCCACCGGCTCGATCAATGAGCATTGCCAAGGCATAGATATCAAAAACGGCAGTTGTACAAAAGCAGAATGCAGCTGCTCGCCCACAAGAAGACGCTGCAACAAGCCCACCGCCCTTGCCCCGGTTTCAGCCATATCCACATGCGGGTAGCTGCGATAGCCGACCAAGGCGCTGGCTGATTTCACCATTAAGGGGCTGACATTTGCATGAAAATCGAGAGAGGCCACGATGGGGATTTGCTCACCCAGTAAAGCGCGAGTACGACGCAGCCATTCGCCATCGCCATCGTCATATCGCTCTGTTACCAAAGCGCCGTGCAAATCTAAGTACACGCCATCAAACGGCCCTGCATTTAAAAGAGCCAACTCAAACATCGCCCATAGCGCTTCAAACGCCGCATCCTCAACCCGGCCACTGGGGTTGGCCGAGGCCCAGAGTAGCGGCAAAACGTGTAAACCGTCCGCCTCCAGCGCGGCAATCGCCCCCGCCAAAGGCAAATTAGCCCCCGCCACCGCAGCAAAAACCGCCTCTCCTTGAGTCAAACCCGGCCAGGCATCGGCCTCAATAAAATGAGCCATCGTGGTGGGCATACTGGCAAAGGTATTAGTTTCATGCTGAATACCCGCTACCGCAATACGCTGCATACCTGCTCCAGTGGGGGGTGATGTTCAGATCTGTAAGTGGAAGTTTGCGAACTGGCTGAGCACAGTGCACCCAAATACAAAAAGAGCTTTTTAGTGCTTTCGGCACGTTGATTTTGGTGCGGGCGTCCCGCTGGACCTTCCTTTCTTGTGTGGCCAAGAAACGAAGCCAAGCCACAAACTCAAAACACGAAGGCCCCTGCTGCGGTCCAATCGAGTCGGCGGCGGGCGGGATTGGCTCGTTCCTCGCTCCCAAGCGATCCCCCGCCCCGCTTGTTCCTCACTCCGGCGTGTTTCAAGGGGAGATTTAAGCCCCGTGCCACTCACTGCGATACGAGTCCCAATTGCTAGGTTTTAAAATGCTTAAAATCTATAAAACAACTTAATTCAAGCTTTGTCTTTCTCCGTGAAACTCCGTGTTCTCTGTGTCCTCCGTGCTTCAAGACTTGGGTTTGGCAACATAACATCTGAATACACACCCCAAACTTCTACAACAAGCCATCCAAAGCCGCCGCGCAAATACCTTGATATTGCTGCGGAGTAAAAGGAATTGGGTTGCTGCCATGTGCACCGTCGGCTACTGCCGCGGTGCCGATGGTTTCCAGACAGGATTCATTGATGCCTATGCTTTTAAGCGTATGCGGAATGCCGACTTCTTCTCTGAGACGTAGCACCCAATCTAAAAATGCGGCAAATGAAGGATTGGGCAGGCCTAGATAGCGGGCGGCGGCGGTGATGCGCTCGTCGATGGCGACCTGATTGGCTTTTAAAACATAGGGCATCAGAATGGCGTTGAGCATGCCGTGATGGGCATCGAAACGCGCCCCCAGCGGATGAGCCAGCGCGTGCATCGCCCCCAGCCCGCGCTGAAATGCCGTTGCCCCCATGCTGGAAGCCACCAGCATTTGCATCCGCGCCTCAAGATCTGTGCCATCAGCAACGGCACGCGGTAGCCATTCCCGCACCAGCTGCATTCCTTCTAAGGCAATGCCACTGGCCATCGGGTGATAAAACGGCGAGCAATAGGCTTCTAAACTATGGCTGAGTGCATCCATTCCCGTCGCTGCGGTTAGCTTGGCGGGCAAGCCGGTGCTGAGCACTGGATCTAAAATCACAATGGCAGGCAACATGCGCGGGTGAAAAATAATCTTTTTAGCGTGCTCAGCTTCATGGGTAATCACCGAAGCCCGGCCCACTTCAGAGCCTGTGCCAGCCGTGGTAGGAATCGCCACCAGCGGCGCCATGCCTTCGGTTTTAATTCTTAGCCAGTTGTCCCCCTCATCTACGTAATCCCAAAGCGACCCGCTCTGCCCAACCATCATCGCCACCGCCTTGGCCGCGTCCAGTGCCGAACCACCACCCAGTGCAATCACGCCATCAAAACCACCTTGGTGATAAGCCGCCACCCCGTCGGCCACATTCTGCCCGGTTGGATTGCCCTTAATCTGGTGAAACAGGCCTGCGTGTAAATCAGCCCCATCCAGTAAAGTCATAGTGCTCAGGACAGGCGATAAAGTCGCCAAGCCCGGATCAGTAATCAGTAGCGGTCTTTTAATCCCTAAAGATCGCGCCAACTGCGGCAAATCCTTAACCCGCCCCACGCCACATTTCACATTGGTGGGGTAATTCCAATTTACGGTGTAGCGGTCGAGATTCATTTAAGTATCCTGTGGTTGATTTCAGCTTCCATCATCGTAGGGCGGGTGCAAGCCGCCGCTTTTACATTAGATTTGGCAGGTTTCACCTCAATCCAATCAGCTTAAGCACGCTAACCGTAAACGACGTTTTCGTAGCTTGGATTAGCTGCTTTATCGCGTTATACGCATCAATTTATGACCAATACATAGAAAAAAAGCTGATTTTTATAGGGTGTGCAAGTCGTTTTTCTTGCGCACCGCCCCTCGGTGCGCAACGACTGCGTCGTTGTACACCCTATAAAACCAAGCTTATTATGGCGAAAGCTTAAATGTTGGGTTACGCAGGTTTCTCCGCCTAAAACCAGCGAACAAACCCGCTAACCCAACCTTGTATCTTGTTCCCTGTGGTGGTTAGCTACTACCACACGAGGCGAAGTGAGTTTGAGCCCAACCTTAAGGCATTGACCTTCTTCTGTAGATCAAACCCTTCACCTCCCTTCTTTCGCCAAATCAGACACTGGACGGTAGCCAAGGGCTTTGACCCTGTATGCACAAGGCAAGTGGGTGAATTAGGCTTTTTTACAGGAAGAATTCTCATGTTTTATCTCGGTATTGATGTTGCTAAAGCCAAACTCGATTGTTACTTACTGACCCAACTTGACCCCC
>NZ_JBHTBQ010000044.1:341872-548059 GCF_042664895.1 Iodobacter arcticus
GGTTTCTGCTGCGCCGATTGGGCTTTGGCTTGAACTAAGGCATTGTACTTTTTTATGTAGGCCACCTCTAAACGGAGGCGTTTGTTTTCTGCAATGAGTTCTTCACGGCTACGCGTTTCATCATCAATCGGCAGGGGAGCCGTATTATTTTCAGCGATGGGCATGGGTGATTTCTTTCGACCTTTAGGCGCGGGTTCAAGGGCAGCCATTCCACCAGCGTCATACTGCGCGCTCCATTGATTCAAGCAAGTGGGGCTACGAATATCAAAATAAGCGTTAGTTTCCTGCTGGGAAAGATGATTGTCCCACATGTGCTGGAGCACGGAGAGCTTGAATGCGGCATTGTAATGACTGTATTTGGGCGCTAAACCCGATTCGCCATGCTGGCGAAACGACCTCACCCAGCGACGAAACATGGCCTGCTCGATGCCATGTTGCTTGGCGATCGTTTTGAGACCTGCTTGGACAGTTAAATATTGCTGAACGACAGAAAGCTTGAATTGCGTTGTGTACTTGGACATAAAAACACCCCAAAAATATGGACGGGTGTCCAACTTTTGGGGTGCAGTTCATGCCAGGGGCTGTTGATTAAAATATTAATTTGCTTAAAGTTTAAAGCGGCCAAACTGCTTGGTGAGGTAGGCGGCCAGCTCATTCAGATCATGCACGGTTTTGGTGGCTTGCTGCAGGTTAGAATCGGATTGCTGCATTTGGTTGGTGATGTTTTCTGCGCTTTGCGCCATGGCCGTGGTGGCATTTTGTTGCTCGAGTGTGGCATGGGCAATTTCGCCAATTTTGGCCATCACTTCATCCATGTTTTCACGAATCGTACCAATTTTGGCTGCGGCTTCTTCAGATAAGTTCACGCCGCTTTGCACTGCCGTGATAGTGGTTTGCATATTATTAACGGCAATGCCTGTTTCACCTCGAATTCCGTCAATCATGCCGGTAATTTCAATGGTGGCCGATGAGGTGCGCTCGGCGAGCTTGCGTACTTCATCTGCCACTACCGCAAAGCCACGGCCTTGCTCACCTGCGCGGGCAGCTTCAATCGCGGCATTGAGCGCTAGCAAATTAGTTTGATCGGCAATTTCTTTAATTACCCGAATAATACCGCTAATGTCTTGGGCTCTTTGGTTGAGCCTGTCGAGCAGGCTGGATAAATCACCGACTTCTTTTGCCGATTTACCCACTTCATTGGCCACTTCTTTCACTGTGGATGCAGATTGGCCAGACAGTGCACCGGTGCTGGTGACAAGCTGATTGGCATCTCTGGAATTATCGGCAATATGCGAAATGCTGACGGTGATTTCTTCAATGGTAGCGGCATTAGATGCAGATAAATCTGAAAGCCGCTGAGAATCATTAGCCAGATCATTGAGTACAGAATTGATTGAGCCTATCCCGGTCGTGAGGTTTTCTGTTTCTTTGCGAATATCAATAAACATGGTGCGTAATTGATCGGTGAAGCGGTTAAAGGCTTGTGCCGTGGCAGTAATTTCATCGTTGCCATCAATTTCAATTTTGCGGGTTAAATCGCCGCCGCCTTGGGCAATTTCTTGCATGGCAATACGCACTTTATCTAGGCTTTTGAGCATTTTGCTAATGAGAAATCCGGCAACAGGGATCACTATAATTAAGAGAATGACTAAAGCTGCAACGGCTTGCCACACTAATTGATTAAGTGGCTCTAAAATAATCTGTTTATCAATCACCAGAATCAGATTGATATCGGTGCCTTCAACCGGCTGTACAAAAACATATTTGTCTTCACCCGCAATACTGATTTCAGCCAGCTCGCGTGAGTTTGCAATGCTGGCCATATTGCTGGCACTTAGGTCGCTGGATATATCCGTAGTAGGCTTATTGAGTTTATCTTTTTCGCTATGCGCTAAAATTTGTCCTGCTTTATCTGCAAGGATGGCATAGCCATTGCCGGTGAGCTTGATATTTAAAACATCTTTTACAACGCCTTCAAGCGAGATATCAACTGCAGCTACGCCTTTAAAGCCTGCATCGCCTTTTACCGGTGAGGCAAAAGAAAGAATCAGTTGTTTACTTTCTGCATCCACATAAGGCGGGGTGAGGATGGTTTTGCCTGCGGCTACTGCTTGTTTATACCAAGGCCTAGAAGTGGGGTCGAAATCGGCGGGCATATTAACGACATGACCGCTAATAAATTTTTTATCAGGAGTGCCGATATAGGCTAAATCGAATTTGGCACTTTTTTCGGTTTGATATAAAGCAGGAACAGGGTCCTCTGCTTTTGCTAATGCCTCTGCCAAGCCAGAAACAATATTCTGTTTCTCCGCTACCCAGTTGCGAAGCACCACGTTGTAGCCGGTGCTAATCCCTATAATTTCATTATGCAAACTGACATTGATCATTTCATGACGCATTTTTAAATAGCTACCATATGTAAGTATAGTGCCAGAAATAAGCGTTAATAATGAAATAAACACAATCAATTTTACTTTAAGAGATTGATTCATGATTGGGCTCTTTTATGCAAATAACATGTTTGGATAGAGAAAGCGGCTGGGTGGAGCAATCAAATTGCGAATAAATCTTAATTCGCATTAAAAAAGCAAGCGCTTATTGTGAGTATTTACATGTTAATTATTACATATAAAAGAGCAAAAGCCAGGATTAATTAGCTTTCACTGATCTAAGGTATTACCCGCGTATCACACGGATGACTTCATTTACATCTTGCAATTTAATTAAGATTCTTTGTAATTGTTCGGCGTCTCTGATTTCTAAAGTAAAGCGCATCATGACGCGTTGATCTTTGCTTTGCGTATTCACTGCGGTGACGTTAATCCGCTCGCGCGACATGATGTCGCTTAAATCGCGCAATAGCGTATTGCGATTATGGGCTTCTACTAATAAATCGGTCGCAAATACATGGCCGCGCTGAATTCCCCAGTCGGCATTAATTAAGCGTTCCGGCGCGGCGCTGGCTAGGCGCTTAAGTGTGCTGCAATCACTACGGTGAATCGAGATGCCCCGGCCTTTGGTCACAAAGCCCATAACATGATCAGGGGGCACGGGTTTGCAGCATTTGGCCAGCAGGGTCATTAGTTTATCGACGCCCTCAATTAAAATACCTTCGCCGTTGCCATTGGCTCTTGCTGCTTTAATAAAGTCATTAGGCTGCTCGGTGATGGGCTCGATCGGCGCTAGGCTTTCTCTGAATGCTTGGTTGAGCTCGCGCTGAGAAATCTCTCCCTGGCCAAGCGCGGCGTACAGCTCTTCAATATGCTTGCAGCCTAATTTAACTGCGATGCTGTCTTGATTTGCATCCCGTGCGGCGCAGCGGGCGGCTTCTTTATCATAAATAGAGCGGCCTGCTTCAAGGGCGATATCCTGATGCTGCTGGCGTATCCAATGACGGATTTTGCTGGCGGCGCGGTGGCTTTTTACATAGCCCTGATGCAGCCAGTCTAAGCTTGGCCCGCCTTCTTTGGTGGATAAGATTTCTACTCGCTGGCCGTTTTCTAAAGCGGTATAGAGCGGCACAATCTGACCGTTTACTTTGGCACCCCGGCAACGATGGCCTAAATCGGTATGCACATGGTAGGCAAAATCAACGGCAGTACTGCCCTTAGGCAGGGTAATCACGCGGCCTGCGGGGGTGAGGATATAAATCGTGTCGTCAAATAGCTCGGCTTTAAAGGTCTCGGCGAATTGCGTTTCGCTGGCCATATCTTCGCGCCAATCTAAGAGCTGGCGTAACCAAGCAATTTTTTCTTCATAGCGCGCATCGCCCTGGCCGCCTTCTTTATAGCGCCAGTGTGCGGCCACGCCGTATTCGGCGTGCTCGTGCATTTCTATGGTGCGGATTTGTACTTCAACCGCTTTATCATTTTCGCCAATCACGGCCGTGTGCAGGCTGCGATAAAAATTACCTTTGGGGTGGGCAATATAATCGTCAAATTCGCCTGGAATAGGTTGCCAAAGATTGTGCACAATACCGAGTGCGGTATAGCAATCTTTTAAATCGGGAACCAGAATACGCACGGCACGAATATCGTAAAGCTCGGAGAAATCGAGCTTTTTTTTCTGCATTTTTTTCCAGATGCTGAAAATATGCTTAGGCCGCCCCATTAAATCGGCTTTTACACCGGCATGATTAAGCTCAATTCTGAGTGTATTGAGCACCCCATCAATAAACTTTTCCCGATCAACCCGGCGCTCGTCTAATAGCTTGGCAATTTTTTTATAGGTATCAGGGTGCAGATATCTGAAGCCTAAGTCTTCTAATTCCCATTTGATTTGCCATACCCCAAGGCGATTGGCGAGAGGGGCAAATAAATCGAGCGTTTCTTGGGCAATACGGCGGCGAGTTTCTTCTGGGGCACGGGCTAGTTCGTGCATGGTTTGTGTGCGCCATGCCAGCTTGATCAGTACGGCGCGGATGTCTTCTACCATAGCGATCAGCATTTTGCGCACGGCTTCAATCTGCTGTGCGGCATCTGCCGATTTACCACCCATGGGGTGGGCCAGGCTGCGTAATTTGCTGACCTTGCTGGCACCATCAACCAGCCGGGTGACATCGGGGCCAAAGTGGGTGTTAATCAGCTCGATGGGCTGGTTAAGCTGGGTAGGTAGTGCAAATAATAGGGTGGCGATCACCGAATTTGCATCAAGGCGTAAATCCGCCACAATCGATGCGCTGGCTACGGCGTGCTGAAACAGAGAGCTGCCGGTATCGGTATGGATATGTTGGCCGTATTGCTCGAATATCCAATCCAGCGCTTGCCGTATGCGTACGATATCGGTGGGCGGGTAGCGCTCAGTAAGGGCGCTCAGCCAGCGATCGGGGTCTGCTGCTTCAGCAATGGATTGGGCAAGCGGGCGGGTAACGGCAACCATGGCAAATCACAATAAGAATTTAGAGGCTAATTTTGCCTACTTTGCTTGGCTAGTCATAGAGAGAACTACGTTTATTGTAAATAATTTCTGATTTTTCTTAAAATATATAGGGTTTTTGCTTTCAGCTACAGAGGATCAGTAAGAAGCTAAGGCGGCAGCAGAGTAAGGGCTTTGCGCTGATATTGTGCTCAGAGTTTGAAAAAATGTATTTTTTCTTGTACTAATTCTGTTTGTATTTTGATTTCATCTGATGAGCCGGTGAGTTGAGTAGCAAGCTCTGAATTCATGCTGGATATTGAGCCGAATTGTTGTACGGTTGAGCTGATTTGCTCAATCGCGCTGGATTGATCTGCGGCCGAGGCTGATATTTGTGAAATGAGTTCGGCTGTGCGTTGAATTGCGTTTTCAATTTGATCGAGCGCCTGAATGGCCGCGTCCGATTTTTCAATGCTCGTTTGCGCCAAACCCTCAATATCAGAAGCGGCAGTTTGGCTGCGTAGCGCCAGTTTTTGTACTTCTACCGCCACTACGGCAAATCCTTTGCCATGCTCTCCGGCTCGTGCGGCCTCTATGGCGGCGTTTAAGGCGAGCAGATTGGTCTGGTAGGCAATATCGTCGACGATGCTGACTTTCTTTGCGATATTTTTCATCACACCTACCGTTTCTCTTACGATTAAAGCGCCATGCTTGGATGCTTCAACCGCGTCTTCAGATTGTCTGACCGATTGCAGGCTATTTTTGAGGGTAAGCCGGGTGGTGTGCGTGAGCTGGCCCAAGGTAGCGGTGCTTTCTTCAATGCCTGTGGCTAATTCATAGCTGGAGTGATTGAGTGTTTTGGCCGTCATACTAATTTGGGCTGATAACGTTGAAAGCGCGGAAACACAGTTTTGCGTGTCTTCAATGACTTGCTTTAAATGCATGCCCATCGCTTTTATTCCTGCTAGCAAGCCTGTTGTATCTTTGGGGGTCAGTGCTGTTACAACTTGCAAATTGCCAGCCGCAATATGCGTCATCACATTGGCCATTGCGGGCTCGGCCTCTAAAATACGCAGCACTTTGCGATAAGTAGACGCCACAATAAGGCAGATCATGACAAGTGTAATGACAAGCAAGCCCAAGGCAAGTTGGCTGCTTTTTTGGGCAGTAAGGGTGGCTATTTTTTCTTCTTCTTGCTGGTAGGCGAGCGCAAGTGGAACAACGGTATCGATCCCTTTACGATGTACGTCATAGAGCGCTTGCAATTTAAGCGCGGCTTCCTTTAAAGACAGGCTGTCATAGTTTTCTATTGCAGGCAGTAGTTGTTGCTGCAGTAGGGCTAAATACTGTTGTGCCGGGGGATAAGCCGAGTTACGCATGGCGTTAACAATGGAGGGTGGGGATGCGCTGTTTTGCCAATATTGCTGGCGTATTTCAAAATTCTTTACGGCTATTTTTAAGTCCTGAGTTAGCTGCACACGCTGTGCATGATCAATGCTATTGATTAATTGATGTGCCAGTAAGTGGGTTTCTATTAAATTGGCAGGGGGCGGCAGGATATCGGTGGTTAAATCTTTGCTCGCGATAATGCGCTGATAGCGCGGGCCATTGATTAGAATTTCAGAAGAAATATGCCAAATGATGGCTGTTTGGGTGATTAGTAATAAAACAATAAGTAAAAGCAGGCTAATAAACTGCCGGCGCACCGTAGTTGCTTTACTCATTACCCACCTCAGGCTGATTGAATAAAATAAGAAATCAAGCATCAGGCAGAGTAAAGCATGGGGGCTTTATCTTTTAATATGATACTTACGTATCTATATCTTATTTAATCTGATGGCTTAATTTCTTCTTTTATAGCTTAGTCTAGGCTGTGTCTTTCTCAAATAAATATAGCTTTGATTTGCTTAATTTAATAGCGTTCACCTGCACTTAATTCATCTTGTAAGCGATGCAGCAGGGCAAGCCTTTGTGGGCTAATTGTGCCTTCTTCTACCCCTGCGCGCATGCCACAATCTGGTTCTTGGCGGTGGCGGCAGTTGTGAAAGCGGCAAGTGCCAATGCGCTCTCTCAATTCTGGAAAATAAGCCGGTAAATCTTGCGCCGTGATATGCGCCAAACCAAAGGACTGCAAGCCTGGCGAATCAATCAGCGCCGATTCTGCATCCAAATGATAAAACGTGGCATTGGTGGTGGTGTGCTTACCTGCGTCCAGCGCGATAGAAATCTCATTCACTCGTGCATTGGCGTCTGGCAGTAGCGCATTGGTAATGGTGGATTTGCCCATGCCTGATTGCCCCACCAATACCGAAATATGCCCAACTAAAGAAGCACGCAGCGGGGCGATATTATCCAGCGCAGAAATTTCAACCACGTTGTAGCCCAGATTTACAAAGTATTGCAGTCGCTCTTTTGCCGCCGCCGCTGTTGGTAAATCGCATTTATTTAAGCAGATTAGGGTTTGAATACCGCCTGCTTCTGCCGCAATGGCACAGCGACTGATCAGCTCGGTAGAAAAGCTAGGCTCGGATGCCAGCACAATAATCAGCTGGGTGACATTGGCCGCGATCAGCTTGCTTTTCCAAGCATCAGAGCGATAAAGCAGGGTTTTACGCTCTAATACGCGCTCAATCACCGCTTGCTCATCGTTCAATATCTGGATGTCGACTAAATCGCCACAGGCGTAATCCGTTTTTTTGCCACGGGTACTGGCCCGAAGGCGCTGGCCATGAGTGCATTCAACGATATAAGACCTGCCGTGGCTAGCGACGATACGGGCTGTTTCTGTCATGAATTCGCTTTCAATGTGAGTGCGTCCGAACGTGCGGCGCAGATAAAATCATTACGGCTGATGCCGTTGGCGGAATGAGTATTCCAGCGCACGCGGCAGCGGCTGTAGCTAACGTCTAAATCGGGGTGGTGATCTTGCTGATTGGCCATCCAAGCCACGGCATTTACAAAACCCATGGTTTCGTAAAAGTTTTTAAAGCGAAATGTTTTCTCTAGATAAGTATCAGTCACGATCCAGTCTTGCAGATCGGTAGACAGCATTTCTGCTTCTACTTCGCTGAGCTTAGCTGCGCCATCTTGGCAATTTTCTGTAGTGAGTGACATTTTTAATTCTCTCTCTGGGGGATGAATGATTAGTAATTAGTCTAATTTAGTTTTTTCAAGGCCGCGATGCGTAATGCTGCAGGGGGGTGACTATCGTAAAACAGACTGTGCCAAGGATCGGGCGTGAGTGTGGCGGCATTGTCGCGATAAAGCTTCACCAATGCGTTAATCAAATCGTTGGCTGATGCTTGTTCTGCTGCATAGGCATCGGCTTCATATTCATGCTTGCGCGATGACATTGAGCTGAGCGGGGCAAAAATAAAAGTAAAAACCGGCATCACTAAAAAGAATAGCAAGAGGGCGGTAGCGGTGGATTGGCTATTTACGCCAAGACCCTGATAAAACCATAATTCTTGCTTTAATTGCCCTAAAACCCACAGCATGCCCAGCATCAGGCCAAAGGTCCACAGCATCCGTTTGGCAATATGGCGATGCTTAAAGTGGCCTAATTCATGGGCTAATACGGCGGTCACTTCGCTGGCATTTAAATGCTTGAGCAGGGTATCAAAAAACACAATTCGCTTGGCTTTACCAAGGCCGGTGAAATAAGCATTGCCATGGCTGGAGCGTTTGGAGCCATCCATTACAAAAATGCCATTGGTTTTAAAACCGCAGCGGCTTAAGAGTGATTCGATACGCTGTTTTAAATCTGGATCAGATAGCGGCTCAAATTTATTAAAAATAGGCGCAATAAACGTCGGGAACGCCCACATTAATAAAAGTGAAAATCCTACCCATACGGCCCAAACCCATAGCCACCAATAGCTGCCCATTTGCTCCATTAGCCAAAGCACGCCAGCTAATAGCGGCAGGCCAATTACGGCGGCTACGGCGGTGGTTTTAAGTGTATCGGCAATAAATAGTTTGGCGCTCATATTATTAAAGCCAAAACTGGCTTCAATTTTAAAAGTGGAAATTAAAGTAAACGGCAGGGTGATTAAGCTATGGATAAGGGTAATGCCCATAATCAGGGCGACACCGCCCCAAAGTGGCGAGCTAAACCAGCTTGAGATCAGTTGATTAATCCATTCAATCCCGCCACCCAAAGTAAATGCGCCTAAAAGCATGGCTTCAAACAGGGTAACGATCATGCCAAAACGTGTTTTTGCCACAGTGTAATCGGCCGCGCGCTGATGCGAGGCTTGGGTGATCTCAGAGATAAACTCTGCAGGAACGCTGCCTCTATGGCGTTTTACATGGTTGATATGGCGCATCGCCAGCCAGAGTTGCAATATGACGCTGGCCGTTAAAGCAAACAGAAAGAGGAGGGAGAACTGATTTGCGTTCATTTGCGGGTAAAATAGCATTTTTGTGTGATTGAATAAGGCCAAGTATGCCACAAGACAAGAACCACCTCATCTGGGTTGATATGGAGATGACTGGGCTTGATCCCGAGAAAGAGCGCGTGATCGAAATTGCCGTCATTATTACCGATAGCAATCTGAATATGATTGCCGAAGGCCCCGTATTTGTGGTGCATCAGGACGATAGCATTTTAGATGCAATGGATGATTGGAATAAAAACACTCATGGTAAATCGGGCTTAATCGATAAAGTAAAAGCATCGACCTTTACTGAGGCGGAAGTCGAAGCGCAACTCATTGCCTTTTTGGAACAATACGTGCCTAAAGGCGCATCGCCACTCTGTGGTAATTCGGTGCATCAGGATCGCCGCTTTTTGGTGAAATACCTGCCTACTTTGGAAGAGTTCTTCCATTACCGTAATCTGGACGTATCCACACTCAAAGAGCTGTGCAAACGCTGGCAGCCAGAAATCGCCAAGCAATTTAAAAAGCGCGGCGCACATACCGCTTTAGCGGATATCCAAGAATCGATTGATGAGCTGAAGTTTTACCGCGAAAACTTTATTCGAGAGCCTGTGGGAATCGTTCCCGCGGCGGTTTGAAAAGGGTCGGGTGGGCTGTGTCCTTCATAGACATTATCTAAGAGCGACGATAATAGCCCGTCATCCCCGAGTGTTTTTATCGGGGATCCAGTAGTGCAGCTGGATTCCCGCCGATCCGGAATGACGCCTTGGGCTTAGCCCATGCGGATGGATAAGCCTTACGCGTGGGCACAAAATCCTGCCCACCCTACACATTTGTTTTTATTTGAAATCTAAAGGTGTCACCCCCATGTTGGTATTAGCAACTCAGCTCGGCCGCGTGCTGTTGGCGCGCGGTCAGAGCGTAACAACCGCAGAATCTTGCACTGGTGGCCTGATTGCCGGAGCAATTACCGATGTGGCAGGCAGTTCGGCTTGGTTTGAGCGTGGCTTTATTACTTATTCCAACGAAGCCAAAATGGATATGCTTGCCGTCCCGCCTGATTTTATTGCCAAGCTGGGTGCCGTGAGCGAGCCCGTCGTAGCCGCTATGGTGCAAGGCGCTTGTCATTTAGCCAGCGCTGAATGGGGAGTTGCCGTCAGCGGTGTGGCAGGCCCTGCGGGGGGCAGCGTTGAAAAGCCGGTGGGTACAGTCTGCTTTGCTTTTGCCGGGCCGGCAGGAATTATCACCGAACAAGAATTATTTGATGGCGACAGGCGCGACGTGCGTATGCAAACAGTACGCCATGCGCTGATTCGCCTGATTGAGTTGATTGAAGAACAAGATTAATTGGAATAACTCTCTTAAAAAAATCTGTAGACACAGAGAACACAGAGGGGCAATACAGTTCACGGAGAAAAAAATCAGCTGAGGCTACGTTATTTTAATGAGATAAAGATTTTCTCTGTGTGCTCTGTGGTCTGATTTTTATCTCTGTGTCTACAGGTTTTTTTAGAACTGCGTTAATAAGGAAAATAAATGACCACGGTAGTTGTCGTTAAAAAAGGCGATCAAATCGCCATTGCGGCGGATAGCCAATCTACTTTTGGTGATACTCGGCTAGGTGCAGGGGACGATGCTTGCTGGAATAAAATTTTTGCTGCGCACGATGGATATTTTTCGATTGCAGGCAGTGCTGCTCACGATTTAGTTTTGCAAGCGGCGCTTAAAAAAGTAAAAAATCTGGATTTTAGCGACAGACCCGCTATTTTTGAAAGCTTCAGAAAGCTACACCCCAAGCTTAAAGACGACTTCTTTCTAAAAGTAGACGAAGAAGACGACGATCCCTACGAATCCAGCCAAATGACCGTGCTGCTGGCTAATCCTCACGGTATTTTTGCTGTTTATAGCCTGCGTGAAGTTTATGAATACCAGCGTTTCTGGGGCATAGGCAGTGGCCGTGATTATGCAATTGGCGCGATGAATGCCGTTTACGATAACCCTGATTTAAGCGCGGCTGATATCGCCCGTATCGGGATTGAAGCAGGCTGTGCTTTTGACGTGAGTTCATCTATGCCAATGACTAGCTATACCGTTGAACGCGTGCAATCTGGCGCGACTAAAACTGGAAAATAATACTTGTGACTCAATATTTTGAGTCACAGCTTTTTAAGTCGAGAGTAAAAATGAAAGATTCACTAGAGCGTTTTCTGTTTGATGGCCTGCCGGTGCGCGGCGAAATTGTTCAGCTTGATGCAACCTATAAAGAGGTTCTGACTCGTCATCCTTACCCGCCGGTTTTACAAAAGCGCATTGGCGAGCTACTTTCCGCTGCCGCCTTACTCACAGCAACCATTAAGCTTGATGGCACTTTAGTGATGCAATTGCGTGGCAATGGCCCACTTAAAATGTTGGTGGTGGAATGTACTAGTGAAATGACCATGCGCGCTACAGCGCGTTGGGAAGGCTTGATTCCTAGCGATGCCACGCTGGCTGAACTGATCGGCCAGGGCCAGTTTTCTATCATGATCGATCCGCAAGAGGGCGAAACATGGCAGGGCATTGTGGGCTTTGAAAAAGGCCAGAGCGTGGCTGAAATCATCGAAAATTATATGCAGCGCTCAGAGCAGCTTGATACCAAAATCTGGCTGGCGGCCGACGGCGAAATGACCGGTGGCTTGTTGATTCAAAAACTACCAGAAGGCCAAGGAGACGAGGATGGCTGGGACAGAGTCACCGCCTTATCGCAAACGATTCAAGACGAAGAACTACTGACCCTGCCGCTGCGCGAAACACTCTATCGCCTGTATAACGAAGAAAAAGTCCGTATTTTTGACCCCGTATTCCCAAGCTTCGCCTGCACCTGCTCCAGAGAGCGCGTAGGCGGCATGCTGAAAATGCTAGGCAAAGAAGAAATCGAAGGCTTACTCGCCGAACACGGCCATGTGGATGTGGGCTGCGAATTTTGCAACGAGAAATACCAGTTCGACCAAGTGGATGTTACCCAGCTCTTTATTGGGCACGGAATTACTGAAGTGAATCCGCAGTTGCATTAATATTTGTAATGTTTAGCCATAAAAAAACCGCCATCATTGGATGGCGGTTTTTTTGTGGGCTAAAGCTTATTGCTCAGTAACAGATTCTGCAGGCTGTTGCCAAGGCAGTGGCACATTGATGCCATTGAGCATGAAAGCGCCTTTTTCTAATGAGGCTTTGGCAGAGAGCAGGCCGTTTTCGCTGCGGATCAGGTTTTGATCGGTGAGCTTGTTGATCTGGCCTTCTACAAATTGTCCTGCCAGATAATCGAGATCGTCTGCTGCTACGCCGCTATCTGGGCCGCCAAACATATTACGGGCTTGCCACATCACCATGGTTTCGATCACTTTGCGCGGCACAGAGAAATCGGCTTTGGCGTGGAGCTTGCTTACAAATTCAACCGGTTTATCAAGGTCGGTCGGTTTGAAGCCTTTGAGGCCCACTTCGGTGGTAAAGCGGATAGAGCCATCGGGGAGCTTAACGTCAAACTTTTTAATCGCCAGCAGGGGGTCGTGCGTAAGCAGCGGCATGCCGTGAGTTTTAACCAGCTTGACTAACTCGGCAGAGAATTCATCGCGGTTCAGTTGTTTTTTCTGTAGCGCAGTAAATTCATCAGCAAGCTTAGCAAGCGTTGGGCCGTGCAAATGGCTGGCTGTGGCTTGCAGTTCGGCAGGGCCATAAGGCTGATCGTCGAGGATGAGCTTGGCTAAATTGATATTTGCACCGCCGTTAATAAACTCGCCTGTCTCTACAATATTGCCCGCGTATTTCAGGTTTTCCAGCTTGAGCTTAATCGGGGTGTTTTCTGAAAGCAGCATATCAAAGCCAGCCAGATTGGCTGTGGTTGTGCCGAGCATGACACCTGTTTTGCCGCGTATATGATCAAAGCCGAAAGTTAAATCATTAAAGGCAAACGATAGCTTGCCTTTAGCTTCGCCAGATAAACCAGGTGCATTGGCAATGAGTTTGACGCTATTAAAATCACCGCCGTAATTGAGGGTGGCATCAAAGCCTTTCCATTTGGCTTTTACGCCAGAAATGGCTTCTTCATAATCAAAGCTCGGTACTTTTACAGAAATAACACCATCGTCATTAAAGCCAATTCGGTTTTCTATATGAATAGGCTTTTGTGTGCCAAAGAATTGGGTTAAAAACTTTTGTGTTTCTGGAGAAAAAATAAATTCAGATTCAACCACTGCTTTATAAGGATGCAAATTAAAGCTGCCGAGCAGTGGGAAGGGGCCGTGCTTAATTTTCTGGGTATAAGTCACTTCAAATTTAGGCAGCTCGGTGCCTGCACGCTCAATAAAAAAGCGATAAAGCTCAGGATTAAGCAGTAGCGTGGTTTTTTCGCTCGAGCTAAACCAGCCGGGCTGATATTCACGATTTTTTACAATAAAGTAGGGCAGGCTGCTTAGCCATTCGTGCTGTTTTTTTAGTGTTTTTTCAGCGGCTTGCCCAGCCACATAAGCACCGCCAATATAGGCTGTGGATAGGATGGCGGCTGTGATTGCACTACCCAGTAATACTTTACGTTTCACCATTGTCTCCGACATTCAATATCGTGCCTTGCGCATCAAAAAGGCGTAAGTAAGATGCTAGCTTGGCAGAAAAACGGGCGCTTGTGGCGCCCGTTCAGATTGGATTTTAGATCCGTTGCGCGAGTTCTACAGCTTTACCAATGTAGTTCCATGGTGTCAGCTCTTTCAGACGGGCTTTTTCTTGCTCAGGAATTTCTAAACCATCAATAAACACCGCTAATGCTTCACGGGTAATACCGCTTTTCCCCCGTGTGAGTTCTTTTAACTGCTCATAAGGATTAGGCACGGCATAACGGCGCATCACCGTTTGAATCGGCTCAGCCAGCACTTCCCAGTTGGCGTTCAAATCATCCAGCATGGCTTGGCGATTGACTTCCAGTTTGTTCAGGCCTTTTAAACAGGCACCGTAAGCCAGCAAGCTATAGCCCAAACCTACACCCATATTCCGCAGTACGGTGGAGTCGGTCAGGTCACGTTGCCAACGGCTGATTGGTAGTTTTTGCGATAGATGGGTCAGCATCGCATTAGCCATGCCCAGATTGCCTTCGGAGTTTTCGAAGTCAATTGGATTCACTTTATGCGGCATCGTGCTGGAGCCAATTTCGTTCTTATTCACACGCTGTTTAAAGAAGCCCAGCGAGATATAGCCCCAGATATCACGGTTCATATCAATAAGAATGGTGTTGGCACGGGTAAACGTGTCGTACAGCTCGCTCATATAATCGTGCGATTCAATTTGCGTGCTGTAGGCGTTAAAGCTGATACCCAAGCCTTCTACAAAGCGGCGGCAGAAGCTTTCCCAGTCAAAATCAGGGTAGGCAGAAATGTGGGCATTGTAGTTACCTACGGCACCATTGATTTTGCCAAGCAGTTCGATTTTTTCGATGCGAACCAGCTGGCGCTCAAGGCGGTAGGCCACATTGGCCATTTCTTTGCCCATCGTGGTCGGAGTTGCTGGCTGACCGTGGGTACGGCTCATCATTGGGGCATCGGCTAAATCGTGAGCCAGCTCTTTGAGCTTACTGACCATTTCTTTGAGCTTTGGCAACATCACGGCATCACGCGCGCCTTTTAACATCAGGGCGTGGCTCAGATTATTGATGTCTTCTGAAGTGCAGGCAAAATGAATAAATTCATTTGCAGCGCTGACTTCGGCATTGCCGGATAAGCGTTCTTTCATCCAGTATTCCACGGCTTTTACGTCGTGGTTGGTGGTGCGTTCGATCGTTTTTACTTCCAGAGCGTGCTCTGGTGAAAACTGGTCGACTACCGCATCAAGTTCAGCGATGGTGGCTGCAGAGAAAGGCTTAATCTCTTCAATGGCCGCTTCTGCGGCGAGGGCTTTTAGCCAAGCAATTTCAACGGTAACGCGGTTTTTAACCAGCGCGTATTCGCTAAAATAAGGACGTAAATCGGCGAGCTGTTTTTCATAACGACCGTCGAGCGGGGATAAGGCGGTAAGAGCGGAAAGTTCCATTGCGAGCCAAGTCTCACGTCTGCAAAAATCAAGGCGCTAATTTTAACACAGCCCGCGCTTGCTGCTCCGGGCAAACTTCATTTGCAAGGCAAATGAAATCGGGTAAAGGGCGTCCGGATGTTGTTTTCTGGCTGATAAACGGTATTCGCTTCATTGCTATATTCGGTAGTTTTTTCTTATCCTACTTATGCTTTAAGTATTTGATCAGCTTTACGAAATGTTGTTTTCTTGCTTGTCTTGGCCTGTTTGCAACGTCAGGATAAATAAGGATGACAGCACTGCCTTTGTCTTGTAAGAATGTCACTACAAATAAATCAATATGAGGATGGGGCGATGGACACGCAAATTACAGCAGACTGGCAAAATTGGATTGTTGATAATTTAGCTAGGGGTTGCGTACCGCAATCACTGGTTGAAGTGATGGCAGGCAAAGGGTTTGATCCCATTTTTGCCAATGCCGTGGTTTTTCATTTTTCTAATGTATCAACTCAGACTAAAACGGCGGCTGTGCCGGCTGCTGCTTATATTGCGGAACCAGCTCGGTTTCCGATGGAAGGCGGGGTGATTCATACCCATGATCGCATCGTTAGGGTAACGGCAAGGGTGGGCAAGCCGATTGTGGCTATTTTGGACGATTTATTATCGATGGAAGAATGTGACGAGTTAGTGCGTTTATCTAAAAGTAAATTAAAACGCTCTACCATTGTGGACCCGCAAACGGGGGCTGAAGAAGTCATCGATGATCGCAGCAGCTTTGGTACTTTTTTTACTGTGAATGAAAACGAGTTTATCGCTAGGCTGGATCGCCGGATTGCTGATGTGATGCACTGGCCGATTGAAAATGGTGAAGGTCTACAAATTTTAAATTACAAAATTGGCGGCGAATACAAACCGCACTTTGATTATTTCCCAGTTGCGGATCAAGGCAGCCAGGTTCATCTAAAAAATGGCGGCCAGCGTGTATCCACTTTAGTCATGTATTTAAATAATGTGGATGAGGGCGGCGAAACTATTTTTCCTGAGCTGGGCTTGGCTGTTGCGCCCAAAAAAGGCTCGGCGGTTTATTTTGAATACTGTAATAGCCAAAGCCAAACTGATCCTTTAACTCTTCATGGTGGCAACCCTGTACTTAAAGGCGAAAAGTGGATTGCCACCAAATGGATGCGTCAGGGGAGATTTGGTTGATAGGGGTAAAGTGGGGTAAATACAATCCTATCAACTTAAGCGAAATGTTTTTCGTAGGGCGGGTGAAACCCGCGAGTGATGCTGAAAAATACGCGGGTTTCACCCGCCCTACGATAATTCAATGCTTGCTTTTGTGTGGTATGCCATGGTGTATTGAGCCGCGAAAACGCCATCTAAAACCCAAATCTTGAAACACAGAGGGCACAGAGAACACGGAGTTTCACGGAGAAAACCTTGTTTATATATGTTTTTCTCCGTGGCCCTCCGTGTTCTCCTTTTCCTCCGTGGTTTAAGATTTGGGTTTTATGCTGAGGTGGCGCTTTCGTAGCTAACACTAGCGGCCTCTTCCTCCCTAGCCCTGATCCGCCCGCCGTAAACTCAGCGCCTCACCTCGTTCGGTAATCGCTTTGAGCTGTTCTAGCCAAGGCTGAATATCAATGCCTCGTTCTGCCAGCCATGCATCGTTGTAATAAGAATGCGCGTAGCGCTCGCCGCTATCGCAAAGCAGGGTCACGATGCTGCCGCTTTGCTCAGCGGCTTTCATTTCTAGCGCCAAAGCCAGTACGCCAGCCAAATTACACCCAGTGGACCCGCCCACTCTGCGGCCTAATTTTTCAGCGAGCCAGCGCGTGGCGGCAATTGATAGCGCGTCGGGCACTTGAAACATGCTGTCGATTACTGAGGGGATAAAGGATGCTTCTACTTTCGGGCGGCCAATGCCTTCGATGAGGGAGCCGCATTGCAAGCTTAAGCTGCGATCTTTGCTGCAAAATGCATCAAAAAATACCGAGTTATCCGGGTCTACGCAGGCAATTTGCGTGCTGTACTGGCGATAGCGCACGTAGCGCCCCAAAGTGGCTGATGTGCCGCCTGTGCCACAGCTGGCGACAATCCATTTAGGAATAGGGTGAGGCTCAAGTGCCATCTGAGCAAAAATAGATTCGGCAATATTATTATTGGCTCGCCAATCGGTGGCGCGCTCGGCGTAGGTAAATTGATCCATAAAGTGGCCGTCGGTTTCTGCGGCAAGCCTGAGCGATTCGCTGTGTAGCGTGGTTGGATCATCGACTAAATGGCACAGTCCACCGTAAAAAGTAATGGCGGCGATTTTTTCAGGGCTGGTGGATGCAGGCATCACCGCAATAAAGGGCAGCCCTAAAAGCCGTGCAAAATATGCTTCAGAAATCGCAGTCGAGCCGCTTGATGCTTCAATCACGGTGCTTTTGGCGTTAATCCAGCCATTGGCCAGTGAATATAAAAAGAGTGATCGTGCCAGGCGGTGTTTTAAGCTGCCCGTGGGGTGGCTTGATTCATCTTTTAAATAGAAATCAATGCCGGGAAAACCCGGTAAATTAAGCGGGATTAAATGGGTATCTGCAGAGCGATTAAAATCAGCTTCAATAGTGCGAATTGCACGGGCAACCCAAGCGCGGCTATCTGTCATTATGAGTCATCATTTTAGTGCGAAAGATGGCACAGCATTCCACGAGAGCGAGCGCGGTTCAAGTTAAAAATGCTTTGGGATGATTGGGCCTAGGGCGTAAAAAATACTGAGGGTTTGGCGCGTATAAATAGAAATAGGTATAAAAAAAGGCACCTCAGGTGCCTTTTTGTAATTTGTGCTGCTTATTTTTTAGCAGGCATGCTGGCTTTTACTGCCTTATCGGCTTTTTCCATTTTGCTTGCGGCTTGGCTGGCTTTCATGGGCTTTTCCATCTTTTCTACTTTAGCGGCGGCTGCAGGCGCTGCCATTTTGCCGCCCACTGATACTTCCGCTTTTACTTTATTGAAAACGCCATCTTTAATGCCGGGAACTTTCTTTAGGTCTTCTGCGCTTTTAAACGGGCCATTTTTACTGCGATATTCGATAATCGCTTTGGCTTTAGCAGGCCCAAGCCCGTTAACCGCTTCCAGTTGTTCTTGGCTGGCGGTGTTAATATCTACAGCAGCAAGAGTCATACCACTAAGAGCAAAGGCACTTAGCAAGGCAATAAGCCATTTTTTCATGAGATTCCCTTTAATTTAAGATAAACACGCGGGCCAATGCCCCAACTGAGGCAATGCGGCTTAAATATAGCATGCCTTGTTGGTGTGCGCTTTTCGTGTCAGATTAGGTTCAGCTAATGGTTGCAATTACACCCGAACAAGCCGTGGGGCATTATGAAAACTTCCCTGTTGCGTCCTTAGTATTACCCCGCAAATATCGCAAAGCGGTGGCGGCGGTTTATCACTTTGCTCGCCATGCCGATGATTTGGCCGATGAGGGGGACGCCTCGCCAGAAGAGCGTTTAAGCGCACTGGCAGCATGCCGAGCAGAGTTAGATTTAATTTCAGCAAAGCAAACCCCGCTTACCGCGCGCTATCAAGCCCTTGCTGTGGCCACGCATCAATATCAAATCCCTATCCAGCTTTATCACGACCTGCTTGATGCGTTTACACAAGATGTGACAAAGCATCGCTTTGCTGATTTTGGCGAGCTGATGTATTACTGCCGGCGCTCGGCCAACCCAGTTGGGCGCATTTTGCTCTATATCTTTGGCCTTGCCTCATCGCGCAATCTGGCCTTATCTGATGGTATTTGTAGCGCCTTGCAGTTGATTAATTTTTGGCAAGATGTAGAAAAAGACTGGGCCAATGGCCGTGTTTATTTACCACAAGCCGATTTAGAACGCTTCGGGGTAAGCGAAGCGCAAATTGCCGCAGGTGAAGTGGATGCAAACTGGCGGCGCTTAATGGCGTTTCAGGTGAGGCGCAGCCAGAAAATGCTGCACGCAGGCGCGCCGCTCGGCAAAATTTTACCCGGCCGGATTGGCCTAGAAATCCGCCTTACCATTTTGGGCGGCGATGCGATTTTAGAAAAACTGAAAGTGCAGCCTGATGTATTTCGTCATCGCCCCGTATTAACTTGGCAAGACTGGCCGCGCTTGTTGTGGCGGGCGATCAGGGCGAAGTAAAGCTTTACACTGCACAGCTGCTATACAGAACTTTGCAAGCAAGGCGCGGGCGATGTTTAGATTGTGTTTGGTGTTTTTCTTACTCACCGCCTGCAGAGCCGACGAGCCTAGTCGGGCCTTAATCAATGGCGTCGTGATTAAGGTAAAGGACGGGGATTCGCTGGTGATCCGTGATGATCAAAACCAAGAGCATCAGCTACGCTTGGCTTTTATTGATGCCCCCGAATACAGCCAGCCTTTTGCTAGCGAGGCGCGGCGTAATCTGGATCGATGGGTTTATCGAAAGCGAGTTCAAGTGCAGGTAATGGATAGCGATCGCTATCAGCGCAAAGTGGTGGTCTTGTACGTGGGAAGTACAGATATTAATAGTGAGCAAATTAAGGCGGGCTTTGCCTGGCACTATCAGTACTTTGCCAGAGGGAAGCAAAGCTCCGCTGATTATGACCGCTACCAAAGCCTAGAGCAGCAAGCTCGGCTGGGCAAAATAGGGCTTTGGCAAGAAAGCGAGCCCCTGCCGCCTTGGGATTATCGCAAGGCGCACAAGGGGAATTAAAAAGGGTGCTTACATTTCCAGCGCAAGCAATTCCTGCACGGTTTGTCGGCGGCGGATTTGGGTGATCTGATCGCCATCAACCAGCACTTCTGGGATGAGTGGCCGTGAATTGTAATTGGATGACATGCTTGCACCGTATGCGCCAGTATCGTGAAACACCAGCAAGTCGCCTATTTCACAATGTGGCAAATCTTGAGTGGTGACTTCCCCGCCTTCAATCTGGGTAAATACATCGCCAGATTCGCATAAAGGCCCAGCTACAACGGTGGGGCGAAGTGCGCCGCTGCGTGGTGTACCATCCGGCGCATAACTGCTGATGCGGTGATAGCTGCCATACATTGCTGGGCGGGCCAGATCATTAAACCCCGCGTCAACCAAGGCAAAGAAGTTGCTCCCGACTTGCTTTTGCGCACGCAGCTCAGAAATCAAGCAGCCCGATTGCGCCACTAAAAAGCGGCCAGGTTCGATTTCCATGCTGATCTTGTGGCCCAAATGCGCTTCAATTTCTTGACGCGCCTTATCCCAAATCTGGAAATAGTGATCGGTATCGACAATCGCTTCCCCTACTTGGTAAGGAATCGATAAGCCGCCGCCGATAGAGATCGCCGATAAATCCTGAGCGCAGGTTTTGACCTGGGCAATCATTGCATCGCAAACGCTTTGCAAATGATCGTAATCGACGCCCGAGCCAATATGCATATGCAGGCCGATCAGCTTGAGCTTGTATTGGGCGATCAGCGCTAGGCTTTCTGCTAAATGCTCAAACCAAATACCATGCTTACTTTGCTCGCCACCGGTATTGGTTTTACGGCTATGACCGTGGCCAAAGCCGGGGTTGATGCGCAGCCAAACCGGATGGCCAGCGTGGGCCAGCCCTAGTTGCTCCAGCATTTGTGGCGAGCCACAGTTCACCGGGATATTGAGCTCAACTACCCGCGCTAAAGCCTTTTTATCTAAAAGATCGGCAGTAAAAACAATCGGCGCATGTTTGGCGTGGCTATCTGGCACAAAGCCTGCCGCCAGCGCTCGCTCTACTTCGCCTAGCGAAACCGAATCCACCAGCACGCCTTCTTCACGCATCAGTTTGAGCAAATGGATATTGCTTGATGCTTTTTGCGCAAAGCGAATCACATCAAATTGGCGCAGACGGGCAATTTGCGCTCGAATAGTTGCCGCATCATAGGCCCAGCAAGGGGTAGAAAATTGGTCGGCAATCTTGGCAATCTGGCTATTTGATATCATGGCTTTGGCGCAGTAAGTAGATATAATGGACTTATACTAGCAAGGTATTTATTTGGAATACAGGGTATTTAATAAGTAAATACCGGATTCACCATGCGTTTTACTGGAAATATATCGAGTCTGCTTATGAATCCGAAAATCGATCTTTTTGACCAGAAAATCCTACAGCTTTTGCAGACTGATGCGCGTATGTCGCATGCAGAAATAGGGCGGCAAGTGCATCTGAGCCAGCCTGCGGTTTCCGAACGGATTAAAAGATTAGAGAGCAGCAATGTAATTCGCGGCTATCGGGCCGATATTAATCCCAAGGCCTTGGGCTATCAGATTACCGCCATGATCCGGCTATCCACCCAGCAAGGCAGGCCTTACGCGCAATTTGTGGCAGATTGCCCAGAAATTATCGATTGCTATACGGTAACAGGTGAGGATGGTGCGGTGATGCGGGTGCTGGCCACCGACGTAGAGCATTTGCAGCGCATTATTAATGAGCTGAATGCTTTTGGCTCGACCTCTACCGCCATTGTTTTAACCACCCATGTGCTGGGGAAAACCATTTCAATCATGTAGGGTGGGCACAGCGTTTTATCGTGCCCACGCGATTACCATGTCATTCAATTCGAGCGCGTGGGCGCAAAAGCGTGCCCTATATGTATCACTACAGTTTTTGTCATGGAGCGAATCGGTTTTTATAGGGTGTACAACGACGCAGTCGGAGAGCAGAAGGACGGTGCGCAAGAAAAACGACTTGCACACCCTATGAAAAGCAGCTTTTTTGCTTAGTTTTTGTCTTTAGTGATGCGCATAGTGGGCACAAATGCGTGCCAACCCTAGTACCAGAGCTATTTGGATGCCGCTGGCGCACTGGCTGTGGTGCTGGCTGGTTTTTCAGGCAGATACAGGCCACCTTTAAATCCGCAAGCTGTAAGAGTGGCAATGGTCAATAGTAATAACAGCGCACGTATCATTTTGGCTACTAGTCAGTATTTAGTGGCAGAATCGCAATTCTAACATGCAGGGAATAGATTGAATGACCGAGTCCGAGTTTCTTGACCTCAGCGATAGCGTATTCGCAAAAATTGAAGCGGCACTGGATGATAGCGGGCTAGATGTAGATACCTTGCTCTCTGGTAATGTATTAGAAATCGAATTTGAAGATCGTAGCAAAATCATTGTAAACCGCCATTCAGCCAACCAAGAGTTATGGATTGCGGCACGCTCTGGCGGTTATCACTATCGCTTGCAGGCTGGCGTTTGGCAAAGCACCCGTGAGGCGGGTGAGTTTTATGCTGATTTAAGCAAGGCGATCAGCGCCCATGCCCAAGAAGATTTTCGCTTTTGATCATTGAGCCAGCTTGGCTATCGGGCTTGTTTGCCTCGGCTTTTTTATCTGCTACCTTGCTGCCGGGTAATTCTGAAGCGGCCCTGTTGGCCTATCTACATTTTAATTCCCAGGGATTAATTCCCGCCTTATTGGTGGTTACGGCGGGTAATACCTTGGGCGGCTTGCTTACGGTTTGGATGGGGCGCCGTCTGCCTGCTGCCCCCCAAGGCAAGGCTGTAGCTTGGGCGCAGAGAATTGGCCCAATCAGTTTATTGCTGACTTGGCTGCCGGTGGTAGGCGATGTTTTATGTGGTGTGGCCGGTTGGCTGCGTTGGCCTTGGCGGCAAGTTGCGCTGTGGATGTTGTTGGGTAAGGTCGCACGTTATTTAGTGCTGGTCGGTGCCGCAAGCTGGCTAATAGGAGCTTAATTTGTCTCGACGATTATTGGCATTGATTCTGGCAGCAAGCTTGGTCGCAGCCCCTTTGCAGGCCGAGGTGCAGTTACCTAATTTGGGTGAATCTTCGCAAGAGGGCTTAAGCCCTTTGCAAGAGCGGCAAATTGGCGAGTCGGCCATGCGTGAGTTGCGGCGCAGCGGCGCCATGAGCGAAGACCCGGAGCTGGTTGCATATCTAAGGCAGCTGGGTGGGCGTTTACTTGATGCCAGTGGCGAAACTGGAGTCCAATTTGTTTTTTTCCCAATGCTCGATCGCAGCATCAATGCCTTTGCCATTCCCGGCGGTCTTGTTGGGGTGCATACCGGCTTAATTGTGCTGGCTCAGCATGAATCAGAGCTGGCTTCGGTGCTCTCTCATGAAATTGCCCACGTGACTCAGCATCACTTTGCCCGTCTTTTAGAAGGGCAAAAAATGGCACCTTGGGTCACGCTGGCGGCTTTGGGTTTGGCGATTGTGGCCGCGAGTGCAGGTAAGGGCGATGTGGCGATGGCGGGCTTGATGGGTAGCCAAGCGTATATGATTCAGCGCCAGCTCGATTACACCTATATGTTTGAGCAAGAGGCCGACCGGCTTGGTATGCAGACTTTGCAAAAAGCCGGTTTCGATCAAGCGGCGATGCCCACCTTTTTTGATCGCATGCAAAAGAATTCACGGTTAGGGGAGGGCAATGCGCCAGAATTTTTGCGTACTCACCCGGTGACGTATAAGCGGATTAGCGATGCGCAAGCACGCTTAAAAGATAAGCCCTATCAGCAGTTTAAAGACTCTTTAGATTTCCTATTTGTGCGCGAAAAAGCGCGCTTCTTGCAGATGGATGAGCAAGATGCCTTGGACTATTATCGTAAGACATTGAGCGAAAAAAAATACGCTCACCTGCCATCGCACCTTTATGGCTTGGCTTTGGCGCAGCTAAGGGCATTTGATGCAGATAGCGCATGGGCTTCTTTGCAAAAAGCCAAGCAAGCCTTGGGCAAAACGCATTCCTCATTAGAATATTTGGCGGGCAGCATTCGCTTGGCACAAAAGCGCCCAAGCGACGCGTTACAAATATTTAAAGAAGCCAGTAAACGTTTCCCCGCCAGCCGCGCACTGGTTTATGGCGAAATCGACGCGCTGATTGCCAATCAGCAATTGAATGAAGCCTTAGCCAGCGCCCAATACGCAAGCGAGCTTTATCCTTCTGATGCTTATATCTGGCAGCGTATTTCTAAAATCCAAAATGCACGGGGCGATGCAATCCGCCAGCATCAAGCCCAAGCCGAGTATTACAGCCGCCTTGGTGAATATACGGCAGCGATAGAGCAGCTGCAGCAGGCGCAAAACGCAGGTGGTGGCGATTTTTATCTCTTATCGGCGATTGAGGCACGTTTAAAAGAGCTAAAGCAAGAGTTGATACCGCTTAAGTAAGTTACTTCTTACTTCAACTGCCCCACCTTAAAACGCAATATTTCTAAATACACTTCTGGGTCGGGTGGGGTTTGGTTTCTTTGGGCTTGCCACATCATTTCACCCAAGCCATCCATCATGGCGTGCAGGGCCGTGTGCTCTAGTGATAGTTTTTCGCAGAGCTGCTGGTATAAGGCTTTTACGCCAGCAGGCTGGTCGATCGAGATTTGTTCTTCAATTGCCAGATGCATGCTGATATGTAAAAAAGGATTGGTTTCGCCATATTCAGGTGGCCAGTCTTTATCTAAGTACTCTTCAGCTAGAATGGGCTGGTATTCTGGGTGATGCAGCAAAATACCCGCGACTATTTTTTCGATGTCGGCCAGTGGCGCATTCGCTTGATGCTTTTGCCATGCTTGAATAAAAAAGCGGCGTGCTTCATCGCGGGATGGGTTAAATAACATGTTGTCCTAAAAGGTGAAAATTGATGAGCAATCTTGGTGATTTTAGCGTGCAAGGCATAGCAGGGGAAACGGTTGATTTAGCTCAGTATGCCGGTTCGGTGGTTTTGGTGGTGAATGTGGCGAGTCAATGTGGCTTTACCCCTCAGTATGAAGGCTTGCAAGCGCTGTATGAGCGGTATAAAGGTCGTGGTTTTGTGGTACTGGGTTTTCCATGCAATCAGTTTGGTGCACAGGAGCCAGGTAATGAGGTGGAGATCCAGGACTTTTGTACGATTAACTACGGTATTAACTTTCCGATGTTTGCCAAGGTGGACGTGAACGGTGAAAGCGCCGCGCCGCTCTTCACATGGCTAAAGGAAGAGAAGCCGGGTTTATTGGGCATTGAGGCGGTGAAATGGAATTTCAGTAAATTTTTACTAGATAAGCAAGGTAAGGTAGTAGATCGCTTTGCGCCCATGACAAAACCGGAAGATCTGAGTGCCGAGATTGAAAAGCTGCTGTAAGCCTGCAATCTATTCCTGATGGTCTTGCCTTATTACGTTGATGGATAAGGGCTTTTGCGGTAGAATGTGGCTCAATTTTGTGCATGCGGGATGGCGAAAGCTATCCCGTTTTGCCATCCTCAGAAATATCCGAACTCAATCTTGTGGGCGCAACGCCCAGGAGCCGCCTGTGTCAAAACCAGCCCTTCTTGCGCTTGCCGACGGCACCCTCTTTCATGGTATTTCCATCGGAACCGATGGCTCAACCATTGGTGAGGTCGTGTTCAATACGGCGATGACCGGTTATCAGGAAATCCTGACCGATCCATCGTATACCAAGCAAATGGTCACTTTGACCTACCCGCATATCGGTAATTACGGCGTAAGCCCGGAAGACGTGGAATCCAATTCCGTGTTTGCCGCTGGCCTGATCATCCGTGATCTGCCGCTTTTACATTCTAATTTCCGCTCTGATATGAGTCTTGGCGAGTACCTCGTTAAGAATAATGTAGTGGCGATTGCAGATATTGATACTCGTAAGCTCACTCGTATTTTGCGCAGCAAAGGCGCTCAGCCAGGTTGTATTGTCACTGGCGACAATATCGATGCTGCTGCCGCAGTCGAAAAAGCCAAGTCCTTTGGCTCTATGGCTGGGCAAGATTTAGCCAAAGTGGTGAGCTGCAAAGAATCGTTCGCATGGACAAAACGTGAATGGAAACTGGGCGCGGGTTATACCGAGCAAACCAATCCAGAATTCCACGTTGTTGCTTACGATTTTGGCGTGAAGTACAACATTTTGCGCATGCTGGCTGAACGCGGCTGCAAATTAACTGTTGTGCCCGCTCAAACGCCTGCCAGTGAAGTGCTCGCTTTAAAACCTGATGGTGTCTTTTTATCGAATGGCCCTGGGGATCCTGAACCTTGTGATTACGCCATTAGTGCCATTAAAGAAATCCTAGCCGCAGATTTACCGGTGTTTGGTATTTGTCTTGGCCACCAGTTATTGGGCCTTGCCAGCGGTGCTAAAACCAGCAAGATGAAGTTTGGTCACCACGGTGCTAACCATCCTGTGCAAGATTTAGCCAGCAAGCATGTGATGATCACCAGCCAGAATCACGGCTTTCAGGTGGATGAAACCAGCTTGCCAGCCAATGTAACGGTGACACATCGCTCCCTGTTTGACGGCACAGTGCAAGGGATTGCCTTGACTGACAAACCTGCGTTTTCTTTCCAAGGGCACCCAGAAGCAAGCCCTGGACCTACCGATGTGGCTTATCTATTTGATAAGTTTATTGGCTTGATGCGCGATCAAAAAGCAGCAGTGTAAAGGGCGTACTGTGCAGCTTTGGCTGCACAGCCTAGCGAAAAGTGGTTTGAGGGTAGAGCAATGCCAAAACGTACAGATTTAAAAAGCATCTTAATCATTGGTGCTGGCCCGATTGTGATCGGCCAGGCTTGTGAGTTTGACTATTCCGGAGCGCAAGCGTGTAAGGCGCTACGTGAAGAGGGTTACCGCGTTATCTTGGTGAACAGCAATCCTGCCACCATCATGACCGACCCGAATATGGCGGACGTAACTTACATCGAGCCAATTACTTGGCAGATGGTTGAAAAAATTATTGAGAAAGAGCGTCCATGCGCCTTGCTGCCAACGATGGGCGGCCAGACTGCATTGAATTGCGCGCTGGATCTGTGGCGTCACGGCGTACTGGAAAAGTACAACGTAGAAATGATTGGCGCAAAGCCAGATGCCATCGATAAGGCCGAAGATCGCGGTAAATTTAAAGATGCAATGACCAAGATTGGGCTGTCTACGCCTAAATCGGGCATTGCACATAATATGGAACAAGCGCTTGCAGTGCAGGCGACGGTTGGCTATCCAACGCTGATTCGCCCTTCGTTTACCATGGGTGGTTCGGGCGGTGGTATTGCTTATAACCGCGAAGAATTCGTCGAAATTTGTGATCGTGGTTTTGAAGCATCGCCAACCAATGAATTGCTGATCGAGCAATCGGTATTGGGCTGGAAAGAATACGAGATGGAAGTGGTGCGTGATCGCGCCGACAACTGCATCATCATCTGCTCGATCGAAAACTTTGATCCGATGGGCGTGCACACCGGTGATTCGATCACCGTGGCGCCTGCACAAACGCTGACCGATAAAGAATACCAAATTATGCGTAACGCCTCTTTGGCGGTATTGCGTGAAATTGGTGTGGATACCGGTGGCTCAAATGTGCAGTTTGCGACTAATCCAGAAAATGGCGAGATGATCGTTATTGAAATGAATCCACGCGTCAGCCGCTCTTCAGCGCTCGCCTCTAAAGCAACGGGTTTCCCAATTGCTAAAGTGGCCGCCAAGCTGGCAGTTGGCTTTACTTTGGATGAATTGCAAAACGAAATCACCGGTGGTAAAACACCTGCCTCGTTCGAGCCTTCGATTGACTACGTTGTGACTAAAATCCCTCGTTTTGCTTTCGAGAAATTCCCACAAGCCAATAATAAACTGACAACACAAATGAAGTCGGTAGGCGAAGTGATGGCAATTGGCCGCACGGTGCAAGAATCCATGCAAAAAGCCCTACGTGGCTTAGAAACCGGCATGTCTGGTTTTGATGAAATGACCACAGATCGCAGCCTGATCGAAGCAGAAATTGCTAATCCTGGCCCAGAGCGTATTTGGTATGTGGCCGATGCTTTCCGCGTTGGCATGAGCATGGATGAAGTATTTAATCTGACTAAGATTGATCCTTGGTTCTTGCGCCAGATCGAAGATCTTGTGATCGAAGAAAACGCGATTCGTGGCACGGCGGTTGAATCGATCGACTACGCAACGATGCGTCGCCTTAAGCGTAAAGGCTTCTCTGATCGTCGTTTAGCCTCATTGCTAGATACCGATCAAGCCGCTGTGCGTAAAGCACGTCACGCACTTAAAATCCGCCCTGTTTATAAGCGTGTGGATACATGTGCGGCCGAGTTCTCTACCGATACTGCGTATATGTACTCGACGTATGAAGAGGAATGCGAAGCGCAGCCGACTAATAATCGAAAAATTATGATTCTTGGTGGTGGCCCAAACCGTATCGGCCAAGGGATTGAGTTTGATTATTGCTGCGTGCATGCGGCGCTGGCACTGCGTGAAGATGGCTTTGAAACCATCATGGTGAACTGCAATCCAGAAACCGTATCGACCGATTACGATACCTCGGACCGCCTGTACTTTGAGCCGCTTACACTCGAAGATGTGTTAGAAATCGTCAATATCGAAAAGCCTGAAGGCGTGATTGTGCAATACGGTGGCCAAACGCCGCTAAAATTGGCCCGCGCACTCGAAGCTAACGGTGTACCTATCATTGGTACAACGCCAGATATGATCGATGCCGCCGAAGATCGTGAGCGCTTCCAAAAATTATTGCATGAATTAGGTTTGCGTCAACCGCCTAACCGCACTGCACGTAATGAGCGCGATGCCTTGATTTTGGCTGCCGAAATTGGCTACCCGCTGGTAGTTCGTCCGTCCTATGTATTGGGTGGTCGTGCGATGGAAATCGTGCACCAGCAGTCTGATTTAGAGCGCTATATGCGTGAAGCCGTGAAGGTATCAAACGACAGTCCTGTGCTGCTTGATCGCTTCCTGAACGACGCGATTGAAGTGGATGTGGATGCGATTTGTGATGGCACCGATGTTTTGATCGGCGGCATTATGGAGCACATCGAACAGGCTGGCGTGCACTCGGGCGACTCAGCATGCTCCTTGCCGCCATTTAGCTTGTCGAAAGAGATTCAAGATGAGCTACGTCGCCAGACGGTATTAATGGCGAAGGGTCTGAACGTGGTTGGCCTGATGAATGTGCAGTTTGCGATTCAGGGCAAGGGAAGCGACGCCGTAGTGTTTGTGCTGGAAGTCAATCCACGCGCGTCCCGTACTGTGCCTTATGTATCAAAAGCCACCAGCTTGCCAATTGCTAAGATCGCTGCGCGTTGTATGGCGGGTCAGAGTCTTGTTTCACAAGGCATGACCAAGGAAGTGATTCCGCCGTTCTTCTCGGTGAAAGAAGCGGTGTTTCCGTTTATTAAATTTCCAGGCGTAGATTCAATTCTTGGCCCGGAAATGAAATCAACCGGTGAAGTGATGGGCGTCGGTGATACTTTTGCCGAAGCATTTGTAAAATCACAGCTTGCTGCTGGTGTTGCTTTGCCTACTCAGGGCAATGTATTTATCTCGGTGCGTGATGGAGATAAAACAGGTGCAGTTGAGTGCGCTAAAGTCTTAACGGGACTTGGCTTTAAGGTATTTGCCACCAAGGGCACGGCCGCAGAAATCAGCGGCGCGGGTGTTGTGGTGCAAAGCGTGAATAAAGTGACTGAAGGCCGTCCGCATATCGTTGATATGATCAAGAATGGCGAAATTGGCATGATAGTGAATACTGTCGATGAACGTCGCCAAGCCATTCAGGATTCTTACTCGATTCGCCATGAAGCCATGAAGGCCCGCTTACCTGTGTTTACAACGATTGCAGGTGCAAAAGCGGCGTGTATCGGGATGCGTGATTTGGGTGAAATGCGAGTTTATGATCTGCAGGGCTTGCATCGTACGATCAAACACTGATAATTTACGCCCTAAGGTTCGTGAATGATGTTTCATTCTGATGAAATATCATTCACAAGAACTTAAGTAAAAGCCGCCGTCCACTCGTGACGGCGGCTCTTCTTTTTGGATGGAGACTGTAAAGAAATGATAAAAATTCCGCTCACCGTACAAGGTGCGGTAAAACTAAAAGCCGAACTGCAAAATCTTAAGAGCGTAGAGCGCCCGTCAGTGATTGCAGCGATTGCCGAAGCACGTTCGCACGGCGATTTATCGGAAAACGCTGAATATGATGCAGCGAAAGAAAGACAGGGCTTTGTTGAAGGCCGTATTGCTGAGCTGGAAAGTAAGCTTTCTAATGCCCAGCTGATCGAGCCAGCCAGCCTTGCCGAAACCGCCGAAGGCCGAGTGGTGTTTGGCGCGACGGTTGATCTGGAAGACTTAGAAACCAGCAACAAAGTCACTTACCAGATCGTTGGGGACGAAGAAGCTGAAATCAAAGAATTTAAAATCTCCGTATCCAGCCCAATTGCGCGTGCACTGATCGGCAAATATGCTGGTGATGTAGCCGAAGTGATGGCGCCTGGCGGGATTCGTGAGTATGAAGTTCTCGACGTGAAATACATTTAAAGATGGCTGCGAAGCCTGATTTGCTTTGCCAGGAAGGACTTTAAACCTGCATTTATAAATATAAACGTCGGCTTTTAGTTTTTTTGCTCAGTCTTAGGCTTCACGCAACATTGTTTAACTGCTTTTTTATCTGGAAACGCAATGGGCTTAGGTTCAGGTTTAAAAAACCTTCTCACCGTACTGTGGATTGGCGGTATGTGGACCATTGGTGTGATCGCAGCGCCTGCGCTGTTTGCTGGCTTAGATAAAGCCACGGCAGGCATGGTTGCAGGCAAGTTATTTCACGCGATTGGCTGGGTGGGGATTGTTGCAGGTGTGTATCTGGCCATTTGGTGGGTTTGGCAAATGGGCATGCGCGGATTACAAAGTGGAAAATTCTGGCTGGTTATGGGGATGTTGTTATGCACGCTGGTTAATCAGTTTGCTATCTTTCCGCTGATTGCCAGTTTAAAGCCTGCTGTAAGCACTGCTGCGGAAGGGATGTTTGGCGGTGGTCTGGCTCAGTGGCATACCATTTCCAGTTTGATTTATCTTTTGCAGAGTGTGTTTGGTATAATTTACATTTGGTCTGATGGCGATCGTTAAGTCATCATGGCGCAAAGATTAGGGCGACCTAAGCCGCCCTAATACATGTAAAACCCGTTTATTTGGCTTTTTTTGCCTTGGGTAGTACGATCCGTGGCTTATCGCTATTTGATGCGCGATAGACCACTAACAGCTTGCCAATGTGTTGAACGGCAGATGCACCTAGTTCAGAACAGATCTTTTGCAGGTATTCTTCACGCAGGGCGCGATCATCACCCAAAACTCGGATTTTAATGAGTTCATGCGCGTCTAAATTAACAGCAATCTCGCGGATTACCGCGTCTGCCAAGCCATTATTGCCGATCATTACGACTGGATCGATATGATGAGCCAAGCTTTTCAGGTGGCGACGCTGATCCGATGTGAGTTCCATTGTTTCAAATCCTTGACTAAACAGGCAATTTTACCTCATGGCTCGTAGCAATTCCAGTAATGCGTGGATGAAGGAACACGTCAACGATCATTATGTTCATCAGGCCAAAAAAGAAGGCTACCGCGCACGCGCGGCTTTCAAGCTGCTTGAGATCAATGAAAAAGACAAATTATTTAAACCAGGCCTGTGGGTTGCCGATCTTGGCGCGGCGCCGGGAAGCTGGTCGCAAGTCGCAAGTCAGAATGTAGGTGAGTCGGGTCGCGTTTTTGCGCTAGACTTATTGGATATGACGCCGATTCGTGGTGTGGAGTTTATTCAGGGCGATTTTCGGGAAGAAGAAGTACTGGCTCAGTACACTGAATTACTCGCTGGCCGTCAGGTAGACCTTGTGATTTGCGATATGGCCCCCAATATAACGGGGAATGCCGTAATGGATCAGGCTCGTAGTATGCTTTTATGTGAGCTGGCTTTAGATTTTGTTCGTGAGCAATTGAAACCTAATGGACATTTTCTGGTCAAGGTATTCCAAGGCTATGGTTTTACTGAGTACATGACCGCAATGCGTGAGACATTTACCAGTGTTGTAACTCGCAATCCTAAGGCTTCGCGTGATCGTAGCAATGAAACTTATTTGCTCGGTAAGCAGAAAAAAGCCTGATAGAGCATATTGGATTTCAGTGCCTGAAGCAGGTAGTGTTAAGCCAACAGCTTATTAAACCTAAACGCGTAGAATTTTTTCTTTCATCCCCTCGGGGATAATCAGGAGTAGCGCCGTGAACAATCTCGGCAAGAACATCGCCATCTGGCTCGTCATTGGTCTGGTACTAATGACAGTCTTTAATCAATTTTCCCGCAAGCAAGAAGCAAGCGGGCAAGTGGCGTATTCGCAATTTATGGCCGATGTAGAGGCTGATCGTATTGCTAGTGCAGAAATCGAGGGCAACCCGATTCGCGGCCAGATTATTAAAGGCAAGCGTAACGACGGCACGGCATTCTCTACACTGGCTCCATTTGATTTTCGTATGGTTGATACGCTGATCAAGCACAACGTGAAGTTTGCAGCAAAGGCTGAAGAAGAGCCGAGCTTCTTGATGAACTTGTTCATCAATTGGTTCCCTATGCTGCTCTTGATTGGTGTGTGGGTGTTCTTTATGCGCCAGATGCAAGGCGGCGGTAAAGGCGGTGCATTTAGCTTTGGTAAATCAAAGGCGCGTTTGTTAGACGAAGCGACCAATGTGATTACCTTTGCTGATGTAGCAGGCTGCGATGAAGCTAAGGCTGAGGTATCAGAAATCGTTGATTACCTGCGTGATCCTAGCAAGTATCAAAGTTTGGGCGGCCGTATGCCACGCGGTATCTTGCTGGTAGGGCCTCCAGGTACAGGTAAGACGCTGCTGGCTAAGGCGATTGCTGGCGAAGCCAAAGTACCGTTCTTTAGTATCTCTGGTTCAGATTTCGTTGAAATGTTCGTGGGTGTGGGTGCTGCCCGTGTTCGTGATATGTTTGAAAACGCTAAGAAAAATGCGCCTTGCATTATCTTTATCGATGAAATCGATGCGGTGGGTCGTCAACGCGGTGCTGGTATGGGCGGCGGTAATGATGAGCGCGAACAAACCTTGAACCAGATGCTGGTTGAGATGGATGGTTTTGAAGGCAACTCCGGCATTATGGTGATTGCGGCAACCAACCGCCCTGATGTGCTTGATCCTGCCTTGCTGCGTCCGGGCCGTTTCGATCGTCAAGTGATGGTGTCATTGCCTGATATTCGTGGTCGCGAGCAGATTCTTGGCGTGCATATGCGCAAAGTGCCGATCTCTAACGATGTCGATGCACAGGTGATTGCGCGTGGCACTCCGGGGTTCTCTGGTGCTGATTTGGCTAACTTGGTGAATGAAGCGGCGCTGTTTGCTGCTCGCCGTGTGAAGCGTCTGGTTGATATGGACGATTTTGAATCGGCTAAAGATAAAATCATGATGGGGTCGGAACGTCGCTCCATGGTGATGAGTGAAGAAGAAAAAACCAATACTGCTTACCATGAATCAGGTCATGCGGTTGTGGCTAAGCTTTTACCTAAGTCTGATCCGGTACATAAAGTAACCATCATTCCACGTGGCCGTGCGCTGGGTGTAACGATGCAGCTGCCTGAAGCCGATCGCTATGCTTATGATCGTGGTTATTTGATGGATAGAATTGCAATTTTATTTGGTGGCCGTATCGCCGAAGAATTGTTTATGAATCAGATGACGACAGGCGCATCGAATGACTTTGAACGTGCTACTTCATTAGCACGCGATATGGTGACGCGTTACGGCATGACCGATGCTTTAGGCCCGATGGTTTATGGCGAAAACGAAGGTGAAGTATTCTTAGGCCGCTCGGTAACGACGCATAAGAATATGTCTGAAGCGACCATGATGCAGGTAGATGCTGAAATTCGACGCATTATCGATCAGCAATACGGCTTAGCCCGTCGCTTGCTTGAAGAGAACCGCGATAAAGTTGAAGCCATGACCGCAGCCTTGCTGGAATGGGAAACCATTGATGCAGAGCAAATCGAAGACATCATGCAAGGCCGTACACCAAAGCCACCTAAGGCTTTGCCAGTGAAGCCAAATCCACCCAGTGGTGGCGATCGCCCAAGTGGTGAAGCACCAGCAACACCTGTGATTACTACACCAGCAACAGAAGCTTAATTGCTCGATAGTGATCAATAAAATGGGCGGCCTAATTATAGGCCGCTTTTTTTTTGCCAAATACACCGAATAAGTGCTTTGGCCATTGTTGCAGAAAACTTAACAACAAGGAATAAAATGCAAAAACTGCAATGCGGGCGTTTTATGCTGGATTTGCAGCGCCCCCTCTTAATGGGAATTGTGAATGTCACACCCGATTCTTTTTCGGATGGCGGGCATTACTGTCAAATGAATGCGGCGCTGGCCCATGCAGAAAAACTACTGGCTGATGGTGCCGATATTCTGGACATCGGCGGTGAATCAACCCGGCCAGGTGCAGCTTTTGTGCCTGCTGATGAAGAAATAAGCCGAGTGATACCGGTGATCAAAGCGCTGCAAAGCTTTAATGTGCCCATATCTATTGATACACGTAAAGCGGTGGTGATGCGTGCAGCGCTAGATGCTGGCGTTGATTTGGTGAATGATATTTCTGCGCTGGAAGATAAAGGCGCTTTAGGGCTGCTTGCCCAAAGTAATGCGGCAATTTGCCTGATGCATATGCAAGGGGATCCGCATAATATGCAAGCCACGCCTAATTATCTGGATGTGGTAGTGCAAGTGTCGGCTTACTTAGCGGCAAGGCGCGATGCTGCTTTAGCTGCCGGGATCTCGCATCATCGCTTATTACTTGATCCGGGGTTTGGTTTCGGCAAAACGCTGGAACACAATATCGCTTTGTTTAAAGCCTTGCCAGATTTGCTGGGTCAGTTAGCAACGCCTTTATTGATCGGGGTTTCACGTAAAAGTATGCTGGGCCAAATTACTGGTCAGGCCGTGGCTGACAGAATGCCTGCCAGCATTGCTGCTGCTTTGATGGCTGCACAAGCAGGCTCGGCGGTGATTCGGGTTCATGATGTGAGGGAAACAGTGGATGCTTTAAAGATTTGGCATGCCTTACAATAGTTGCCAGTTAGTAGTTTGTTATTGAGCAATACTCTCCTGCTAAAGGTGAGTCAAAATACATATTAAACATCGGGGTGAAAAATGGGTCGCAAGTATTTTGGAACAGATGGTGTACGTGGTTTGGTGGGTGAATACCCGATTACTCCCGAGTTTGCGATGAAGCTGGGCTATGCCGCAGGCAAAGTACTTGCCGCAGAGAGTAAGCGTGGCAATGGGGATCATGCTGCGGTGCTGATCGGTAAAGATACCCGTGTGTCAGGCTATATGCTGGAAGCCGCGTTACAAGCGGGTTTAAATGCTGCTGGTGTTGATGTTTACCTGACCGGCCCTTTGCCTACTCCAGGCATCGCTTATCTGACCCGCGCGCTACGTTTATCTGCTGGTGTCGTGATTTCTGCATCGCACAATCCTTATCACGATAATGGAATTAAGTTTTTTGGTGCTGGTGGTAAAAAGCTGGCTGATGATGTGGAATTAGCAATTGAAGCAGCAATTGATGAAAATCAGCCTTGCGTGTCGCCCAAACGCATTGGTAAATCCTGGCGTGTAGACGATGCAGCAGGCCGCTATATCGAGTTTTGTAAATCCACTTTTCCAAATGAGCTGGATCTGCGTGGCTTAAAGCTGGTGGTTGATTGTGCGCACGGTGCAACTTACGATATTGCCCCGCATGTATTTCATGAGCTGGGCGCAGAAGTGGTCAAGATCGGTGTAGCACCGAATGGTTACAATATTAACGAAGAAGTTGGAGCCACCCACCCCGAAACCGCACGTAAAGCGGTACTGGCTGAAGGTGCAGATTTTGGGATTTCACTCGATGGTGATGGCGATCGTCTGATTATGATCGACCGGGATGGCACGATTATCGATGGCGATCAATTGCTCTATGCCTTGGCTTGCTATCGTCAGGATAAAGGCACTTTAGGTGCAGGTGTGGTGGGTACTTTAATGACCAATTTAGGCGTTGAAAATGGTTTAAAAGCACGGGGTATTGGTTTTGAGCGAGCAAAAGTGGGTGATCGCTATGTGCTAGAAAAGCTGCTGGCTAATAACTGGCTGGTGGGCGGAGAAGGCTCGGGGCACTTGCTGTGTCTTGATAAGCACTCCACTGGGGACGGTATTGTGTCGGCCCTGCAAGTGTTGCAAGCTTTAAAAGAAAGCGGCAAGACGCTGGCTCAGTATTGTCATGATCTGGTGCTATCGACACAAGTGCTCAAAAACGTGCGTATCGCTAAAGGCTTTGATTGCCATGCTTCGGAGCTTATCAAGGCCGAAGTGAGCAAGGCAGAGGCTGCAATGGGTGAAGATGGCCGCGTTTTATTGCGCCCTTCAGGCACCGAACCGGTAGTGCGGGTGATGGTTGAGCATATTGATATGGTCATTGCCCGCGATTGGGCTGAGCGCATTGCAAAAGTGGTGAGCGCTGAGGCGAACGCCGAGTAATGAAATGGCAGGGTGGATGTTTATTCATCCTGCTATTCAGATAAAAAATATTCAACTTTAGTTGTAATCAGGATACTTAGAGATTCTTTTAATGATTTGTCATGGTAATTAAACAATTCTGTAACTTAATACTCTTAGAATTGCTTAAATTAAATGCCCGTTCGGGGCCAAACCATCGCCATATCTATCAGAGAGAATCGACCAATGAAAAAAACCAGCCTGATTTTGCTGTGCAGCGTTTTCTTATTCACAGCGTGCAGCACAACACCAGGTCAGGAAGCAAAAGCGCCTTCTGATCCTAAATTGACAGGTGTTGCATTGGCTGCCGCAGTAAAAGGTAGTTTGGATAACGATCTGGTATTGCAGAAATTCAATTTAAAAGTAAAAGCGAAAGACGCTGATGTAACGATCGAAGGTGCTGTTGATGAAGGTGAGCAAATTGCACTGGCAGGGATGATTGCAGAAAAAGTGAAAGGCGTTCGTTACGTTGATAATAAGATTGATGCAAAAAACTAAAACAATCTAATTGGCTTATAAAAAAGGCAGCTTAGGCTGCCTTTTTTAATGGTCGTCATTGATTCTGATATAAAAAAGGCAAGCACATGGCTTGCCTTTTTGTGCGGGTAAGTGCGAATTAACCAAATTTACCCGTAATATAATCTTCGGTTGCTTTAACTTTTGGCGTGGTAAAAATCGTGTCTGTTTCACCGACTTCAATCAGCTCACCTAAATACATATAAGCGGTGATATCGGATACGCGAGCCGCTTGTTGCATATTATGCGTCACCATAGCAATGGTGTAATCTTGTTTTAATTCATGGACCAGCTCTTCAACGTGTGCTGTAGAAATAGGATCAAGCGCAGAAGTGGGCTCATCGAGTAATAAAATCTCAGGCTTAACTGCAATAGCACGTGCAATACAGAGCCGCTGCTGCTGGCCACCCGATAAGCTTAAACCTGATTGTTTTAGTTTATCTTTTGCCTCGTTCCACAGCGCTGCTTTTTGTAGTGCCCATTCAACGCGATCGTCCATTTCTGATTTGGGTAGGTTTTCATACAGCTTTACACCAAACGCAATATTGTCATAAATTGACATTGGAAACGGAGTGGGCTTTTGAAATACCATACCTACTTTTGCGCGTAACATATTTAAATCGACATCGCTGTCTAAAACATTCTTGCCATTCAGAATGATTTCACCCTCAGCACGCAATTTAGGATAAAGATCGTACATCCGGTTGAATGTGCGTAATAGTGTTGATTTACCGCAGCCCGAAGGCCCGATAAACGCAGTCACTTTACCTTCCTGAATCTCTAAATTGACGTTTTTTAGGGCATGAAAATTGCCATAATAAAAGTTAAGGTTTTTAATGGCAAGTTTTGCTGGATTTTTGGTTATCATAATTAAGCTATTCCGTATTGATTTATTAGTTTTGTTTCGGTTCACGCAGCATGACGCGTGCAACAATATTTAAACCGAGTACAAAGAGGCCAATTAATAAAGCACCCGTCCAAGCTAGTTGATGCCATTCTTCATAGGGGCTCATCGCAAATTGGAAGATCACCACCGGTAAATTAGACATCGGCTGGTTCATATTTGAATAGAACTGGTTATTGAGCGCGGTAAAGAGCAGGGGCGCTGTTTCACCCAGAATACGAGCAATGGCAAGCAAAATACCGGTTGCAACGCCTGCTTTTGCTGCACGCAATGTTACCAAAAGCACCATTTTCCATTGCGGAGCGCCTAAAGCATAAGCCGCTTCACGCATGGCTGTAGGCACCAGACGTAGCATGTTTTCGGTGGTTCTGAGCACTACTGGGATGACTAAAATAGCTAAGGCGAATGAGCCTGCCCAGCCAGAGAAATGCTGGACACGTGCAACGTACATTTCAAAAATAAACAGACCAATTACAATCGATGGAGCAGAGAGTAAAATATCATTAATAAATCGAGTGGTTGGAGCCAGCCAGCCTTTGTTTCCAAATTCAGCTAAATAAGTACCGGCTAAAATACCAATCGGTGTTCCTATGGCAACGCCGACGATAGACATTTGCAAACTACCTAAAATAGCGTTAGATAGACCACCAGCACTCCCTGGGGCAGGAGTGGTTTGAGTAAAGGTGGCTAACGTCAAACCGGGCAAGCCATTTTTGAATAGCGTAAACATAATCCAGAAAAGCCAGAATAAGCCAAAGGCCATGGCAATAATGGAAAGCGTTAAGCTTAGATAATTGATTGTGCGACGACGGTTATAAATATTCATGGCATGCCTCACGAGTTTGCGCCTTCATTACGCTGTAAGCGCAGCAGTAATAATTTAGAGAGCACCAGAACCACAAAGGTGATAAAGAAAAGTAACAGGCCCAATTCAATCAATGACGCAATATAAAGCTCGCCATTTGCTTCAGTAAATTCATTGGCTAAGGTAGCAGAAATAGTAGTTGCTGGATCAAAAAGTGAATTCATTTTTGCTTGAGAATTACCAATTACAAAGGTAATCGCCATTGTTTCACCTAGTGCGCGCCCCAAACCTAGCATGACTCCACCAATAATTCCGTTTTTAGTAAATGGAACAACGATATTCCAGACCACTTCCCAAGTAGTAGAGCCAAGCCCATATGCCGATTCTTTAAGCATCGGCGGCACTACTTCAAATACATCTCGCATCACTGATGTAACATAGGGAATGACCATAATGGAAAGAATAAGGCCTGCTGTGAACATACCAATACCCATCGGGGCACCCACAAATAGCTCGCCAATAAGTGGCCAGCCTTCTGTTGTTTCTGTGAGCCAAGGTTGCACATGATCTGCAAATAGCGGCGCAAAAACAAATAAACCCCACATGCCATAAATAATGGAGGGGACACCCGCAAGCAATTCAATAGCAATGCCCAGAGGGCGGCGTAGCCAGGTTGGTGACAGCTCAGTCAGAAAAATAGCAATACCAAAGCTAACTGGCACGGCAATAATCAAGGCGATAAATGAAGAAATTAAAGTACCGCGAATAGAAGGCCAGGCACCAAATTGCTCGGTAACAGGATTCCACTCTTCTGATGTAATAAAACTTAAGCCAAAATGTTTAATACTTGGCATTGCGCCGTACAATAAAGAAAGAATAATACCGCTAAGTAAAGCAAGTACAAAAAAAGCAAAAAAACGAGTGCTACCGACGAACAAAGCATCTTGTAAACGCTGCTGTTTCATCCGTTGAGTTTGATTCGGCATTATAAAATCTCCATTCCACCGATACTTCATAACAACACAACAGGAGCATCACGGCTCCTGTTGTGTGTTTAGGCGTGCAGCAAAACTGCTACCGCCGTAATGAATATTTTATTTCCAGATTGGATTTGTGCCATCGGTTATTTGCGCTTTCCAATTTGCCTTGATCATATTCACAACGCTGTCTGGCATTGGAATGTAATCTAAATCAAGCGCAACTTTGTCTGCGTCATTGCCATATGCCCAATCAAAGAATTTCAATACTTCTGCGGCTTGAGCTGGCTTGTCCTGCTTCTTGTGCATCAGAATAAAAGTAGGGTTGGCAATGGGCCATGATGTTTTGCCGCCAGAATTCGTGGTCAGCAAATACATACCAGGTGCATTTTTCCAATCCGCGCCCGCTGCCGCTGCAACAAAAGCTTCTTCGGAGGGCTCTACAAACGCGCCGTCACGGTTTTGTAGTTGGGTGTGTGCGAGTTTGTTTTGCTTGGCATAAGCAAATTCAACGTAACCGATTGCCCCTTTGATGCGTTGTACGTAGTTAGAAACGCCTTCGTTCCCTTTGCCACCTACACCGACCGGCCATTGAACTGAGGTATTAGCGCCTACTTTTTCTTTCCATTCTGCTGAAACTTTTGATAAGTAGTCAGCAAACACAAAAGTTGTGCCCGAGCCATCTGAGCGGCGAACAACGGTGATGTTCTGTTCTGGCAAAGCCACGCCGGAATTCAGAGCCATAATGGCTGGATCATTCCATTTTTTGATTTTGCCGAGGAAAATATCGGTTAAAACCTGCGGATTAAGCTTTAACTGGCCAGGTTTAACGCCTGGAATATTCACAACAGGCACTACGCCACCGATCACGGTGGGGAACTGCATGAGGCCTTGCTTGTTTAATTCTTCAGGCTTCAATGGCATATCGGAAGCACCAAAATCAACTGTTTTAGCTTGAATTTGCTTAATGCCACCACCTGAACCGATCGACTGATAATTAAGCCCGGTGCCTGTCTTGGCTTTGTACATTTCTGCCCATTTTGCGTACAGCGGGTACGGGAAGGTAGCACCTGCGCCAGTAATGTCTGCCGCGATAGCATGTGTGAACAGGCCGGCAGTAAGGCCGATAGTGACAATTAGTTTGCGTGCAAGTGCCATTACTAGAAACTCCGAAGGCTAAAACGTTTGGACGAAAAGAATAGTGCCTATGCTAGCTGTTGATTGTTGCTGAAATATTACAAGTCTCAATAGTGTAGGTTTGCAAGTTTCATAAATCAATAAACCGAATGGCTCGGTTTGACTGGGGGTAGGGGTGGGAATACAATCTGGGACTTTTGAAGTGGGTGCTTCGCGTCGTATGACAAGACAGCTTGTGATTGGTAACTGGAAGATGCATGGCAGCATCGGTAAGGTTCGTTCGGTATTGCCTGAGTTGGCTCGCGCCAAGCTGGGGCCGAATGTTGCAGTGTGCATCCCTTATCCTTATGTCATGTTGGCCAAAAGTTTACTGAAAGATAGTCAGGTTCAGGTTGGTGCTCAGGACGTCAGCGAGTATCATGTTGGGGCTTACACAGGAGCGGTTTCTGCTTCTATGTTGGCTGACATTGGTTGCGAGCTGGTTATTGTGGGGCATTCAGAGCGTCGCCGTTACTTTGGCGAGAGCAGCGAAAATGCCGCGCGTAAGCTGCGTGCTTGCTTAGATGCGGGTCTTTTCCCTGTTTATTGCGTTGGGGAGGATGCTGAAGAGCGTGCCAGTGGCCGGCATAAAGAAATTATTGCTGCAGAATTAGCCGTATTACGCGGTTTGCCGATTGGGCTTTATGCCGTTGCTTACGAGCCATCATGGGCTGTAGGTACCGGGGTGATTGCAACATCTGAGCAAATCGCTGAAATGCATGCATTTATCAAGGAAACTTTAGAACCTCGCACCCGCGTGCTGTATGGCGGTAGTGTAAAAGGCAGTAATGCTGAAGAGGTGTTGGCGGTGGACGGGGTAGATGGTGTACTTGTTGGCGGAGCCGCTTTATCAGCGTCCGAGTTTTTAGAAATCTGCATGGCAGCGCGCTAGTCAAGGTAAGTAAAAACGGCTAGAATGCGCGCCGCATAGAAATGAGAAATTAATGGAACTTATTCAATCACTCGTGCTCATTTTGAACGTGGTTTCAGCGATTGCTACCATCGTTTTGGTACTGATGCAGCACGGTAAGGGCGCCGATATGGGCGCTGCTTTTGGCAGTGGCTCAGCGGGTAGTCTGTTTGGCTCGTCAGGTTCGGCTAATTTTTTAAGCCGTACTACTGCGGTTACAGCGACACTGTTTTTTGCAAGTTGCCTCGCTCTGGTGTTGTTGGTTAGCCCATCGAAGAAATCTGATTTGGGTGTGATGAGCACGCAAAAACCAGCGGTACAACAGCCTGCTCAGCCGAGTAAAATTCCGGAATAAGCTTTTAATATTTTGGATGATTAATTTGTTTTTAATGCCGACATGGTGAAATTGGTAGACACGCTATCTTGAGGGGGTAGTGACTTCGGTTGTGAGAGTTCGAGTCTCTCTGTCGGCACCAGATACAAAACGCCCGCGCAATGTGGGCGAATACAACATATAAAAATATCCTTAACCTTCAAATCTGGGGAGTGCCATGCTCGCTAACTATTTCCCCATCCTGATGTTTCTGGCTGTAGGACTCTTGGTGGGCGTAGCCCCGCTGGTTCTTGGCTGGGGGGTGGGCAAGATTCTCGGGACCAATCGGCCTGATCCTGAAAAACGCTCGCCTTACGAGTGTGGCTTCGAAGCTTTCGAAGACGCGCGCATGCAGTTTGATGTGCGTTACTACCTCGTTGCAATCCTGTTTATCTTATTTGATCTCGAAGTGGCCTTCCTTGTGCCATGGGCTGTTGTGCTTAAAGAGCTCGGCATGTTCGGCTTCCTTGCAATGATGATTTTCCTCACCGTACTGGTGGTGGGTTTTATCTTTGAATGGAAGAAGGGCGCACTGGAATGGGAGTAATGAAATGAATGCTCAATCCTTAGAAAGTGTTGGGTCCTCAGAAAAAGGATTCGTAACCACATCGCTTGATACCGTAATCAACTGGACCCGTACTGGTTCCTTATGGCCAATGACCTTTGGTCTGGCCTGTTGTGCGGTAGAAATGATGCATGCAGGCGCGGCGCGCTATGACTTGGATCGTTTCGGCATCGTATTTCGCCCAAGCCCACGTCAATCTGACTTGATGATTGTTGCGGGTACGCTCTGCAATAAGATGGCGCCAGCGCTACGTAAGGTCTATGACCAGATGCCGGAGCCACGCTGGGTGATCTCGATGGGATCCTGTGCTAACGGTGGTGGTTACTACCATTACTCTTATTCTGTTGTTCGTGGCTGTGATCGAATTGTGCCGGTTGATATCTACGTGCCGGGCTGTCCGCCGACGGCTGAAGCTTTGCTTTACGGCATTATTCAGCTACAGAATAAGATTAAGCGTACTAACACGATTGCGCGTTCAGGTGTATTGGCGAGTGAGAGGGTAAACAGTGGATCGTAAACTTAGCGTCCTGATGGACAGCCTGAAGGCCGTTCTGGGTGAGACAGGTGGCGCAAATATTGCCAAGCTGGTCTGTGCTCTGGATGAAGTCACTATCGAAGTACCCGCTGCGGTCTGGTCAGAAGTGGCTTTAGCTTTGCGTGATGATGCTGCATTGCACTTTGAATCCTGTCTGGATGTCTGCGGTGTGGATTACAGCACTTACAAAGACGCAGTATGGGAAGGCCACCGTTTTGCAGCGGTATATCACTTTTTGTCTTACAAACACAATGTGCGCCTGCGTGTGCGTGTGTTCTGTACCGACGATGATTTCCCTGTTGTGCCGTCTATGGTCTTGGTTTGGCCTGGCCTGAATTGGTTTGAGCGTGAAGCGTTCGACTTATTCGGCATTATGTTCCAAGGCCACCCTGATTTACGCCGCATCCTGACCGATTATGGTTTTGTTGGTCATCCTTTCCGCAAGGATTTTCCGCTTTCTGGCTATGTAGAAATGCGTTACGACCCGGAACAGGGCCGTGTTATCTACCAGCCTGTCACTATCGATCCGCGAGAAACAACACCGCGTATCATCCGCGAGGAGAACTACGGTGGCTGCTGAAATCCGTAACTACACGCTTAATTTTGGACCTCAACATCCTGCCGCACACGGCGTTTTGCGCTTGGTGCTTGAGCTAGACGGTGAAGTGGTCGAGCGTGCTGATCCGCACATTGGCTTACTGCACCGCGGTACTGAAAAATTAGCTGAATCAAAAACCTATATTCAATCCCTGCCATACATGGACCGGCTTGATTACGTATCGATGATGTGTAATGAGCACGCCTACTGTATGGCGATTGAAAAAATGGCCGGCATTGAAGTGCCGATTCGTGCTCAGTATATCCGTGTGATGTTTGATGAAATCACGCGTGTTCTAAATCACCTGATGTGGATTGGTGCACACGGTATTGACTGTGGCGCGATGACTATCTTCTTGTACGCCTTCCGTGAACGTGAAGACTTGATGGACTGCTACGAAGCAGTGTCAGGTGCACGTATGCATGCGGCCTACTATCGCCCAGGTGGCGTTTACCGTGATCTGCCTGATCAAATGCCGCAGTACCAAGCTTCTAAGGTACGTAACGCCGCTGCGATCAAAAAATTAAATGGTAACCGTGAAGGCTCTTTACTCGATTTTATCGAAGACTTCACCAATCGCTTCCCGACTTATGTGGATGAATACGAAACCCTGCTGACAGATAACCGTATCTGGAAACAGCGGACTGTGGGTATTGGCATCATTACACCTGAACGCGCTCTAGCACTGGGGCTGACTGGTCCTATGTTGCGTGGCTCGGGTGTGGAGTGGGATCTGCGTAAGAAACAGCCGTATGAAGTTTACGGTGCGATGGACTTCGATATCCCAGTGGGTAAAAACGGCGATTGTTATGACCGTTATCTGGTTCGCGTGGAAGAAATGCGCCAGTCCAATCGGATTATCAAGCAGTGTGTGGCATGGCTGAAAGCTAATCCGGGCCCTGTGATTGTAGATAATCATAAAGTGGCATCGCCTTCACGTGGCGGCATGAAAGCCAATATGGAAGAGCTGATTCACCACTTCAAACTATTTACCGAAGGGATGCATGTTCCAGAGGGCGAAGCTTACGCCGCGGTTGAGCATCCTAAGGGTGAGTTTGGTATCTATATGGTGTCCGATGGTGCAAATAAACCGTACCGAATGAAAATTCGTGCGCCGGGCTTTGCCCACTTAGCGTCCTTAGATGAAATGGCGCGCGGCCATATGTTGTCCGATGTGGTAGCCATTATCGGCACTCAAGACGTTGTATTCGGGGAGATTGATCGCTGATGTTAACTACTCAATCCCTAGCATTGATTGATCGTGAAGTAGCGAAATACCCAGCAGAGCACAAGCGCTCTGCCGTGATGGGCGCGCTGCGTATTGCGCAGACCGAGCATCGCTACCTTAGTAATGACATGATCGAATTTGTAGCTAACTATCTTGGCATTGCGCCAATGATGGCGCTTGAAGTGGCTACTTTCTACAATATGTACGATTTAAAGCCAGTTGGTAAGCACAAAATCACCGTGTGTACCAATCTGCCCTGTGCACTTTCGGGCGGCTATACTGCGGCGCATTACATTAAGCAAAAGCTGGGCATTGGTTTTAATGAAACCACAGCCGATGGCAAGTTTACGCTGAAGGAAGGGGAGTGCATGGGAGCCTGTGGTTACGCGCCGGTGATGCTGGTGAATAACCACGCCATGTGCAGTCATATGACGCCTGAGGCGATCGATAAGAAACTGGCGGAGCTCGAATAATGACCGTCTACACAACCGGCGTTGTATTTGATGACGTCAATTTTGAAGATCCTAACTGCTGGCGTATTAACGAATACGTTAAGCGTGGTGGCTATGATGCGCTCAAAAAAATCCTGAGTGAAAATATCACTCAAGACGAAATCATTGCGCAAATGAAAACTTCCGGCCTGCGTGGTCGTGGCGGTGCTGGCTTCCCTACCGGCTTGAAGTGGTCATTTATGCCACGTAGCTTCCCTGGGCAAAAATACCTCGTTTGCAATACCGATGAGGGCGAGCCGGGCACCTTTAAGGATTTAGACATTATTGTGTCTAATCCACATGCGCTGATCGAAGGCATGATTATTGGTGCTTACGCGATGGGCATTACCGTGGGTTACAACTATATCCATGGTGAAGTGTTTGAAGCTTACGAGCGATTTGAAGAAGCGCTCGAAGAAGCCCGCAAGGCAGGCTTTTTAGGCGATAAAATTCTGGGTTCAGAGTTTAGCTTTGAGCTGCATGCGCATCATGGCTATGGTGCTTATATTTGCGGTGAAGAAACGGCGCTGCTTGAATCCTTGGAAGGCAAAAAAGGCCAACCTCGCTTTAAGCCACCTTTCCCAGCCAGCTATGGCCTCTACGGCAAGCCAACGACTATTAATAATACGGAGACGTTTGCCTCCGTACCCTACATTATCCGCGAAGGCGGGCAGAAATTCCTTGAGCTAGGTAAACCTAATAACGGTGGCACCAAGTTATTTTCGGTTTCTGGCCATGTAAATCGCCCTGGAAACTACGAAGTGCCACTCGGCATGCCGTTTTCAGAGCTGCTGGAATTATGCGGCGGTATGCGTGATGGCAAAAAACTGAAGGCGGTGATTCCTGGCGGATCATCCTCGCCAGTCTTGCCTGCTGACATCATGATGCAATGCACAATGGACTACGATTCGATCGCTAAAGCGGGTTCGATGTTGGGTTCGGGGGCGGTGATCGTGATGGACGAAACCGTCAGTATGGTGCAAGCGCTTGAGCGTTTGTCCTACTTCTACTTCGAAGAATCGTGTGGCCAATGTACGCCGTGTCGTGAAGGCACCGGCTGGCTGTATCGCATTGTTCATCGTATCGCACAGGGTCATGGCGTTCCGGAAGACTTGGAACTCTTAGACAGTGTCGGTAATAACATCGCAGGGCGAACCATTTGTGCCCTCGGCGACGCAGCTGTTTTCCCGGTGCGCGGAATGCTAAAGCACTTCCGTAGCGAATTCGAATACCTTATCGAACACAAGACTGCGTTGCAGGCTTGGGTTTGATTCAATAGCCATTGAGTAGAGCATGCTGGAAATTGAAATCGACGGTAAGAAACTGACAGTGCCAGGTGGTAGCACGGTAATGGACGCAGCCAATTCGGTTGGCGTACATATCCCGCATTTTTGCTATCACAAAAAGCTGTCTATAGCCGCAAACTGCCGTATGTGCCTTGTTCAGGTTGAGAAAGCACCTAAGCCTTTACCTGCCTGTGCAACCCCCGTTACCGACGGGATGAAAATCTGGACCCACTCTGATCAGGCCGTGAAGGCGCAGCAGGGGGTGATGGAATTCTTACTGATTAATCACCCGCTCGATTGCCCGATTTGCGATCAAGGTGGCGAATGTCAGTTGCAGGATCTGGCGGTAGGCTACGGCCAATCCGGCTCCCGCTATACAGAAGAAAAACGTGTTGTTGCCAATAAAGACCTTGGCCCGCTGATTTCTACTGATATGACGCGTTGTATCCATTGCAGCCGCTGCGTTCGCTTTACCGAAGAAATTGCCGGTTTCCAAGAATTGGGTATGGTAGGTCGCGGTGAATTTACCGAAGTCATGTCCTTTATTGGCAAGACAGTTAAATCGGAAATTTCCGGCAATGTGATTGATCTTTGCCCGGTTGGCGCGCTGACCAGCAAGCCGTTCCGCTACTCAGCACGCACATGGGAATTATCTCGTCGTAAGTCTGTTAGCCCGCATGATGGCTTGGGTTCCAATCTTGTTGTGCAAGTGAAGAACAACAAGGTGATGCGTGTATTGCCGCTGGAAAACGAGGCCATTAATGAATGCTGGCTGGCGGATCGTGATCGCTTCTCTTACGAAGCCCTAAACGGCGCGGATCGCCTGCAAAAGCCAATGATTAAGCAAGGCGGCGTTTGGCAAGTGACTGATTGGCAAACAGCGCTTGAATATGTAGCAAATGGCTTGAAACAAGTCGTTGCAGACCACGGTGCTGCTTCTGTTGCTGCCGTGGCAACGCCAAACAGCACAGTTGAAGAGCTGTTTATGTTGCGTAAACTCATGGCAGGTTTAGGCGTAGAAAACGTCGAAACTCGCTTACGCAATGCAGACTTCAGCCTGAATACTGCAGGTGCTACTTACTTGGGCCAATCGATTGCTGATCTGGCTGCATCTGAAGCGGTGTTGGTGATTGGTTCATCATTACGCCAAGAGCAGCCTTTGCTGGCACAACGCCTGCGTCAATCCGTTAAGAAAGGCTTGAAGCTTTCCTTAGTGAATGTGCATAGCGATGATTTGCTGACTAAAGTAGCTGCGCAATCTGTCGTTCGCCCTGATCAGTTGGTGGAAGGCGTGTTGGCCGTGATTAAGGCGGTTGTTGAAGCGGACTCAAGCAAGGCCACTCCTGCGAACATCGATTTGGCTGGCGTTGAAGTCACTGATTCGGCTCGTGTGATTGCTGCAACACTGGCAGGGAAATCGGCCGTATTGCTGGGCAATATTGCAACGCACAATCCACGCGCTGCAGAATTACACGCTGCAGCTGCTGCATTGGCCGAGCTAACTGGCGCAACACTGGGTGTGATGAGCGAAGCGGCTAATACCGTGGGTGCTCAGTTGATCGGTGCAACGGTTGGTGGCAATGTCTTCGCTACACCAAAAAAAGCCTATGTTCTTTTAAATGCTGAAACCGAGTTTGATATGCATAACGGCGCACAAGCTTTGGCGGCAGTGAAAGCGGCTGAAATGGTCGTGGTGATGTCGGCATTTAATAGCTGTGCGCTAGATTTTGCCGATGTGATCTTGCCGATCTCACCGTTCTCAGAAACCTCCGGTACTTTCGTCAATATGGAAGGCAAGCCACAAAGCTTTAACGGTGTGGTACGTCCATTAGGCGAGACTCGTCCGGCCTGGAAAGTATTCCGCGTCTTAGGCAATGTGCTTGGTTTTAATGGCTTTGATTACGAATCGTCAGAACAGATTCGTGATGAAGCCTTGCCAGGTGATACTGCTGCCCGCTTGAATAATGCAGCCGTGGCTGCTGTGGCAGTTAAAGCTCAGGCCGCTTCCGGTTTGGTTCGCTTAGGTGAAGTGGCGATGTATCAGGCAGATGCCTTGGTGCGTCGTGCGCCAAGCTTGCAAGCGACTCAAGCTGCTCCGGCGCTGAAAGCCAATGCGGCAACACTGGCGGCTTTAGGTCTGGCAACAAATGATCTGGCGCGAGTAGAGCAGGGCGGTCAAGCCGCATCACTGTTTGTTGAGCTGGATGCTGGCCTTGCAGATAACGTGATTCGTGTGGCGTCAGGCCATGCTGCGACGCGCGAGCTCGCTGGCATGTTCGATCCTCTCTCGGTTTCTAAAGCTTAAAGGGCGCCCAATATGGAAATGTTACAAGGGTGGTTTGGCGCAGAGATCGCGTTTGTCCTCTGGACCCTCATCAAGATTGTTTGCATCGTTGCACCTTTGATGGGCGCGGTGGCTTACCTGACATTGGCCGAGCGTAAAGTCATCGGTTATATGCAGATTCGTATCGGCCCGAATCGGGTCGGTCCGTTTGGTTTGCTGCAACCGATTGCCGATGGTGTAAAGCTGCTGCTGAAAGAAATTATTTCTCCATCTGCAGCCAGCACCGGTCTGTTCTTTTTAGCGCCGATTATGGTTCTGGTACCGGCACTAGCGGCTTGGGCCGTGGTGCCGTTTTATCCTGGCTATGTTTTATCCGATGTGAATGTCGGCTTGCTTTACGTGATGGCCATTACTTCGATGGGCGTTTACGGCGTGATTTTGGCGGGCTGGGCATCTAACTCTAAATATGCCTTCCTTGGTGCAATGCGCGCTGCGGCTCAGGTGATTTCTTATGAGTTGGCGATGGGCTTTGCCTTGGTTGGCGTGATGATGGTTTCGGGCAGTTTAAATATGACCGAAATCGTCAATCAGCAAGGCCAAGGGATGGCGGGGGGCTCGATTCTTTCGTGGAATCTGATCCCCTTGATGCCTTTGTTCGTTGTGTACTTTATTTCTGGTGTGGCTGAAACCAACCGCGCGCCATTTGATGTAACCGAAGGCGAATCAGAAATTGTTGCAGGTCACATGGTCGAATACTCGGGCATGAGCTTTGCGCTGTTCTTCTTGGCCGAATACGCCAATATGATTTTGATTTCAGCAATGACATCGATCATGTTCCTTGGCGGTTGGTTAAGCCCGTTCCCAGCAAGCTGGGGTATTTTGGGCGCGCCATCGGTACTGTGGTGGGTATTAAAAGTAGCCTTTATGCTGTTCTGCTTCTTGTGGTTCCGCGCTACTTTCCCTCGCTATCGTTACGATCAGCTTATGCGTTTGGGTTGGAAGATTTTCATCCCGGTCACCTTGATTTGGATTGTGGTCGTGGGCGCTTGGATGCAGACGCCGTTCTCAATCTGGCCGCTAGGGAAATAAACAGGAACCATTATGGAAAAGATTGCTTATTTCTTTAAAACGTTCTTGCTCGTGGAACTGGTAAAAGGCTTGATGCTTACCGGCCGCCATATGTTCCAGACCAAGATCACCGTGCAGTTCCCAGAAGAAAAAACACCGTACAGCCCGCGTTTTCGCGGCCTACACGCACAACGTCGCTACGCCAATGGCGAAGAGCGTTGTATCGCCTGTAAGCTTTGCGAAGCAGTTTGCCCAGCTCAAGCGATTGTGATTGAGTCAGATAAACGTGAGGACGGCACACGCCGCACCACCCGTTACGATATTGATCTGACCAAATGTATTTTCTGTGGTTTTTGTGAGGAAGCTTGCCCGGTGGATGCCATCGTGGAAACGCATATCCTTGAATATCACGGCGAAAAACGGGGCGACCTCTACTACACCAAGCCCATGTTGTTGGCTGTAGGTGATAAGTACGAGAGCGAAATTGCTGAACGCAAAGCGCAAGATGCCAAATACCGCTAACAGCTCGATACCAAACTACTGCGAACTCCAAGGGCGGCTTGGCTTGCCCTTGGATTGCTCGCTACGTTTTTTATCGACTGTTAAAGGTCAAATATTGATAGGTGTCCAATGACAATCGCACTATTTAGTTTCTTCGCCTTTGTGCTACTGGCTTCTGCACTGGGCGTTGTGAGTACCAAAAATCCGGTACAAGCCGCTTTGCTGCTGATTTTGTCTTTCTTCACCGCAGCCATGCTGTGGATGTTGATGAAGGCCGAATTTCTTGCTGTTTCCCTTGTGCTGATTTATGTGGGGGCAGTCATGGTGCTGTTCCTATTTGTGGTGATGATGCTCGACATTAATTTCGAGGAGCTGCGTAAGGGCTTTTGGAAATTTGCACCGGTTGCGGGTGTGGTCGCTGGCACGATGCTGGTGGAAATGGTCTTAGTCATTACACACGGTGCAAGTCAGATTGATAGTGCTGGCTTGGTAGATCGCCCTGCGGGTTATAGCAATGTGCATGAGTTAGGCCGTTTGATTTACACCCAGTACTTCTTACCATTTCAGCTAGCGTCGGTGATTTTATTGGTGGGTATGATTGCCGCCATTGCCCTAACGCTACGTAAGCGTAAGAGCACTAAGTACATCAATCCTGGTGATCAAGTTCGTGTTAAAGCCAGTGACCGTCTGCGTATCGTGAAGATGGCTGCAGAAGTAAAAGTGCTTGCAGATGTTCCTGCGAGTGACGATAAACCGGCTGCCTAAGGAAGAGTTTCTATGCTTGAGTTGACGCATTATCTTGTGCTGGCGGCTTGTTTATTTGCCATCAGTATTTTCGGTATCTTTATGAACCGTAAAAACTTAATCGTGCTCTTGATGGCGATTGAGTTGATGTTGCTTGCGGTGAATATGAACTTTATTGCTTTCTCGCAGTTTTTAGGCGATTCAGCAGGGCAGGTTTTCGTATTCTTTATCTTGACGGTAGCCGCGGCAGAAGCGGCCATTGGGCTCGCGATCCTGATTGTGTTATTCCGCAATCTGCGTTCGATCAACGTCGAAGATCTCGACAGCCTGAAGGGTTAAGGGGACTAGATTACAAATGGATATGAAAACGATTTATCTCTTAATCCCGCTGGCGCCGCTATTTGGTGCGCTGGTCGCAGGGCTGTTTGGCTGGGCGATTGGGCGACGTGCATCGCACGTCGTGACCATTGGTGGTGTGGCGGTTTCCTTCTTGTTGTCGGCTTATACGCTGAACCACTTGGTTTCAGGTGGCGATAACTTTAACGGTACGGTTTACACTTGGCTGACTGTTAATGGCGTCGATTTTAACGTTGGTTTCTTGGTTGATAAGCTCACCGCAATGATGATGTGCGTGGTGACTTTTGTATCCTTGATGGTGCATATCTATACCATCGGCTATATGTCAGAAGACCCAGGCTATCAGCGCTTCTTTAGTTATATCTCGCTGTTTACGTTCTCGATGTTGATGCTGGTGATGGCGAATAACTTCGTTCAGCTCTTCTTCGGTTGGGAAGCGGTGGGTTTGGTTTCTTACCTCTTGATCGGTTTCTGGTTCAAAAAGCCAACGGCCACTTTCGCCAATATGAAGGCTTTCTTGATCAACCGTGTGGGTGACTTTGGTTTCCTACTCGGGATTGGTTTGGTACTGGCTTACTTTGGCTCGCTCGATTATGTGGATGTGTTTGCTAAAGCGCCTGAGCTAAAAGACGCCACCATCAGCCTGTTCCCGAATGTGACTTGGTCGTTGATGTCGGTGACTTGCATCTTGCTATTTATCGGCGCGATGGGTAAATCGGCTCAGTTCCCGCTGCATGTTTGGTTGCCAGATTCGATGGAAGGCCCAACACCGATTTCTGCGCTGATTCACGCGGCAACGATGGTGACGGCAGGTATCTTTATGGTGGCACGTATGTCGCCATTGTTTGAGCTATCCGATACGGCGCTGAATTTTGTGATGGTGATTGGATCGATCACTGCGCTGTTTATGGGTTTCCTCGGGATTATCCAGAACGATATCAAGCGGGTTGTGGCTTATTCAACGCTATCGCAACTGGGTTATATGACGGTTGCCTTAGGCGCATCGGCTTACTCGGTAGCGGTATTCCACCTGATGACGCACGCATTCTTTAAAGCGCTGTTATTCCTTGCTGCAGGCTCGGTGATTATTGGTATGCATCACGATCAGGACATCCGCAAAATGGGTGGCTTGCGTAAATACATGCCGATTACTTGGATTACTTCTTTGATTGGTTCCTTGGCCTTGATCGGCACGCCGTTCTTGTCGGGTTTCTACTCTAAAGATTCAATTATTGAGGCGGTACACGCTTCTAACTTGCCAGGCGCTGGTTTTGCTTACTTCGCGGTTGTGGCGGGTGTGTTTGTAACGGCTTTCTATTCTTTCCGTATGTACTTCTTGGTGTTCCACGGTGAAGAGCGTTTCGGTAAGGCGCATGATCACCACAGTCACGATGCCGCTCATGCACATGACGATGATCATGGGCATGCAGATGAGCACCATGGTTTGGCTCCGGGACAGAAACCGCATGAAACACCTTGGGTTGTAACCTTGCCATTGGTGATGCTGGCGATTCCGTCGCTGGTGATTGGTTACTTTGCTATCGATCCTATGCTTTATGGTGACTTCTTCAAGGGTGTGATTTTTGTGAATCACGAAGCGCATCCAGCAATGGAAGTCATGAAAGAAGAGTTCCATGGTGCGGTTGCAATGGGGATCCATTCACTGACTACTATGCCATTCTGGTTAGCCTTGGCGGGTGTGGTGGTGTCTTGGTACTTCTATTTAGTGAAGCCTAGCATTCCTGCGGCACTCGATCGCTTCTTTAGCTCGATCGGCATCAAGAAGCTGCTGGATGAGAAGTACTACATGGATCATCTGTATATCAATGGTTTTGCAGCAGGTGGCCGAGTTCTGGGTACTTTGTTCTGGAAAGTTGGCGATACCTTTATCATCGATGGTTTGCTTGTCAATGGTACGGCCAAGTTGGTGGGCATGTTTTCAGCAGCTGCACGTAAGCTGCAAACGGGTTATATCTATCACTACGCTTTTGCCATGATTATCGGTGCAATTGGCCTGATGACATGGTGGATTGCTGGCCTGCTGGCCTAATTAGATGGCCGGCTTATAGCCGGGGATCGGGGGGGAAGGTCTTGAATAGATCGAATCCCCCTTACGAATTAAATTAACAAGTAGGTTGACTATGACGGGTAATCTTCTAAGCCTCGCGATCTGGCTGCCGATCGTGGCAGGCCTTGTAGTACTCGCGACAGGCGGGGACAAAAACGCCACGGCGGCGCGCTGGTTGGCGCTGGTCGGCGCTTTGCTAAGTTTCTTGGTAACCATACCGCTCTTTACGCAGTTTGAGTCTTTGCATGGCGGCATGCAGTTCGAAGAAATGAAGCCTTGGATCGCTTCTTTTAATATCAACTACCATCTTGGGGTTGATGGCATTTCGATGCTGTTTGTGATTTTAAATAGCTTTATCACCCTGATGGTTATCCTCGCGGGTTGGCAGGTTATTGAAAAGCGTACCGCGCAATACATGGCCGCTTTCCTGATTATGTCGGGCTTGATCAATGGTGCATTTGCCGCCATGGATGCAATCTTGTTCTACGTATTCTTTGAAGCCATGCTGATCCCTATGTACCTGATTATTGGTATCTGGGGCGGTCCACGCCGTGTATATGCGTCGATTAAGTTTTTCTTGTATACCTTGCTCGGTTCTTTGTTGACGCTGGTTGGTTTTATCTACTTGTATCAAAAAACCGGTGGTAGTTTTGAAATCGCCGATTTCCAGCGTTTGCCGCTTGATATGTCGGTACAAACGTATCTGCTGATTGCCTTCTTCTTTGCTTTTGCTGTGAAAGTGCCAATGTGGCCGGTTCACACATGGTTGCCAGATGCCCACGTTGAAGCGCCTACCGGTGGTTCGATGGTGTTGGCGGCGATTACCCTGAAGCTAGGTGCTTACGGCTTCTTGCGATTTGCTCTACCGATTGCCCCTGATGCTTCACGTGAATATGCATGGGTATTTGTGGCGCTGTCCTTGGTGGCGGTGATTTACATCGGTTTAGTGGCGCTTGTGCAAACTGATATGAAAAAGCTGGTGGCTTATTCTTCGATCTCGCATATGGGTTTTGTAACACTGGGCTTCTTTATGTTTGCCGGTGGCACGCAAATGAACCAGTACGCGGTTGAAGGTGCTTTACTGCAAATGATCTCGCACGGCTTTGTTTCTGCCGCGATGTTCTTCTGTATCGGTGTGATGTACGACCGAGTGCATAGCCGCAAGATTGCCGATTACGGCGGCGTGGCTAATAAAATGCCGATCTTCGCTAGCTTTATGATGTTGTTTGCGATGGCCAATTCGGGTCTACCTGGTACTTCTGGTTTTGCCGGTGAATTTATGGTGATTCTGGGGGCGGTACAAGTGAACTTCTGGTACGCCTTTGCCGGTGCTACAACCTTGATCTTTGGTGCAGCCTATACCCTGTGGATGTATAAACGGGTGTTATTCGGTGAGGTCGCCAATGATCATGTTGAGCATCTGAAAGACGTTAACTCGCGTGAATTCCTGATCCTTGCTGTGTTAGCCGTTGCCGTGCTGGGCATGGGTCTGTATCCGAAGCCATTTGTGGATGTGATGCATGTGTCGGTTAATGATTTGATCTGGCATGTTTCACAAAGCAAATTGCACTGATTAGAGATAGTCGGGGGTTTATCGATCAACCCCCGATTTTATCCAGAGGTAGAGCATACCTTCGGACCACCATACTATTATTTGATAGGGTTGAATAATGACCTGGACCAGCCTTAATGCTTGGGTGGCAATGCCGGAAATCTTCCTGCTATGTGCCAGCTGTGCGGTACTTCTGCTTGATTTGTTTGTGTCAGATGCCAAGCGCCATATTACTTATGTGCTCACACTGATTGTGTTGGGCATAACCGCCTTTCTTGTTGTAAATGGCTATGAGCCCTTCCCGCGTCTGGCATTTAATGGCCTGTTTATTAGTGATCCAATCGCTGATTTCGCCAAGATCGGCATGATCTTGGGCGTGGCCTTGGTGCTGATTTATGGCCGTGAATACAGCATGGTTCGCGGATTGTTCCGTGGCGAACTTTTTACTCTGACCTTATTTGCCTTGGCAGGCATGATGGTCATGGCCTCTAGTGTTAATTTCTTAACGCTTTATATGGGCCTTGAGCTGCTGTCCTTGTCCTTGTATGCCTTGGTGGCATTACAGCGCGATTCAGTGCAATCCACAGAAGCGGCGATGAAGTACTTTATTCTTGGGGCTTTAGCTTCAGGGATGCTGCTTTACGGTATGTCGATGATTTACGGCGCAACTGCTTCGCTGGATGTTTTTGTCATCGCACAAAAAATCGCCAGTGGTGAAGCAAACCGTATGTTGGCCGCTTTTGGTTTGGTGTTCCTGGTAACCGGTATTGGCTTTAAGTTAGGCGCTGTCCCGTTCCATATGTGGGTGCCCGATGTTTACGAAGGTGCGCCAACACCGGTTACTCAGTTGATTGGTTCTGCGCCTAAATTAGCGGCTTTTGTATTTGTAATCCGCTTGCTGGCGCAAGGCATGGAAGGCTACGCCTTTGATTGGCGCGGTATGTTGATCGTATTGTCGGTACTCTCTATGGGTATTGGTAATCTGACTGCGATTGCTCAAACTAGCATGAAACGCATGATGGCTTACTCCACCATCTCGCATATGGGCTTCTTGCTCTTAGGCATCTTGGTTGCTAGCCCGATTGGTTACGCCGCATCGTTCTTCTACGCTATGGTTTATGTACTGACTGCCGCAGCCGGTTTCGGTATGGTGATGTTGCTGTCCCGTGAAGGCTTTGAAGCCGATAAGATTGATGACTTCAAAGGCTTAGCAGCACGCAGCCCATGGTTTGCCTGCATGATGATGTTTGTGATGTTCTCTATGGCAGGTATTCCGGTCTTCGTTGGCTTCTTTGCCAAGTTATCGGTATTACAAGCCGTGGTGAATTTAGGCTATGTCTGGTTGGCGGTGGTTGCGGTGATGTTCTCGCTGATTGGTGCGTTCTATTACTTGCGTATCGTGAAGATGATGTACTTTGACGAAGCAACAGATACAGCGCCTATCGTGGCTGGTTTTGATACTAGACTAGTGCTGTCAGTGAACTGCATCTTGTTGCTGGTGATGGGCTTGATGCCTGATCGCCTGATGTCTGTGCTCTCGCAAGCCGTTAGTTCATCACTTACTGTGCCCATGTAATGAATAATGTGTACCTGCTTTGTGGATTGGCGCTGATTGCTGCCAATCTGCCTTTTTTCTTTGAACGCATTATTTTTTGCATTCCGGCAAAAAAGGTTAAGGGCTTTCATTGGCGCTTGCTAGAGCTGGTTCTGCTTTATGTGGCATTGGGTTTGCTGGCAAGGGTTCTGGAGGGGAGGCTTTCTCCGGTTCATGCGCAAAACTGGCCTTTCTTTGCCACGACTTTTGCGATGTTTATCGTATTTGCCTGGCCTGGATTTGTCTGGCGCTACTTCTGGCGTAAGCCCGGTATCTAAAGTTGAGAGAAAAAGCCCAACATTTGTTGGGCTTTTTTGTGTTTAATGTACTGCTGATCCGCAATTGGCGGCCCATAAAAAGGGGTAGGGATGATGAAGATACTTGCTGCAAGTTTGTTAATTCTGCTCAGCACTACAGCTTTGGCGGGGGATGTTTTGCTGAAGCTTAAGGCAGAAATCGGCACGGCTCAGTGTACTCAGGACACCCAGTGCCGCACGGTAGCGGTGGGTGCAAAATCGTGTGGTGGCCCGGAGTTTTACTTACCATGGTCTATTGCAGAAGGGCGTGCCGAAAAAATTGCTTTGCTTGCAAAAAAATATACAGATCAGCGACTACTTGAGATTAAACAGAGCGGGGAGTTGTCTACCTGCCAATTTGTTGCTGATCCGGGGGCAGTATGTAAGCAAAAGCAGTGTGTATTGCAGAGTAAAGAGGCGATCTATTAGTTGTAGGTGCTTATCGGCATAAAAAACGGCGAACCAAGGTTCGCCGTTTGCGTTAAAGCTTATTAGTTAAATACCCGCATTTTCCGCACGTGATACTGAAGGAGCAGTGGGTAGCGGATCATTGGTTTCAACCAGTATTGAGGTATTGGTTTGTGTTACACCATCAATCTGATAAGCAACATTGCCAAGATAGCGCTTGCCAGCTAGCAAGTCTTTCCAGCTAAAGCCTACGGAAGCGGTGCCACCTACGTAGATTTTGCCTGGGGCAAGGGCTTTAAATGAGCCGCCAACATCACCCGCATTAATGATCCAGCTCGATAAGGTGTAATTGGTATTACCCCCTTTAGTTGCATAGCCTACAACGCAAGCTTTGTAGTTGCCGGCAGGCAGATTAACCAGCTGCACTGTTTCGTTGGAGCCATCACTACCACTGCCACCTACTTTTACACCTGCTGAATTCATGACCAGCAAATCTAAGTCATCTGCAGCGCCATGCTCGGTGTCTGAATTGTAGAGAGCAAAGCGGGTTGCAAGATTATTAGCGGGTACGCTGAATTGATGCACTTTCACACCCGCCGTACTTGTTCCAGCTGTGCATTCACGTACACCATCTTTTGCACCTGTATCAGTGGCAATTGAAGCATTGGTGAGCGTTGCTTCTTTTAAACCCCCTTTCACTAAAGTCAATTTACCATCGCTGCCTGTTGCAATGGTCACAACTTTATTGCCGCTTATTTCTTCACTATTAAGCTGTGAAATAGCTGCAAGCAGGCTGGCTTTGGCAGTAATCGGGGAGCGAACGGTATGCGTGCCGTCTGACCAAACGAGTGAGCCATACTGGTACACATTTCTTGGTGCAGTGGTACGGCTTAATGTCACCGTAAACGATTTGCTTTCACCAGGGTTAAGACTGAGTGTTGCGGGTGAAACTGTTGCAGCAAAACCGTTGATCGATGCTTGTGCTGTGTAGATTGATGCGCGATCACTGACATTGGTCACGTTGCGGTTAAACGTAAATTTGCCGAGTACATTGGCGGTGGTAAGCGATGGCAGATTCAAGTTATAGGGTTGAATACTGCCAATTACACTGCACTTGGACGGGCTGAGTTGGTTTTGGCCGCACAGATAGCGGTCGTAATCCTGCGGTGTTATATCGTAAACCAAGCCTGGGTTTGCTGCGAGGTTGGGATTAACATGCCCTGCGCCTTGAGCCCAAGGAAGCAGGCCGTTTTGTAAGCCCGGCAGCCCATCATTTAGTGTAGAGAAAGCGCTGGTCATCAGGGCCGATTTAATGGCGGCAGGAGACCAAGTTGGGTGCAGCTGATGTAAGAGGGCACCAAGGCCCGCTATATGTGGACTAGACATCGATGTGCCTTGCATCGATTGCCATTCAGCAGGAGCAACGGCTCCGTTTGCAATCTGGTTGCGCTGCTCCAGGCTGAGTTGTGGGCGCGATGCGGCCAGAATATCTACACCAGGGGCGGTAAGGTCAGGCTTGAGTACATTTGCATCCGCACGATTCGGCCCGCGGGATGAAAAATCAGCCATCACAGGCGCATTGCCTGCGGAGCTGGTAATGGACGCCGCAAAGTGAGCCGATGCACCTATTGTTGCAGCATAGGCTTTTGCAATTGCACCATCGGCAGCACTGATATGCACGGTTGGAATGCTATGAGAAAACGCGGTAATGGTTGCAGATCCGCCAGCAACGTTGCTTAGCAACATGCCTGTACCACCGGCTTCTTTGACAGCAGCGCTTTTATTAACCAGTGCGCTTGAGCCACGATCGCAAAGCACGATCTTGCCTGCAACTTTAGCCGAATCCAGTTTTGCATCTGCCGGCACACTATCTGCCGTGCCATAGCAACGATCTAACGCTGTTTTGCTTGCCGCAGACAAATTAGCGTAGTCAGTAATCCCTGCATCTTTTGCCAGAATTAAAGGCGCGGTAAGAGGGGCTGGATTGGTGGAGCCGCCTTTTAATACTCTACTGCCTAAGGTGACTAAGCTTTCCTGAATACGATCATGGGTGGAAGCTGCAACGGTTGTGAGCCAAGGTGCAATGTGCGCAACCATATTGGCCGGGCCACTATTACCTGCAGAGGCGGCAACAAATACACCTGCGTTGCTCGCTGCTAAAAAGGCCAGATCGACAGGATCATTCAGTGTTTCGCCGCCGCTGATGGAGTAATTAAGAACATTCACCCCATCGCTAACCGCTGTTTCAATGGCTTTTAAGCTATCACCACCGTAACAATTATTCTTACCATCGGCGAGTATCGGGTCGTTCGATGTCCAGCACACTTTATATGTTGCAAGGCGTGCACGTGGTGCAATCCCTGAAATATAACCAATCGATGCGCCGCCAATGACACCGGCTACTTTGCTATTGCCGCCCGCTGTTGAGGCTGTATGTGAGCCGTGGCTATCGCTGTCGCGTGGAGAGTTATAGTCGCTCCAGTGCGGCACTTTTGCACCACTGGCCACCAAGGCCTCATATTGTGTTCTGAATTTTTTTGCACCAATTAGCTTGTTATTGCAATGGGCCGCTGAGAAGCCTTCTCCGTCACCGCAAGATCCTTTCCATGATGCAGGAGGTGCGCCATAGACTTGAGCGCCAGATAAATCATGGCTTGCTTCGCCTGTGGCATTCACCCGATCCGCAAAAGAAGGATCTTCTGGCCATACACCCGTATCAATTACACCGATAATGATGTTTTCACCGGCACTCGCTGCTCCATTTAGCTGTGACCAAAGGCCCACACCTGGCTTATCCAGCCCCAGAAACTTAGGGGTGTAATTGGTTTGCACTTGGCGCGGCTCGTCTAAGGTAATGGCGATGACGTCGGCACTGTTTTTAAGTTTTCTTACTTCTGCATCAGTCAGCATGGCTGAGAAGCCATTGAAAACGACGTTATAGTTATGCACGATCTGTGCATTGCCGATGCTGGCAATCACATTGTTTTGCTTGGTTTCGATGTAGCTGATGTAGGCTTGTACATCGTAGGCATTGACATCTAGTAGCTGGCCACTTGCCGGTTTGGTGGCTTTCAGGCCAGTAATGTCACCGGTATAAGAAGCCGCAGGCTTATCTGCAAGTTGAATAATATAAGGTAAGCGTGCTTCTTCAGCACTGGCAAAGCCTGCTGCACCTGCAGTGAGTAGGGCGGTAATGGCGAGGTTAATAATACTGCGCTTCATCATGATGCAATCCCTGCAGAGATAGTTTGAGCTTTATTCTTACGGCGCATCACCATGCTGATACCCGCCAGACCGAGCGCCATGAGCAACCATTCCGCAGGTTCAGGCACGGCGGCTACATTAATATTGTCGATCGCAAATTGAGCCTGATTATTGCTAAAGGGTACGCATTCACCGGTCACCGTTGTCAGGCATGCTGCAAAGCTGAGTGTTTTAAAAACACGGTTGCTCGCGGCGTATTGGAAATCGCTGAATGTCCACTTGCCATTTGCATTTTGACCAGAGAGCGTGAAGCGATCGCTGAACGTTTCCCCACGTAACCCTGTTCCGGAAACAATCAAATTTGCAACACTGAAAGGAATGTTTGCAGCTACGGGCGAGGCAAAGCTGCTAGAAAAGCTGCTGAGCTTAAAGCCAAGTTGATTAGAAATCTGCAAGCCACCATCATTTAAACCAAGATAGTAGGGCGTGTTATTGCCGCTTGGGCAATCAAGAATCGAGCAAGTACTGGCGGAAGCAATTGCCCCAGCCATGCCATCGCCAAGCACGGTTAAATTGAATAATGGGTCTGCTTTTACAATATCCCCACCTTCAAAAATATCGCCTTTTAATGAATCAAAGTTAATGATCGAAGCCTGTGCTGCAGGCACGGATAAGCCAATGGCTGTAACAAGCAGCGCCATCTTGAGTGATTGCTTCATATAACTCCCTGTGTGTCTTGGATTTGAATGAACAACGTGGTGTGCTCAAGGCTCAGACATAAAGCGTCATTACTAACAAAAACCCTGACTACTTTTGTCTGATTTTTTTTATGTATGCTATTTTTAGAAATGCAGTTTGCCTTTCATATTTATTAAGCAGGCTCGTGAATAATAACAAAATATGCCAAGTCGTCTATATTTCAGCGACATAAATCATTTATTTGTATCTGTTATGTAGCAGTATTGATATTTTTGGTTTTTTCTTTCAATTATTGAAAGTAAATTGATGCCGGCAGATACGTCTCATTACAGCTAGGGTAGAAATATATTGCTCATGCTTTCTAATAAACTTAATTAATTCAATGGCTTGTTTTGTAAAGCAATTGGAGTTTGCGGGCGTTATGCAAGTTTTTTTATTTTAGGCTTGTGCAGGTCGAGGATCTCATTTAGAATGCTGTCTCTCTGATCTTGCCGTTAAGTATCAAGTCAGAAAATACGCTAGGGTTGTAGCTCAGTTGGTTAGAGCGTTTGGTCGACATCCAAGAGGTCGTGAGTTCGAATCTCACCAACCCTACCAAAAAAATTTATAGGGTATGATTTGAAAAATAAAATCATATCTATATTTAACGGAGTTAAGTCCCATGAATCGAACTAGCACCACTGCGGAATAACTCTGGCGGCGTGTGCGTGGGGCTTGATTTATAAAAAGTGCGGCGTAAGCCGCACTTTTTTTTCGTTCATTTTTTACAGCATCTGTTACTGTTTGTTTTCTTTTGTGAAAGCCTTCTAACCTTATCTAAAACGCGCAGCACAGGATAAACCATGCCTATCGTGACCCTGCCAGACGACTCTGAACGACAATTCGACGCCCCGCTTACCGTGGGTGATGTAGCAGCCAGTATCGGTGCAGGCCTTGCTCGCGCCGCTTTGGCAGGTAAGGTTGATGGCAAGCTGGTGGATACCAGCTATTTGATCGATCATGATATTCAACTGGCGATTATTACGGATAAAGATGCGGATGGCTTAGAAATTATTCGCCATTCTGCCGCTCACTTACTGGCTTACGCGGTAAAACAGCTGTTTCCTGACGCACAAGCCACGATTGGCCCAGTGATCGAAAATGGCTTTTACTACGACTTTGCGTATAAGCGCCCATTTACGCCAGAAGACTTGGTTGCCATCGAAAAGAAAATGTTCGAGTTGGCAAAAAAAGATATTCCTGTCGAGCGTTATGAGCAGTCGCGAGATGAAGCTGTTGCCTACTTTAAATCGATCGGTGAAACCTATAAAGCCGAAATTATCGAATCTATTCCTGCCGACCAAGTTTTAAGCTTGTATCGTGAAGGTGAGTTTACTGACCTCTGTCGTGGCCCTCATGTGCCGTCTACCGGCAAATTAAAAGTATTTAAGTTGATGAAAGTTGCGGGCGCTTACTGGCGCGGTGACAGCAAGAATGAAATGCTGACTCGTATTTACGGCACAGCTTGGGCGAAGAAAGATGAGCTTGAGCAGTACTTGCACATGTTGGAAGAATCAGAAAAGCGCGATCACCGTAAAATTGGTAAGCAGCTCGATTTATTTCATATGCAAGAAGAGGCACCAGGCATGGTGTTCTGGCACCCTAAGGGCTGGGCGCTTTGGCAAACGATTGAACAATATATGCGTAAGAAGCTTGATCAGCATGGCTATCAAGAAATTCGCACACCGATGGTGATGGATCGTTCTTTGTGGGAGAAATCGGGTCACTGGGAAAACTACCACGACGCGATGTTTACAACAGAATCGGAAAAACGTGATTACGCCGTGAAGCCGATGAATTGTCCCGGGCACATTCAAGTCTTTAATCAAGGGCTGCGTTCCTATCGCGATTTGCCATTGCGTTTCTCAGAGTTTGGCTCTTGCCACCGCAATGAGCCTTCGGGGTCTTTGCATGGCATTATGCGGGTGCGTGGCTTTGTGCAGGATGATGCGCATATTTTCTGTACGGAAGAGCAAGTTCAATCTGAAGCCGCTTCATTTATCGATTTGCTGCAAGAAGTGTATGCAGACTTTGGTTTTAATGAAATTTTGGTTAAGCTTTCCACTCGTCCGGAAAAACGTGTTGGGACAGAAGAAAGCTGGGATCATGCCGAGGCTGCGTTGGCCGCTGCGCTGGATTCTAAGGGCTTGGCTTTTGAGTATCAGCCTGGTGAAGGCGCGTTTTATGGTCCAAAAATTGAGTTTTCTTTAAAAGATTGTCTGGGCCGAGTGTGGCAATGTGGTACTTTGCAGATCGACCCGAATTTGCCAGAGCGTTTAGGCGCTGAGTATGTCGGGATTGATAATGCAAAACATCGTCCTCTGATGCTGCACCGTGCGGTATTGGGTTCGATGGAACGTTTTATTGGTATTCTGATTGAAAATCATGCAGGTGCATTCCCTGTTTGGCTTGCGCCAACACAGCTTGTGGTTCTGAATATTTCAGATGCGCAGCGTGAATATGCCGTAGAAGTGTGCGAAAAACTCAAGTCATTGGGCTTTAGAGTTCAAGCGGACTTGAGAAATGAGAAGATTACCTATAAAATTCGCGAACATAGCCTGCAACGTCTTCCTTATCAGCTAATTGTTGGTGATAAGGAGAAAGAGGCAGGCCTAGTGGCCGTGCGGAGCCGTACTGGTGAAGACCTTGGTCAGCTGACGATTGAGGCGCTTGTTGAGCGTCTGAAATCAGAAATGCCAAAGGTTTAATCGTAGGCTGTAGCGCGGTTTTGATTTTGAATGACTTGGAGAATCACAATAGCTTCTCAGGATAAAGAACCACGGATTAACGGTGAAATCACCGCCCGTGAGTTACGTTTGCAGGGTGTGGATGGCGAGCAGCTTGGTATCGTCAGCCTTTCCGAGGCTTTGGCTCTGGCCGAAGAGGCCAATGTTGATCTGGTGGAAATCGCACCAACAGCACAGCCGCCTGTTTGCCGCATTATGGATTACGGCAAATTTAAGTATCAGGACTCGAAAAAGAAACACGCCGCCAAGCAGAACCAGAAGCAGGTCCAGGTCAAGGAAGTTAAATTCCGCCCGGGTACGGACGAGAACGATTACCAGATCAAACTGCGTAATCTGACCCGCTTCCTCGCCGATGGCGATAAGGCAAAGATTACTTTGCGCTTCCGTGGACGTGAAATGGCTCACCAAGAAATCGGTATGGCTCAGCTGAAACGTGTTGAAGCTGATCTAGGCGATTTGGTTGTGGTTGAGCAGTATCCGCGTCTGGAAGGGCGTCAAATGGTGATGATGCTGGCTCCTAAAAAGAAAGCCGTCTAATTCCCTTTTGTAAAACGACCGGGCTAGCGGCTGCGCCTGGTAAAGCTGATTGTTTATTTAAAATCAGCTAGCAGCCGTAATAAAAGCGTGGTGGCAGGTATTAAGTGCAGAGCGGGCAACCGCTATGGCGCCTGTCGCCCTATCTAACTCAGTAGTAGGAGTTCATCATGCCTAAGATGAAGACCAAGAGCGGCGCTAAAAAGCGCTTCAAGGTTCTCGGTGGTGGTGGCGTTAAGCGTAGTCACGCTTTCAAGCGTCACATCTTGACCAAGAAAACCACTAAGACTAAGCGCCAGCTGCGCGGTACAAGCATGGTCGATCCGTCGAACATGCCTTCTGTCCGTGCAATGTTGCCCTACGCATAACTAAAGGAAAAGACTCATGCCTCGCGTTAAACGTGGTGTTACAGCTCGTGCCCGTCATAAGAAAATCATCGCTCTGGCCAAAGGCTATCGTGGTCGTCGTAAAAATGTCTATCGTGTAGCCAAACAGGCTGTCATGAAGGCAGGTCAATACGCTTACCGTGACCGTCGTCAGAAGAAGCGTCAGTTCCGTCGCCTATGGATTGCGCGTATTAACGCCGCTTCCCGTGAGTGCGGTCTGGCCTACAGCCGTTTCATGAACGGTCTGAAGAAAGCTGGTATTGAAGTTGACCGTAAGGTTCTCGCTGATATGGCTATTTTTGACAAACCGGCTTTTGCCCAGTTTGTTGAAATCGCTAAGGCGAAACTAGCCGCCTAATCGGCTGGTCGACAAGAGGGGGAGGCTTCTGGCCTCCCTTTTTTATTCCTTTGGTTTATCCAAGGGACTGCTTTTTCTGACTTTCTTTATTGATGTCAGCCAAAGCAAAACAATTTGCCTGAGATTGCCGCAAGATCATGGTTGATAACGTACAAGCGATTCTGGAAAAAGGCCTGGCTGCATTAAATGCAACCAATGACCCGAACGAACTTGAAAATGCCAAGGCGCAATTTATTGGCAAACAGGGCGAGATTTCTGCGCTCTTAAAACAGTTAGCCACCTTGCCACCCGAAGAAAAAAAATCTTTTGGTGCAATTGTTAATCAGGCTAAGCAAGCTTTTGAAGCCTCGTTGAATGCGCGTCGTGAAGCGCTTGCCAATGAAAAGCTGGCAAAGCAGCTGGCCGCTGAAGCTCTGGATATCACCTTGCCGGGCCGTGGCCTTGCTGCGGGTGGTTTGCATCCGGTGACTAAGGTGCGTGAGCGCATCGAAGCATTGTTTCACTCCATGGGTTTCGCTGTGGCCGATGGCCCCGAAATCGAAACAGATTTTTATAATTTTGAAGCCTTGAATCTGCCGCCAGATCATCCTGCCCGCGGCATGCAAGACACCTTTTATGTAGAAGGTGGCGAAGTGTTGCGCACGCATACTTCACCGATTCAAGCGCGTTACATGGAAAGCCATGAGCCGCCGATTAAAATCATCGCGCCGGGCCGTGTTTACCGTGTTGATTCTGACGCCACACATTCGCCAATGTTCCATCAAATGGAAGGCCTGTGGGTTGATCAGGATGTCTCCTTTGCCGATCTAAAAAGCGTGATTGTTAGCTTTCTGCGTCAGTTCTTTGAGCGTGATGATCTGGAAGTACGCTTTCGCCCCTCTTTCTTTCCCTTTACTGAGCCTTCGGCTGAGATCGACGTAAAGTGGTCCAAGGGTTGGATGGAAGTAGGCGGTTGCGGCATGGTGCACCCCAATGTGCTGAATAATGTAGGCATCGATAGCGAAAAATTCACCGGCTTTGCCTTTGGCATTGGTCTGGATCGTTTCGCGATGCTTTACTACGGCGTAAATGATTTACGTCTCTTCTTCGAGAACGATATTTCCTTCCTCGAACAGTTCAAGTAATAAGTTGAAAAGTGGCGCAGCTAAAGCAGCTCTTGAAGAGATCTGTTTTGGCTGGCTTTCTACAGCGGATGTTGTACCGTCCGCGCATCTGTAGGTGCGAGTGATGAAATTTTCTGAACAATGGTTGCGTAGCTGGGTAAATCCAGCGCTAAATTCTGAACAGCTGGCTCATTTATTGACGATGGCCGGTTTAGAAGTAGAAGAAAATGACCCTGCTGCCCCTGAGTTTACTCAAGTGTTTGTGGCAGAGGTGTTGTCTGTTACTAAGCATGAAAACGCTGACAAACTGAATGTTTGTAGTGTGAATGTGGGCGAGGCTCAGCCACTGCAAATCGTGTGTGGCGCACCTAATGTAGCCCCCGGCATCAAAGTGCCTTGCGCCCGCGTCGGCGCAGCGTTGCCTGGCGATTTTAATATCAAAAAAGCCAAGGTTCGCGGCGTTGAATCCTTCGGGATGCTGTGCTCGGGTGACGAACTAGGTATGCCTAGCGATGTAGATGGCCTCATGATTTTGCCAAGGGACGCGCTTGTTGGCATGCCAATTCGCGAATACTTGCAACTTGATGATCGCTTACTGACTTTAAAGCTCACACCGAACCGCACGGATTGTTTGTCCATTAAAGGGATTGCGCGCGAAGTGGCTGCTTTAACGGATGCCGTGCTTCATCCGGTTGAAATTAAAGCCGTAGTGCCAGCGTGTGACGATGTGATTGCAGTATCGCTGAATGCGGGCGCTGCATGCCCACGTTACGCTGGCCGTGTGATCAAAAATGTAAATCAAGCAGCTGTGACTCCAGATTGGATGAAGCAACGCTTAGAGCGCTCAGGCTTACGCTCTATCTCGGCGATTGTTGACGTAACCAACTATGTCTTGTTGGAACTTGGTCAACCTATGCACGCCTTTGATGCAGATAAGCTGGAAGGTGGCATTCAGGCTCGTTTTGCTCAGCAGGGCGAAAAGATTACGCTGCTGAATGAAAAAGAGCTGACGCTTGATGCCGATATGCTGGTGATTGCGGATGTGGCACAGCCCTTAGCGCTGGCAGGCATTATGGGCGGCTTGGCATCGTCTGTAGTGGCTGGCACACGCAATATCTTTTTAGAATCCGCTTTTTTTGCGCCGAGTACTATCGCAGGACGCTCACGCCGTGTTGGTTTTAGCTCCGATAGCTCGCATCGCTTTGAGCGCGGTATCGATTTTGCCAATGTGGTGAATGCGCTTGAGCGTGCCACACAGCTGATTCTGGATATCTGCGGCGGTGAAGCTGGCCCAGTTACCGAAGCGCAAGCTGAGTTGCCTGTTCGCCCAGCCGTGGCGCTGCGTGTGTCGCGTGTGGCTAAAGTCTTAGGTATTCAGCTATCCGCAGATGAAATTCTTGCTTTGCTGGCGCGTTTGGCGCTGCCAACATCGCTGGCTGGTGATGTGATTACCGTAACGCCGCCATCATTTCGCTTTGATATCGAAATCGAAGAAGATCTGATCGAAGAAATTGCCCGCCTGTTTGGCTACGACAATATTCCTGTTGCACCGTCTGCAGCACGCCAAGTGATGCTGCCGCAGCAGGGTGATCGCCGTGAAAAGGCTGCGCTGAAATCAATTATGGTGGCTCGCGATTATTTCGAAGCCATCAGCTACGCCTTTGTTGAAGAAAAATGGGAAGCTGATTTTGCGGGCAATACCAGCCCGGTTAAATTGCTTAACCCTATTGCCAGCCAGATGAGCGTCATGCGCTCCAGTCTGTTTGGTGGCCTGATCTCGGCCCTGCAAGGCAATCAAAAGCGTAAGCAAGAGCGTGTGCGCTTATTTGAGCTAGCCCGCGTATTTAATGGCACTGCAGCAGATGCTCAGCCAGAGAAAATCGCAGGCCTCGCTTGGGGCCACCGCAGCGCCGAGCAATGGGGTGTCGCCAAGCAACATGTTGATTTTTATGATGTAAAAGCCGATGTAGAAGCATTGCTTGCTCCACGCAAAGCAGATTTTCGTCGTGTAGATCATCCAGCCCTACATCCTGGCCGCGCTGCCGAAGTTTTACTGAACGGCATCGTGGTTGGAGTGATTGGCGAGCTGCATCCTAAATGGGTGCAATCGTACGATTTAGGCACAGCGCCCGTCTTGTTTGAATTGGATGTGGAAGCGCTTGTAAGTGTTGCAACGCTTACAGCTAAGCCAGTATCCAAGCTACAAGTTGTTCGCCGTGACCTTGCCTTACTGGCAGATGAAAGCTTGTCTGTGGCAACACTACAAGCTGCATTCGCCAATCTGAAAAACCCGCTCCTAATAGCATCAGAAGTGTTCGATGTCTACCGTGGAAAAGGTGTTTCAGAAGGTAAAAAAAGCCTTGCTTTCAAGATGTTAATGCAAGATACTCACAAAACTCTTACTGATGAGGAAGTCGACGCCGTTGTCGCGGATGTAATCCGTGCTGCTGAAGCAAACGGTGTGACGCTGAGAGTCTAATGCTAATGCAGTACACCCCCACTACAATGATGACGCTTACTAAAGCTGACTTGGCCGACATGCTATTCGACAAGGTTGGCTTAAATAAGCGTGAAGCAAAAGACATGGTCGAAGCCTTCTTTGAGGAAATCCGCACGTCCCTTTCTGAGGGCGATTCGGTAAAACTCTCCGGCTTTGGCAATTTTCAGCTCAGAGACAAGCCACAACGTCCTGGGCGCAATCCTAAAACAGGCGAAGAAATCCCAATCTCCGCACGGCGTGTGGTTACTTTTCACGCCAGTCAAAAGCTGAAGGGAATGGTCGAAAGTCACTATGCAAAGCACCAGCCTCGTCATACCGACCAGTGATCTACCCTCTATCCCAGCAAAACGCTACTTCACCATTGGTGAGGTTAGCGAGCTTTGCGGTGTAAAACCGCATGTGCTGCGTTACTGGGAGCAGGAATTCACGCAATTAAAGCCTGTAAAACGGCGGGGCAACCGTCGCTACTATCAGCACCATGAAGTGCTGCTAGTGCGTAGGATCCGCTCCCTACTTTACGAACAAGGCTTTACCATCAGCGGTGCCCGCAACCAACTATCAGCGCTTCGAGGAGATGCTGATGGTGCGGAAGAGGGCACTACAGTGACAGAATTGCGTCATGAATTAGAAGCATTACTTGCTTGGCTGGATGACTAGCCAAGCAAGGGGCCGTAAGATATAATGCGGCCCTGAGTTCGGAATGTGGCGCAGCCCGGTAGCGCACTTGCATGGGGTGCAAGGGGTCGGAGGTTCGAATCCTCTCATTCCGACCAATAGAATCAAAGACTTAGCCCTGTTCCAGCAGGGCTTTTTCTTTTATCTGTGTCTGGATCTGTGCACCACTACTGATCTTGTTTGCATATGTAAGCAAGTGCTCGCTTCCAAAATGAGCATACTTTCTGACCATGTCCACGTCCGACCATTCCTTAATGCCTGCTCGCTGAGAGGCAAAGATGAAACAGCGCTCTACAGATACACAAAAAAGGCAAATTGGCACAGAGATTGCGGGCTTGAGTGTTTCGATGCAGCTCGTCTGAAATTGCCTGAAACGAATTATAGAAGTGAACATAGGTACGGATTTATTGACGGAGATCGGTCGATTCTTACTTATGGTTACGGCGTAGTTGAGAGCAACGTGTTACGTGATGAGGATAAACTTGATTTTACTGACCGGCTCTTTGTGGAAGACGGAGTGATGGCATTTGGTCGAGATTACATATTTTGGCCTTATGGTAATGGGTGGGCCAAGATCCTTGGCATGGCAAGTGGAGATGCTCCCTCTCAAAAGTGTAAGCAACAAGTTGTGCTGATGGATTTAAGGGATGTGTACCCACCTCTTTCTAAGAATTAAACAGGCAATTAAGGGCAAGTTCTGTGTTTTATTTTACCTGATTATGTCTCTTGCTCCGGAACCCTTAATTTAGCAGCTTGTATGGCATTGCTACTTCGGGTGATTTAATTGGTTTTGACGTGGTGCGCCCTTATCCTACATATACCTTACTCAAGCCGGACTATGCCCATGTGGGAGCTTGACTGAGCAAGAGACATAATCAGGTTATTTTATGTAAAACTGAATATCTGCCCCTGTTTTCATCTAACTCCTCCTCAAGCTTTGCGCTAGCGCCATGCAATCAGCTCATATACCTAAAACACCTTCAATATTCTGAATATCAAGGTGTTCGCAGCCATTAAAAATTGCAAACTGCTTTAGCTTTTGCATCAATGTTTCTGCAAAGAGGGCGGGATGATTGATGGGGGATTCCAAGTGCATGCTGATGACTTGCAGCCTTTGCTCCTGCCGATGTGCTTTACAGTCGATGCGGCCCACAAAGCGATCACCAAAGAGGATGGGCAGGCAGAAGTAGCCAAATTTGCGTTTGGCAGCGGGCACATAGCATTCAAGCTTATAGTCGTAACCAAATAGCTGATTCAGGCGTTTGCGATGGATGATTGCGTTATCAAATGGCGATAGCAGGTGCACGCAGGGGGTAGCTGACAAAGCTTGCGTTAGTACACTCGTTTCGGCGTAAGCTTTTGGCAGGACAGCGCTGCTGATTTCCTTGATTTGATGGCTGGCGATTTGGGTCTCCAGCAGCTCTCGCATTGTTTTTTTTAGGGCTGGGTTGGTGTGCAGATGGGTGAGTTGCTCGAATGTCACCACGCTATGCGCGCGTAAATAGCTTTGCAGCAGGTAGCCCGCATAATCGGCAAGATCAGGCTGGCGCATATCCAGATTGGCAGGCAGCATGCGTTCGCGCAGCTCGTAGACTTTTTCCATGCCGATGCGCTGGCAGATCATCAGATCTCCCTGCAGGAATAGCTTTTCTATCGCCCGTTTACCCGGCCCCCAGTCCCACCAGCTGCCGCTTTTTCCTTTGTTGTTTTCCAGATTTCGTACCCGCAGTGGCCCTTCATCCCGCACCCTTAGCAAGATTTCATTCATCAGGCTGGCGGGGATATCGTGGTAATTGGCCCATGTGCGGTCTCTAACTGCGGCCATGCGATGCTGCGCAAAACGATAATCGCGCATGGGTAAGTAGGATGCGGCATGAAACCAGTATTCAAAAATCTGGCGATTTTCGAGCAGCTGATTCAAAAAACCGGGTTGATAATCGGGTACGCGCGACCAAAGAATATGGTGATGGGCACGTTCAATCATTGAAATGGTGTCTATTTGCACGTAGCCAAGATGTTCAATTGCAGCAAGCGTCGCAGCGAGGCCACTGCCGAAAATGGCTTCGGATTGTAAGCCTTGCCGTGTTAATGCATGCCGCCGTAATTGAATAACAAGGGATGAATCCATAGCCTCTCAATATGATTAGAACGAACGTTCTGTTTATCATACTGTGAATCAAAGATCAGGCAAAGCATTCGCTTATTTGCATAAGAAATATCTGCGACAAAGGAAGGCTATCTGTTTGATATGAAATATACGGTTGGCATCACTTTTTAGTTGTGGGGCGGGACAATGCCAAGCGTAATACAGCTATGTGCGTCAAGTTAAGCCGTCCTTATAAAGCGAGTCGGTATTTTATAGGACATACAACGACGAAGTCGGAGCGTAGAAAAAAGGTGCGTAAGAAAAAAGACTTGCACACCCTATGCAAAACCAAGCTTTGTTTTGATCTTAAGTTGATCGGATTGTGTTTCACCCTCTCTGCATGCCCATCTGCACGCTGTCATTCAAAACTTGGCGAGCCATGATCAGCCCCCTAAATGCCCGGCTGCTTTTTTCTCTAATAAGTTTATTAATTCTGTCTGCATATATTGGTAATCGTCTGGGATATTCAGGCAGATGATTTTTTTGTTTTTGATCGCGGCGGCGAAGCGCTGATTTAGGCGCCGCTGGTGGATTTTTTCCATTACAAAAATATGTGTGGCCCAGTCGATTTGCTCTGATGAAAGCGGCATATCGGCATCTGACGCAAGGCCTGCAGAATCTGTTTCAACCCCTTGCCATATGGAAAATACTTGCTCGGCGGTGGGGCTGCGCAGGCGGTTTCGGCTGCAAATAAACAGTGCGCGAATCATGATTTTCTCTGCTGATTAATTGTGGCCCTCCGCAGTGGAGGGCCATTTATTAAGCGATTACTGGCTCAAATTGCTCGTCTTTAAAAACGCGTTTGGGTCTGCCGCGCTCAATTTGGTAATGCATTAAACGCCGCTCGCTGCGCTGGGTGGCGCTGGCTTCTTCGGCAAGGCAGGCTAGCCTGTGGGCGATCAGCATTTCTGCTAGGCGCTTATTGGCGTGCTGGCTGCGCTCGGTTTGCACCTTTACGCTGATGCCTGTTGCCAGATGAGTTGCCCGCACCGCGGATTCGGTTTTGTTTACATGCTGGCCGCCGGGGCCGGATGAGCGCATAGTTTCAAAACGAATCTCCCCTGATAAATCGCGCTGGGTTTCTGTACAGCGCAATACGCCTATAAACCAGTTTTTGCGTAATTGGCGCGGGCGGTAGGGGCTGGGGCAGATCCATTGCACTGTGCCTTCCCATTGGCGGGCAAGTTCTTCAGCGCCTGCTCCATCCAGACTGAATAAAACAGAGCGATAGACCCCGGTTTTATCGCCTGCTTCCTGCTCTAAAATATCCAGCTTGAGTTGCTGTTGTCTGGCTTCAAAGATCAGGCGGTGTAAGGCTTTGCTAACGGCCAGCTGGCATTCCAGCGGGCCTTGGGCGGCGGAGAGTTGTAATAAAATCATTCGCAGCACTCCCCACGGGTTTTGTAGGTGAGCACTGGCCTCAGCCTTGCAATCACCTTAATCAGCCCTGCGCCTTCCAGAGTAGAAATAATGTTTTCGGCGGGTTTATAAGCTTCGGGGGCTTCTTCATAAATCAGTTGCCGGTCGGCACAAATCACATGGCTGCCTAGCTTAGTGCGGCTAAGTTGGGCCACGGTATAGCGCGGGCTTAATCGGCCTTTGCATTCGCTGCGTATCCATTTACGGCCCGCACCATGCGCAAGGGAGTTCAAGCTCAGATCGCTGGCCAGCGGTAAAACCAGATAGCTGAAATCGCCGCGTGAGCCTGGAATCACGACCGGGCCAACATCGGCTGGCGTTGCACCCTTGCGGTGTACCCAGCCTTGCAGGCCGTGCATTTGTGCGGGCAGGACCAGATTATGGTTGATATCTAGCAGTGCCTGGCCGTTTGCGCTTAGCCGCAACAATATCCGCTGTGCAATCAGCCTACGGTTTAGTGTGGCAAATTGCACGGCTTGCTGATGCGCTAGCAGATAAGCCGCGCAATCTGCCGTATCGACAGCTAATCCACGGTGGCCATGCTGCTCGATATGCTGGCGCAATATAAACTGCCCCAGGCCGCGCGAGCCGCTATGCACCAGAAGCTGCAGCTGCTGCTTATTGATTGCCAGTGCATCCAGGACGGCGGCGTCGTAGACCTCATCAATTGATTGCAACTCTGCAAAATGATTGCCACCGCTTTCCCTGATTGATAAAGGTTGTCAAATTATGACCATGTTGGGTATAACACAATAATATATAAGGATAATTTAATGTGAAGATCCCTAGCGATGAAGCAAATAAAAAACTGACAATTGTCAGTCGCGGTCTCCTTCGTGTTACCAATAAGGAATGGGAATCCCCAAAGGACCATTTTGAGCGCCTTGGGGGCCACGCGTTAGACCTGCTAATGATAGCCGCATCGCCTGGGTCGGCAACACATTGGGCAAATAGAAGAGCGCTCCTTCTGTTCGACTGCTTCTTGCGGGTCATTGACGAATCCCCAATATCATCCGCCATTGTTTTTGCTACAACACGCTTTCAGACACTGCAAATGCTGTTCTACGGAGCCCTTGGCTCTGAAAGTTTTATCGACACAGCGGAAACTAGCCGAGCCAACTTGGCATATCACTTCTACACGGTTCTTAACCGTCTTGCTGAGGCAACCACCATTCGACTAGCCGACTACCATCAGAAGGTGGCGGGATGTATTCCGGAAGGGTTTGTGCAGGAATTCGAGAAAGTTGAACTCAATGATGTTCAGGTCCGGAAGCTACGTCCGTATCTACTGATAGCCAAGGCAGGTACTGAATATAACGTTCTTCTCAACGATATGGTTCCACTGCTGGGCGAGAAATTTACAGACGCATTTCACGATGGACTGAGAACAATCGCTAGACCCAAGGTGAAGGACACCGCACTCCGGGATTTTGGTACAACGTTCACCCAGTTTGCTTGTCATCGAGCCACCAACCATCAGCCCATCTCACCGAAGCTCCTGATGGACCCAGCATTTGTTCAGATATTGCTGGTAGATTTCATGGAGTTTCACTTTATGAAAATGACGCGTCGCAAGACTGCCGTCCAAGAAGGTACTCTAGGCTCCCTTCAGAAGCTGTGGTCCCGCTATGGAGGCTATTGGGCTTCTCTCGCAGGCCAAAAGATTGTTGCAGCCCCCTCAAGCGCCTTCCCCTCCGGCAATCCGAAGCTACTGTCAAATGACTCGGTCGGACATCGAAAAACCAAGACAGATACGGCTGGCAACACAACGGTCATTACCCAAAAGCTCCTCACCGCGGTCCCGCTCCACATCACCGACGAAGAGGCCACAAGGCTAGTCTTCGAGCAATTGAGGGCTGATTGTTCACGCCGATTGAAATTTGACCCACCCTGCCGATCGAATTTTGACCCAGGGCTGGGCGTTGCTTTTTGATTGAGCAACGGTGGATAAGTCTAGCAAAGAGCGGACAGCTCGCCCGCTATTTTTACGCCTTCAGGTTCGGCTTAAAAACGCTCAGCCTCAATACTCGCTTCGTCCTTTCTGCTTTGCTCCCTTTGTTTGATCTTCGTTTTTGCTGCCAGGCTACTGTGCTGGAAACGGTAGGAGTCATTCCCCGTTTCTACAATGTGGCAATGATGGGTCCGCCGATCCAACAACGCCGTGGTCATCTTGGCATCGCCAAATACACTCGACCATTCCGAGAAGTTCAGATTCGTGGTGATGATGACGCTGGTGTGCTCATAGAGCTTCGACAACAAATGAAACAGCAATGCGCCTCCTGCCTGACTAAAGGGTAAGTAGCCCAGTTCATCCAAAATCACCACATCCACTCGCATGAGCGCGAGTGCTATACGGTAATCCCCCCACAAAACCAGCCCATTGTTAAGTAGAATTTTCTCGCAGTCTTTGAGGAGCTCTACATGAAAGCCGTGGGTAATTGATAATGCCAGATTATGGCGATTTTAAAGCAAGCCGAAGCCGGCTCGACCGTCCCCGATCTGTGCCGCGAGCACGGTATGAGCTCTGCCTCTTTCTACAAATGGCGCGCTAAGTTTGGCGGCATGGACGTCTCGATGATGACGCGGATGAAAGAGCTCGAAGATGAAAACCGGCGCCTCAAAAAAATGTACATCGAGGCACAGATGCAAGCTGACGTCATCAAGGAAGCCATGTCAGAAATCCTCTGAAACATCTCAGCGTCGCGAGTTGGCTCGCTGGGCCGTTGAAACCAAGGGATTATCTATTTTGAAGTAATGGGGTCAGGTCTTACATTTTACAAAAGATAAAATTTGCAGTGATTTGCAAGGCTAATTAAATTGATTGCTTAATGTCAAATATAAGACCTGACTCCATAGGTTTTATAAGCCAGTTGCCTCTATCTGCTTGAGCACGTCTCGATCACAGATGTTTTCTAGTTCATGAAACCCAACCCACAAACGCTGTTCACCGGCCGCAAAACAGTCAATTTGGTACTCAGAGAAGGTGAATACTAGCCCGTACTCCTCAATATTAAAGCAAGAGAAGTTCTCGGTGACTGGTTCAGTTCCTGTCAATAACCATTCGGGGTCGTAATTCTTATTTTCAGCTAATTTTGCTCTGAGGAAGTTAGCTAATTCAGGCAGGCGACTTGAGTTGCTTAATAAGTACTCAAGTGTTAACGGGCGGAAAGGGCGGACACAGAAATTCTGCACGCGGGTAGTGCGGCCGCCGTGAGCAGCACCAGAGTAATATCGGTCGATAGTATATCTAACACTGACAACTTTATCGTCACGCCTAAGTACGTGATATTTTCCGTTCAGTGTGCTTTGTGGAGGTTTACCGTTTAGTTCAGGATCATCTTGGTTGGGCTTATACAGTATGTAGTCGTCTTGAAGCTCCCTAAACTCAACAAGAAGCTCATACCCCCAAGCCTCAATATTTCTGGATATTATTCGCTCAAGCGGCTGCTGGAAGTCTGGGAAATCAAACTGAAAGTTGAAGCCAGGGATGCCATGATTTATTTCTTTAATACGTCTTCTTGTTTCAACTACTTCAGCTTCAAAGCCGCCGGAGTCATGCTGCCCAAACTCTTTAGCTAAGCTCTCTTTGTAGATAGATAATGACCTACGATCAATTTCACCATTGTGAGCGCGGCGATGACAGACAGGGCATAGTGCGATTAGGTTTGAGTACTCGTGCTTCTGGCACGTTTCCCATGGGATTATGTGATGAATATCTAACTCGGTTTGGCCACAGCGCGGAATTGCACAACGGTGACCAGACTCGACTAACACAGCTCGTCGTATTTCAGCGGGGATTGTTGGTCTACTCACAATCTTTCCTATGGCTTATAACGTTTGAGCTAAGAGGAGGGATGGTTTGGCGCAGCCAAAGACGTCCCACTTGAGCAAAGTGTTATGTGATAAATACATTTAAGACAATAGGTGTCCAACAACGCCGCTGACTCCGATAGCCCAAGTACTTTCAAAAAACGAGCTTAAAAGAACACGAATACGAGCAGTTAATGTTTTATCCATAGACACCTCCTTAATGTTGAGACGATCTGTAGGGATCAATCTGATACTAATGTAACGCAAAAAAATCAACAAAAAGGCTACGGAGCCAACATGTAAGACCTGACCCTATAGGTTTTACTTGGAAGGGATTATGGGGCTGGCTCCGTGCTGAGCCAAAAAATTAGATTTCAGAGCTGGAAGTAAAATAAAAAATAGATATCTAGTGGTATAGTAAAAAAAAATGATTTTGGTACAAAAAAATGTCCTCACTTCTCGTCGGTTACGCCTTCCTTCATCAACACCTGCAAATCCCCTTACCCGAGCCTGCTAAGCCAGCGATGGTGGCGAGTGTGACCCGTGTTCAAGAAACATTACTTGATATACGAGTACCTGCTCATGTTGCTGTAGAAGGGGATGACATTTTAGCTCATGCCCTGTTTGCGCTTAAACATGAGGGTACTGATCTGGGGATTTTGTCCTATGCATTACTTCAGGTCAGTGCGGCGCAACTTGAAACGGCGCTAAAAGCCAGTCCATCTAGTGCCTATTTGAGGGTGTTGGCTTTTCTTTGGGAGCAGTTTACTGGGAAAGTCTTAGACGGCACGATTACGGTTGCTGGGGCCTATGCCAAGGTGTTTGATTCTAAGCGTTATTTAACTGGGCCTCATTTATCCAGTGCACGTTGGCGGGTTCATTTTAATGGTTTGGGTGATTTGTTTTATTGCCCTGTTATTCGCCGTACAGAAGAGATCGAGGGCTGGTTGGCACGTGATCTTTTATCTGAGGCCCAGCAATTTTTTGATGCCACGCCACGCGACTTATTCGATCGCGCACTGTCTTGGGCCTATCTCAATGAGACCGACCATACCTTCGCTTTAGAAGGTGAAACACCGAGTACAGATAAAACACAGGCATTTATCAATTTGCTCAAGCAGGCGCATGAGCCACGTAGCATGACTGAAGATTATTTGGTTGAGCTACAAAATACGGTAATCACCAATCCATTTTTATTGGCCGCTTGCTATCGAAATGAACAAAACTGGCTACGGGGTAAGGGTATTCGTGGCCCCACTGGTGTGACTTATGTTCCTCCTACGCCTGATGATGTAGAAGATTTGATGGCCGCTTTGCTCAAGCTCATTAATACGCGCAGCAGTGAAATACCGCCACTGGTACTGGCCGCAGTAGCCTCTTTTGGTTTTGTCTATATTCACCCATTTATGGATGGTAACGGTCGCTTATCTCGTTTTCTATTGCACTACGTTTTGGCTCAGTCTGGTCAGCTTGGGCATGGATTACTCCTGCCCATCTCGATTGCTATGAAGCGTAGAGAGGTGGAATACCTTGCCGCATTGCAGTCTTTTTCACGGCCTGTTCGTCATCTTTGGCGCGTGACGAGTCGTGATGACTATCAATTTGATTTTTCTACGCTTGGTAGTGCCAAGATGTACCGCTATTGGGATGCCACTGAAGCCGTCCAGTTTGTTTTCCGTATGACAGAAGAAACGCTTAAACAAGATTTGCATGCTGAAACGGTATTTTTGATGCGCTTTGATGATGCCTATAGGGCACTTGATCAGGCACTTGATATCCAGCAAAAAGACTTAGTTCATCTGCTTACGGTCTGCCATCAATTAAACGGCCGTATTTCCTTACGCTGGCGAGAGAAAATGGCCTACCGTGTACCTGAGGACTATTTTGATCAGATCGAGAAGGTCGTACGGCAATGTTTTGAATTTCCTGAGCCTTCTCAGTGAAAGTGTAAGGTGAAGGTTTTTTTTGCTAACGGTGTAAGCTGTTTCTTTTGCTTAAAGAGCAGCATCCGTGCTTTGCCTATTATTTGTTTTGCTGTTGTTTATATGCCTTCCCCGCGCCGTACAACGGCCAAAAATATTTCACCGCCGCCCACCCAACGCTTCCCCCAAGCCCCTTCCTCCTAAAAAGAAAGGTAAACCCGATTGGGTGATCGCTGAAGTTTTGCGTTTGAAAGCGCTGATGGGCGATGCTGGGGTGCGTAAAATCGCAGCGACTTTCAATCGCTTGCACGGCGCACGAATATCGATTGGCAAAACCTTCGTCGCTGATGTATTGATTTCACATCAGTACGAGCTAACGTGTGCCAAACGAAATATCCATAACAAGCCACCAACACCTTATCGCGTTAATGCAGTCTGGGCGCTTGATCTCACTTTTTATACCGATGCCACTAAAAATATGCATACCGTTTTAGGCGTGATCGATCATGGTTCGCGTTTGGTAACTAGCCTCAAAGTTATTATCAATAAACGGGCTTGGACTATTCTGGGGCATCTCTGCTTGGCAATGGGTCAACACGGCAGGCCGAAAGCAATTCGCACAGATAATGAAGGCGTGTTTAATTGTTGGATTTTCAAGGCCATGCTCAAATGCCTCGGTATTCGCCATCAGCAAAGCCAGATTTGCTGCCCTTGGCAAAACGGCAGAATCGAGCGGCTATTTGGCACGCTGAAGCCTTTATTACGCCAGCTTATTCTGCCAAATGGCCTAGCGCTAGAAAGTGCACTAGCTGAGTTTACCTTGTTCTACAACTTCATCCGCCCCCATCAAAACCTAGCAGGGCTTACACCCGTTGATGCTTGGCAAGGGCGGACGTGGACTGATATTCAGCAGTCACACAGTGAGCCTATTTGGGTTGAGGCGTTGGATGGTTTGCTTGCAGGGTATTACCTTCGGCAATAGCTAAGCAGTAAGGCGCGTTCTATAGCAAATTTGACTGTCCGCAAAATGGAGGGTGGGGCACGTCTGCATCAGTCAGTTTGCTTGAAAAAGAGTCAAACCAACTAAAGGTGAACTCGGCCTACGGTAGAAACTGGGGTGGAATTAGCTCTTTTTGCGGTGAAAACACTGACAATGTGCATCAGGGAAGCATGGCGGACACTCGGACACGACACCTAAAAGGGCCTTTTTAGGCATAAAAAAAGCCACTTAGATTTCTCTAAGTGGCTGATTTCATTGCTTTGTACTGGTGGTGCAATCAGCTACCGAGCTCCAACTTATTCTTGGCAATGGCGGGTAATACAGGGTAACGGCGGGTAATGATTTTATTGTTTTTTGATTACGCACCCTTTAATCGTACTGGCATGAATTTTGCCTAGTTCAACCTGATCGGCCATTGAAAATCAAACAGAATCATATCAGATTTAGTCATTTTTCGGGAGAAATGTTGACTTTGCAGGTGCTTATTTTGTGTTCTACAACTGCTATGCAATTGGGTATTCAGTGGCAAAAGCAATTCGACTCCGTTGTTCACAATCGAACCACATCCACACTTCTTGTTTGATAGCTTTTATGTAAATTAAATATCTTAATACAGCAGGGGCTGTTGGTTTGCCTAAAATATAGTCAAACCAACTCAAGGTAAACTCAGCCTAAAGTAGAAACTGGGGTGAAATTAGCTATTTTTTCTCTAAAATACTGACAATTTGCATAAGGAAAGCGTGGTGGACACTCGGACATGACAATGCTTGGTAGATATTGCTTGTGTCGTGTTCTGAATAGCGAGCCATAGCATCCTCAATGACGTTCATGGGCAGAAAGCGCCAGCCGATGCGTTTCCCTAGCGCCGATCTTCAGCCCCCACCATTGACAACAGCCAAGATTGGTCTTGGCTTCTGTTGCCTCATGATGTAATGTAACATTCATCACATTACATTGTAACGGATTTTCACATGAGTATTGGAAGCAGCGGCAGGATTGTTATTGAGGTGGACCCTACTCTAAAGAAGGATTTGTACTCTGCACTTACAAAAGAGGGGCTCTCACTAAAAGAGTGGTTCTTAAGAGGGGCGGCCGCATATTTAGAGAATGGCTCACCGCTCCCATTAAAACTACCCGAACAAATTCATGGTGATCAGTTCCTAGCAGGGAATAACGAGAAGAATAAGACTCAATGACCAGTTCAAAAGAAAAAAAGCCAGATATTTTGTGGCTAGAAAAGCGTGCGCAGCAAATTCGACTTCAGGTGGCAGCTGATTTATCAAAATCAGCTCTGGATGAAGTTGTTTCTAGGAAGGGGCATTCACACTTTTCTCTTTATGAAGACAAACTTCCTCTTTTGAGCGGTTTTCGTGCAATTGAATTCAACAAAGCCGTCACCGATATAGCGCTTCGCGAGCATGTTCTTAATGAGAACGACCCATTTGTGGTGACCTTTCTTGGCGGAAAAATTGTAGAACAGACCTTTACCCAAATTTTTGATCCAGCCAGGCCTGGAAGCCCGTTAAAGAACTTATCTGTAGCTAAGCACTACGGTACCTTTTTCACGCCACCCCACATAGCCGAGGCAATGATCTCAAGCCTATCGAAGGGTAAAGACAAAACCACACTCATTGATCCGTGCTTAGGTAGCGGGGTGCTGCTGGCTGCAGCGTTGCTTTTTAGTAAAGAAACCAATTACGAAAGACTTATTGGGATAGAGCTCGATGTAGATATTGCCGAATGGGCTCAGGCTTTGCTTAATCGAGTTTCAATATTGACTGGTTATGCAGGCGATGTATCTGTACAAAATGGAAATGGGCTGGATTTTATCCTCGAAGGGGTAACTAGTGACTTCTTTGCAACGGCAGACATCATAATTAACCCGCCGTACGGTCGTTTGCGCGTTACAAAAGATCGCGCCACTAACGCTGAGACTGCCTTAACGGAAAAACATAAAGATAACAGCTCCGCAATTTGTGAGCTTCATTCAAAAGTTAAGGCCGACGCTGAGAAAATTAGGGGGCAATATGCGGAGATGCTTGGCGAGCGAGGAATACTTGAATATTCAAGGATTTTTTTTCGATCCTGTGCAGAGGCAGCATTAAAGGGGGCAGAGGTTTCTATAATATCTCCTGACTCTTGGATGTCTGGAAGCGAAGGCGAGCGGTTGCGAAGGTTTGTTATTGAGAATCGACTCATTAATCAAATCAAGCTAATTAGAGAAGAGAGCGGGACGTTTTCAACGGTTAATCAAGCAACCTCAATAACTCATCTCGATTCAAAATCAAAGCAAGCGTTTAGGATAATTGGTACTCATGCTGAAAGTGAGCAAGATGGAAAAATGGAGTATGACAAGTTGAACGCAATATCTCGAACACATTCCGCTATCCCTCGTGTCACTGGACATCTGCTCGCGACATTCGAACGACTCTCTAGTCTTAGGAAGTTTGGTGATATTGAATGGATCACAAATGCACGAGGAGAGGTCGATCAGACAGCGCAAAAAGCATTATTCTCTGAATTGAAGACTTCAATTCCACTCGTGCGCGGCGAACACGTAGGGCGATTTTCCTTTAATCACTCATCGTCTACTCAGAAGCCGTCATTTCTAAAAATTGATCAGTTCGCGGAATTTATTGAAACCAAGCCAAAGCGCAAGCATTACGAGATTGAACGTATTGTGGGACGTCAGTGTTCCTATGCTCAGCAATCGCGTCGATTAGTATTTTGTAGAGTGCCTGCATTACATGCAGTTGGAAATTCATGTAACTACATCTCTGTTTCTGGTGTTGACGAAAGAGAGCAAAAAAATAGAAGTTATTTTTTGCTAGGTCTTCTCAATAGTGCCGTATTTGATTGGTATTTTCGGATTGAAAATAGCAACAATCATGTTGGTAATTATGAGATAAACAACTTTCCAATCCCTTCCGACGATAAGTGGACGAACCTAATAGCCGCGCTTGCTCACAAAATTGAAAGCTGCGTGGATGGGGAGATTGAACATAAATCAACATGGTTGATAGATTTGCTTGAGGCCGTCGTTGGCGTGTCGTACGGGCTTTCCGTGGAAGTCGAATTTGCAGATATTCTGAGGCAAATTCGAGGGTGCAATGAAGAACGGATTCTAAATTATGCCAGCCATCTACAGCGGGCCGTTAAATTCCCACGGCTAGATTTGGGAAGCGCTTTCTTTAATCACGGTGCGCCAACGCTTTCGGAGCTGGATCGCTTAATCATCTCCCATGTTCCCGAAGGAGGTAATTGGCAGAGTATCCCTGAAAGCGTACCGTCTGAGCGATTAAAGCAGATACGTGAAATGAGTGCTGAGAGGGGGGTTGTTAGGACGACCTATTACGGTAGGCTTCGTAGAGACCAGCCAGCCTACACAATAAATACGTATTTCAATCGTCCAGGGAATGGAACTCATATACATCCAGTCTTAGATAGGACGTTGACAAGCCGTGAAGCTGCTCGACTTCAAAGCTTTCCAGATAGTTATATCTTTCTGGGTAGCGATGGTGCGGTACGAGACCAGATCGGGAACGCAGTACCTCCTTTGCTGTCAGCTGCCATCGGACGAAAGTTCATTTCTTCTGCCAAAACCAAGACATGTGTTGACATTTTTTGTGGTGCGGGTGGCTTGAGTCTGGGGTTGGAAAGTGCAGGATGGGAGGTTGTCGCTGCTATTGACAACAATAGGGAGGCTATTGATACCTACTGCTTTAACCGACCATGCGACCTAGAGCCAAGTGTTACTCAAGAAGGCCGAACATCAGTATTCAAACGGGATTTACAAGAAAAGAATGAATTTGAAGACGTTGTCACCAGAATTGAAGCTGCACTCGAAGATAAGCAGCTTGATTTGCTGGTTGGGGGGCCTCCTTGCCAAGGGTTTTCGCATGCAGGATTTCGTCTTAGTGACGACAAAAGGAATGACCTAGCATCGATTTATCTGCATTTTGCCGAACGACTTCGCCCTCGTATATTTATTCTTGAAAACGTGGAGGGGTTGGCGACCTTTAATAAGGGGCAAGTACTTCGAGACATCTGTGCAACTTTGCGAGAGCTTGGATACAGGGTAAATTCCCCCGTATGGAAGCTTTGTTCGGAGCAATATGGCGCTCCACAAATGCGTCGACGGGTATTTATTGTCGCGACCACTGATGATGCCATTGATCTTTCTCCGCCAGAACCAATTTATGAACGTTGTACTGGTCGGAGGGAAAATAAGTTAGACGCCAGTCTTTTTGATGTGAGCTTGCCCGCTCCGTTTACAGTGGCTGATGCTCTAGCTGGATTAAGCCTCCCTGAAAAAAAATCAGGGAAGCTTGATGAGTGGCTTTTAAGTGGGGCCGTGCTTATTTAAATATCATCAATTTGTAATTCATACCGGCTGAAGTCAATTTCAGCCGATTTTCCTATTTGATCAAATACATCTTGAAGAATTGTACGGCATTTTTCATCTGTTTCATGTTGCGGGACTTTATGGAGCAAAAAGAGGGAAGCGATCTGTTGCTCTTTCTTGTCTGCACTAAGCGATGAGTGCAGTGCGTCGTTCCAAGCGGTGTCGCCTGCGATGCGCATTGCTGATATTATTTGCACAGCAGATGAAATTAGGCTTTGGTTGTCTTGAAAATCCGAGCGAACCATTTTTCTCCGCTCAATCAGTTTTGATGCATACTCGGCCAAGGCCTCAAATGCGATGCGCACGGTGCGTGCTGCCAAACTTTTCCTTAAGTTGGTTATTTTTTTGATTGAAGAAACACCGGTGAATGTAAGGTTTCCGGCGTCTAAGTTTTCAAAAGTAAACTCCTCCAGAGCATATTCTGGCTTCAAGATTGTCGCAATAAATCGCGAGTTACCACTATTGTAAAGCTCCCACAGCGTTCTTAAATACATATCCTGCAATGAACGCAATGAGTTACTAAATGCTTTTGTCTGGCTGTCGTCAGTGACAAATTCTTTGTATTTGTCCCAATGAGCTCTTACCTGCCATGACGCAACAGATTCACCCGTAATTCGTTCGTAGTTACGCAGAATTTGGACGTCCCCAAGGCTAAAACGCCTATTTTTTGCCGAGTTATGGTTCTGACAAGTTGGAGAGAAAAGTGGTAACTGCTTAAAGCCACAAGCCAGTGGGCCTACATGGTCAGGGCTGACTTTGTCCAGAACCCTTTCGCACCCTTGGGTAGAACACTTTCCGGGGCCTGCCTTGTTGTATAGCGTGTCCGCCAAAGCCCAATTACCCTCGGCCCACCACTCAAAGCTGCGCCTATCATGGTTGTAACTCCGCATATTTTCGTCGAATCTGCCAGGGTCATTTTCCTTTCTGCAACTGCCATGATAATCATGAAATCCATCTAATCGATCGGGTGGGTTTCCCATAAAACCAGGAGACAACTTGTATGATCGGATATGACGGCTCTGCTCGAACGCTTCCTTTGATATTCCAAATTTGGTAAAGAATTCCAATCTCTCTGGGAAGTGAGTATGAAAATAGTTTTCAACGAGAGCGTTGTCTGCGAGCTGATTCATCTGCTCAATCACGTCATCGATGGGTTGTTCTTTTGCCACGTCTAGATCTGGAAAATCCTTCTTTAGTTTTTTAGAAAAAGAAACATTTAAATAGAAGTAGCCGACATTAAAATCTTCACCACATAACCGACAAGTTCGATATCCTGTTGGATTAATAATGCGGGCTGCGACTGTAAACCTATCGTTTTCATCATCTTGACCAGGCAGCCCTAAATAGTCAGCCTTCGCCACCCACCAAGCTCGTCGTTCGAGATAGTATTTGTAGAACGATGTCGTTTTACCCGAACTTACCTGCCAGTTAATTCTTCCATCCAGCGATCTGGCGTTAGGCATACCAGCATAGTTTGGGTGTGACACAATCATCTCCATATAGGCGATGTAGTTTGGATCAGTCTCGAATTTTCCTCGCCCATATTTGTGATCACCCATGTACTCCCCCCCCCCGCTTGACAAGCAAAGCTTAAGAAGATAACACGAGGCGCTTACATACTCTACATTTGTAGCAGTGCATCTAGGGGGCTATGATGATCAGAACAACGTCACACCATCATCTCTGCCTCCCAACTTCACCTCGTAAATAGCCTTGGCAGCACCTTCCCGCCACCATAGACCCAACGCAGTAGCAATCCCTCTGATTGATTCGCCTACGTAGCGTCGTCGCCTGCAGCCGTCCCAAGGTTGAACGTGAAGCAGATGATGGCTGCTAGGCGGTTTTCGGGTTCGGTAGCGAGGATGGGGCAGTATTTTAGGGGGGCATTGAGGGCAGTTTGTAGGTCTTGTGCGCGGTAGGTTTCGGCTTCTGCTTCTGTGATGGGCGGGTGATTGAGAAGGTATAGATGGCCGTAGCGGTGGTAATCCTCTTCTTCCCACAAAATCAGCTCATTTTTAAGCAGAATTTTCTCGGCTCCTCGATGAGGACTTCTATATGAAGGCTATGGGCAATTTATAGCGTTAGATTATGGCTGTTTTAAAGTACACCCTTATGCAGGCTTCTCAGTGCCAAGTACACAGCATGAATTCTGTACCCTCATAAGTGGAAGTTTGGTTCGGGCGTTTCCCGTGGCGGGATGATGGGAGTCGAATGAGTTAAGAGATTCAAGCACGGTTTAGTGAGGGGCAGGCGGTGAAGTTGCTCTTGTCTGTCTACCCACCTATGTGATGCTGACACGTATGGTCTTTGTGCAGATTTCAACAGATCTACTGGCTAGAATGTCGCCAGCTAAGCCAGTGAAAAAGATTGTGGTGCGGCCACTGAAAAATGATGACGTGAAATTAAAGATAAGCTAAAAACTCAGGCGTCTCGAAAATACCGCCTACTCAACAAGGCAAGGCCGAAATGCCCCCTTGATGGGGGAACCTAATGATTTAGCGTGGCAAGCAGACTCTGAACAACACTTCACTACTAAGAGCATGTTGAACCCCAGTATTGATACTGGATTTTAGCCCATGTATATGTAGTGGAATGAGTTAGAGTTTGCGATTAGCGCTTAATGGTGAGTTGTGATTACAAAGATGCAAAAAACAAAAACAGAATTAAACCCATTACAACAACAGACGATCTTGGCTCAGCTCAATGCGATCGCCATAGCGCGTGGCGGGATTTGCTTAACAGAGCAATATAAAAACAGCAACACGATCATGGCTTGGCAATGTGGGCAAAGGCATCAGTGGCAGGCGAAAGGCTTTGATATTAAAACGGGTGCTTGGTGCCCCATTTGTTACAAAGCAGACCGAGCCATTGCCATGACTGCATTGGCTGCCAAGCATGGCGGCGAGTGCAAATCGAACTATGTGGACGAAGCAACGTTTCTGACTTGGTGTTGTGCTAAGGGCCATTCTTGGAGCTCATTACCCCATATGGTGGAAAAAGGGGTGTGGTGCCAGCAGTGCGTATTGCAGAAAACGAGCAATAAAATTGAAGCCGTGCATCAGCTAGCCCAAAAGCTCGGTGAGGTTTGCTTATCACATCAGTATGTGAATGACAAGACTCGACTATTGTGGCAATGCAAAAATGGCCACAGCAAAGCCACCGTTTACTCCGCTGTGCTCAGAGGGCATGGCTGTAAGCAGTGTGATGTGCAGCATAAAAAAGATCGGCAGTTTGCTCGTCTGGTGGATCTGGTAAGGGAGCTGGGCGGGGATTGCCTATCTGAAACGTATGAAAACATGGCCGAAGATTTACGTTGGCGTTGCGGGGAGGGGCATGAATGGGTGACAACGGGTGATGCAATCCGAAGAGGACAATGGTGCGCTTTATGCGCTGGCTATGCCTTTATTGAGAAGGAGGAAGGGGAGCCTGTTTTAGCTTACCTTACTAGCCATGTGCGGCAGAAGTCACTACACAAATTGCAAGCCACCGCAATAGAGCGGGGAGGCGTTTGCCTGAGTGCCGACTATGTGAATAGCCATAGCTACCTTGCATGGCAGTGTGCTCATGGGCATGAATGGAAGGCGAAACCATCGAATATATTAACGGGGCGTTGGTGTCCGCATTGCCTTAGGACGAGCACGGAGGATGCACAGGCATTGGCCGTAGCACGGGGTGGAGAATGCTTGTCGCAGTTTGTCGATCGCTTTACCCCAATGCATTGGCGCTGTGCCGAAGGGCATGAATGGAAAACACTCTATGGCGGAGTTGCACAGGGAGCTTGGTGTCCAACGTGTGCTCATAATAAACAATTGCTGGGCATTGAGGCCATGCATGCTTTAGCGGCCAACCATGGCGGGAAGTGCTTATCAAAACGATATACCAATAATTCAGTAAAGCTAAAGTGGCAATGTAAAGAGGGGCATCGTTTTGAGATTGTGCCTTCGCAGGTGCAAGCGGGTTATTGGTGTGTAAGGTGTAATGAAACAGAAAGAAAAGCACAAGCACTCGAGGACTTAAAGCGGCTCGCTATCGCAAAAGGAGGGGAGTGCTTATCAACAAGTTATATCTCAAGCCGATCCCCTATCCAATGGCGCTGTGCTGAGGGCCATCAGTGGACGTCTAATGCGATGGCGGTGAATAAACACTGGTGCCCAGTTTGCTCAGGATATCGTCTAACGATAGACAGTGCCCATAAGGTGGCAGCAAACAACGCTGGCAAGTGCCTGAGTACAGAATATATAAACTGCGAGCTTAAATTATCATGGCAGTGTGAATTTGGACATGTTTGGAATGCACCGCTGGCGTCGATTAAGAATCGCAAAAGTTGGTGTCCGGAATGTTTGCGCATCGACAGAATGAAATCACGCGCAGATTGTCGAAAAAAGAAGAAAAATGTGAGTGTCGCGAAACTTATTTAATTGAATGGCTTGATTTCTTGTGTCAATAGTGTGATATGCTTATGCGCGGTGTAAACTTGTGATAAATATAATATAGATTATAAGAATTTTTGTGTAATATACTGGCCATCCTCACAATGGCTGCCTCTCAATGAATCCTCAAGATCTCCTTGCCTCATTTGCGGCAGCTTTTGGTCAAAGTAATCGCCTCATTAGCCTGCAAATTGGCGATAGTGGAGTGTGGGGCGATCAGTTGCTACCTCAGCGGGTAACTGGGACAGAGGGGCTTAATCGGCCTTTCCTTTACAGCATTGATTGCTTATCCGCAGACGCTGCTTTAGAGCTTAAATCTTTGCTTGGTTTGCCCGTTGTGCTATCCATCACTGATGCTCAAGGCGGGATGGTAGAGCGCTGTGGGGTGATTTCTCAGGCGCAATTATTGGGTTCTGATGGCGGCTTTGCTAAATACACGCTGACGGTTGAGCCGCCGTTTGCCTTGCTCAGACACCGCCGCACTTCGCGAGTGTTCCAGAATTTATCCGTCGTCGACATTGTGAAGCAGGTAATGGCCGAGCATCAGGCCAAAAATCCCGTCTTTGCCGCCGTGCAAACGCTAGATTTCAAGCTATCGGGTGAATATCCGCCCCGCTCATATTGCGTGCAGTACCGCGAGGACGACCTTGCATTCCTCTCTAGGCAACTGAAGGAAAGTGGCCTTTCGTGGCGCTTCGAGTCCTTGGCTGGAGACTCGCCTCAAGTGCAGCTGGTGGTTTTTGACGACGTCTTCTCCATTCCCGAAGCTTCGGACCCCATCGCTCGCTTTCATCGTGCTGATGGCAGCGAAGAAAGCGACTCTCTTACGACATGGAATACCCAGCGGCAAATCGGCAGCAGCTCGGTTTCTCTTGCCAGCTTCGACTACAAAGCCAGTAGTACCAGCCATGGCTTAAGCGATAGCGCGGTTGATCAGGGTGATGGCGGGCAGCAAATCCAATCAACGCTAGAATATTACGACCCACAAGCGCATTACTATGCTCGCGATTTGGACCAGCTGAATCATGACGCCAAGCTGCGCCAAGATGCTTTAGATGGACAAAAGAAATCGTTTACCGGCTCTGGTACATTGCGCAGCTTACAAGCAGGGCAATGGTTTCGCTTAGAAGATCACCCAGCTCATGATTTCGATTCGCCTGAACAGCGCGAATTCGCCATCACCGAGCTTAAATTTACGGCAAACAATAATTTTCCAGCCGATCTGACTCAGCAGCTTGGCCTCGTTGCGCCCAGCTTACTTGTAGGCGCGGCTTCAGCCGAGAATCCACCTTATAAGACCGACTTTACCGCCCAAAGACGCGGCCAGCCGGTGCTTAGCCATATGGGCGAACAAGAATTTACCAAGCCCACCAGCCTAGGCGTACAAACCGCCACCGTGGTTGGCCCTGCAGGATCAGAAGTCCACACCGACGAGCAAGGCCGGATAAAAATTCAGCTCCACTGGCAACGTACTCAGGAACATCCCGAGTTTGGCGCAAACCTAGATGACAAGTCGTCATGCTGGGTACGCGTCTCCATGCCGAGTGCGGGCGCAGGCTTTGGCCACCAGTTTATTCCGCGTATCGGCCAGGAAGTTTTGGTCGACTTTATCGAAGGCGATATCGACCGCCCCATCGTCACCGCCGTCGTCCACAACGGCAGCCACCCGGTGCCCACGTTCAGCGGCGCAGGCGCTTTGCCCGCCAATAAAACATTATCTGGCATCAAAACCAAAGAGCATGAAGGCGGACAATACGGCGAGCTGCTGTTTGACGACACTAAGGGCGAAGTACGCACCAAGCTATCGAGTGAGCACGGTAAAACTCAGCTTAACCTAGGTTACTTAATTCACCCACGCACGGATGGAAAAGGCGAGCCACGCGGCGAAGGCTTTGAATTACGCACCGACAAACAAGGTGCCATTCGCGCCAGCGGCCTCTTAATTAGCACCGAAGCCAAAGGTGGCGCATCGGGCACGCAGCTCGACCGCACACCCGCCCAAAGCCAGCTCGAATCCGCTTTAGAAACCGCCAAAAACCTCGGTGAATATGCGACCAAACAACTCGCCGACAGCATCGAAACCGGCGATGACGAGCAAACTGTTAAGCCCGATAATAGCGCTGGCGACAAAGCAACCCACGGCCACCTTTATCACCATGTGCACGCCAGCAAAAGCTTAGCTGCGGGCAGCAACACGGATAAAGACGGCAAGACCAAATCTAAAGATCAGGCAGGCCTACAAAAAATCATCCTGCTGCACGGCGAGGACGGCGTAGCCATCACCACCCCGCAAAGCCAGACCCTCAGCGCAGGCACAAACCTAGACCAAATCGCCCAGCGTGACACAAACCAAAGCACCGGCCGCCGCTGGATACACAATGTAGGCCAGCACATCAGCCTGTTTACCGGCGGCATTAAAGACAAAATCACCATGAAGCTGATTGCCGCCAAAGGCCAGCTGCAAATGCAGGCCCAAAGCGACGACATAGAAATCACCGCCGACAAAAACGCCAAGTTCACGGCCATCAAAGGCAAGGGCCTTTTTAACGCCAAACAAGAAATCCTGCTCACCGCTGGTGGTGCTTATATCCGCATCAAAGACGGCAAAATTGAGCTGCATGCACCGGGGAAAATCAGTATTAAGGGTGGGAGCCATGATTGGGGCGGGCCGAAGAGTTTGAATATGGCTCCGCCTTCATTTAAGAAAGAAGGCATGGGAAACTTAGATATTCTGCATGACTTTGCAAATGGTTTTTCATTAAACAAAGGTAAATTCGAAGTTACCGATGCTTTGGGGAACAAGCATGCTGGGGTGTTGGATGATGCAGGCAAAGCAACAGTAAGTGGCCTGCCAACAGGGCCTGCTGCGGTTAACTTTCTTGGGCGGCCAAATCGTGGCAAGGCAGATATTTTTCCGTTTGTGCCCGAGCCTGAAGTGGCACTGCAAGCAGGCGGTGCTGCCGTTCAGCAACAAGCCATGCAACAGCTTGGAAGCTTGCTAGGCAAAGCAGCGCCAGCGGTACCGGGGCTAGACAAGCTTAATCAAGCACAAAGCCTTGTGGCTCAGGGCCAAGCTGCCATTCAAAATCCTGATAAATTAGCTGCGCTCACCTCTCTTGTCTCGCAGGCTGCGCCTGCAATACCTGGCTTAGATAAATTAAATCAAGCACAAAGCCTTGTGACTCAGGGGCAGGCTGCAATTCAAAATCCTGACAAATTGGGTACGCTCACATCCCTTGCTTCGCAGGCGGCGCCTGCAATTCCGGAATTAGACAAGCTGAATCAAGCAAAAAACATGGCGTCACAAGCGCAGTCTGCACTGCAACAGGCCAGAAATATAAAGCCGCTTGCATCAGGCTCTATTGAGCAAGTCGCCTCCAGCATGCCTAAAAACATTATTTAAAAAAGCCAACCCATGACCTCTGCAGCTCAATCACAATCTATGCCTGTAGCCGTTGTTACTGGCAACCCCAAAACAGCAGCCCAAGTTTTAGCCCAAACCAATAAGTCTTTTGATGAGTGGCTCCTCAGTATCAGTGACGGGCATTTGTCTGTTGAAAAATTAAAAACCGTCGGCTCTGCGGTGCCGATTGTGGGAAATTTAATTTCAGTAGGGGATGTGGTGGTTGATCTGATGCAAATGTCAGATAAACAAAGTAAATCTCAAGAAGTAGATGTATTTGATTGGCTTTTTCTTGGCGTAGATCTTGTGGGTGTTGTGCCCGGCGCAGGTAATCTGGCGAAAATTGGTGTTAGACCTGCCTTAAAATTGTGCGCTTCCAGCCTGCGCCGCGTTGGTGGCGACTGGCTGAAAGTAGAGCTAAGCGGTGCATTGGTAGGGCAGTTGGCGACCATGCTGCCTGCCAGCTACCGTGATACACCACAGGAGTGGGTCAATTACGTTGATTCTAATATCCAAAGTACCTTACAAAAATGTGGCACCCAAGGCGGCACCATCATTGCCGATCTTGCACAGCTATTAATTAGTTTGGGATCTGGCAACTTTAGTGGCTTCGTACAAAAGCATATTCCTGTAACACCGATAACCCACTACCACCTGGACAAAACCAATGATCAAGGATTTTGGGCAACAGTAGGCGGCCACCTTGATGACTTAAATAAATCTGCCAAGGGAGTAAGAAGAGAAGCCGCAGCAGGTATGACCGTTGCGGCAGCAGGCGCAATTGATTTGGCTCTCAAAGATAGTTCGGCTGCCAAAATAATGTTGCGGATTGGGAAAGCGATGGCGGCATGGGGCGCTCAGCTGACTGAAATGCTGCTAAAAATGTACTCCAGTCATTTAAAGCCGATTCTCAAAAAGTTATTGGCAGGGTTTATCAAGCATCTTCCTAAAAAACTATCTGCAGTTTCTAGCAAAGTGGTTAATAAGGTCAAAAAAGGCACGCCACAGCAGCATAAAGAAGTCACAAGTAAGTATAAGGCAGCCCAAAAGCCAGGCCCTGCGTGTAGTTGCGCAACCTCGCCAAATTCCATCGGCTTTGCTCTGGGTGAAGAATCACTACAGCACACCGATTTCAGCTTACCTGGGGTATTGCCTATTGTCTGGACGCGGCAATATCGCTCTAACTTTGAAGGCAATGATCTGCGGGGTGAGCTGGGTGCGCGCTGGACCACGCCATATACCAGCCGCTTTGATATCGAAGCGGCCGAGCTTAAATATCATGACGCCACGGGCCGCACGCTGACTTACCCACTGCTGCCCGTGGGTGAATCAATTAAAGACGTGCTAGAAGGCTTCACCCTGAGCCGTCTTTCAGAAACATTACTCTCCGTGGCTTACGGCCATGAATTGGTTCAGCTTTATGAGCAGCAAGGCAAAAGCTTCCGTCTTGCCCTGATTAAAGACCGTGCGGGCAATAGTATTGCGATGAATTTCCGCGATACGCGGATGGTGCAGCTCATTAGCAGCGCCGGGGCCGTGGTGGATTTAGAACACGACACCCTTGGCCGTATTACCACCATTAAGCTGCAAGATCCTCAGCAAGCACGCATTCTGGCGCAATACCAATACAGCCCCCAAAGCAGTGATGCCGGTGATTTGATTGCTGCCCGCGATGAAAATGAACAACGCTGGCAATATCAGTACCAAAACCATCTGCTTACCCGCTACACAGACCGCACCGGCCGCGGGATTACGCTGGAATGGGATGGCCAGCATGCCGATGCAAAGGCGATCCGCGAATACGCCGACGATGGCAGTATGGATATTCGTTTAGCGTGGGATAAAAACATTGATCTCACCTACGTGACCGATGCGCTGGGCCAGACCACCGAATATTACTTTGATGAAAAAGGCTACAACTACCGCATCGTTTACCCGGACCATAATGAAGAATGGTTTAACTTTGATGCCAAAAAACAGCTCATCAGCCACATCTTTCCGGATGGCTCTACTGAGACATTTGAATACGATGATGAAGGCAATATGCTGCTGCACGAACGGCAGGATGGCAGTGAAGTACGGTTTAGTTACGATCAGCAGCAAAACCCGATTGAGATCCTTGATCCAACGGGAGAAAAATGGCTACGCGCTTACAACGCTAAAAATCAGCTCATCGAAGAAACCGATCCGCTAGGCCATAAAACCCAATACGCCTATAACGAGCAAGGCCTGCCCGTCAGCATCACCGACGCTAAGGGCGGCAAAAAACAAATTAAATATCGCCCGGATGGCCTGCTGCAAAGCTATAGCGATTGCTCCGGCAAAACCAGCCAGTGGCAATACGATGCCCGTGGCCGCCTGATCGTCACACAAGATGCCGCAGGCAACGCCAGCCAATATCAATATGGCAGCGATGGTCAACTGGCTAAAATCATCAATCCTGATGGCACGCAAAATTTACTGCAATACGATGCCGAAGGCCGCTTGCTCAGCCATGCCGATGCCCTGCAGCGCAAAACTCAGTTTCAATACGACCGTGTAGGGCGGGTCAGCAGCCGCCTTGATGCGGCAGGCCAAACCCTTAGCTATCAATACGACAAACTGGGACGGCTTACCCAGCTGAGTAATGAAAATAAGGAGCACTATCGCTTTAGTTACGATCTGGCCAGCCGTTTGCAAGAAGAAACAGACTTTGGCAACCGGCGCACCCGCTATCAATATGAAGCCAGCAGCGGCCGCCTGCTGCAAATTGAAGAAGCAGGCAAAATCACCACTCTTGCCTACGACAATGCCGGCCGTTTAAGCGAGCGCAGCAGCGGCCTAAGCCGTGAGCGCTTTAAATACGACGCGCTTGGCCGGATTTACGCAGCCAAAAACCAATACAGCGAATGCCATTTTGGGTTTGATGCCGTCGGTAATCTCATCAAAGAACGCCACGAATACAAGCTATTCGGCCAGCAACAGCAATACAACTGGCAGCACGAATACGACGAACTCGGCAACCGCATCGCCAGCATCCGCCCTGATGGCCAGCGCACCGATTGGCTGATTTACGGCAGCGGCCATGTACACGGCATGCTGTGGAACAAACAAGAAATCGCCAGCTTTGAGCGCGACGATCTGCATCGCGAAACCCAGCGCACCTTGGGCAATCAGCTGACTGCCCAAAACCACTTCGACAAAATGGGCCGCATTACCCAGCAAACACTCAGCGGCAAAACCAGCAGTAATCGCAGCTATCAATATGATCCGGTTGGCCAGTTGCTGGGCATTCAAGACAGCCGCAGCGGCCAGATCAGCTATCAATACGACCCGGTAGGCCGCCTTATCGCCGCCAACAGCCGCCTCGGCCATGAAACCTTCGCCTTTGATCCGGCAAGTAATCTAGTCGGGGCAAATCAACAAACCGCCACCAACAGCCTTGCAGTACCTGCCGTACTCGGCAACTTATTAAAGCAATACGCAGGTAGCCACTATAAATACGACGCTCGCAGTAATCTGATTGAAAAGCAGCAAGGCGAGCAAATCACCAAATTCACTTGGGATGGCTTCAACCGCCTGAGCAAAATCAGCAGCCAGACCGGTGAAACCAAATACTTCTACGACGTATTCGGCCGCCGCATCGGCAAAGAAAACGCACTAGGCAAAACAGAATTCATATGGGATGGCGACGTCATCGCCCTAGAAAAAACCGCCGAACAAACCCGCCATTACCTATTCGAGCCCAACAGCTTTGTGCCGCTGGCGCAGATTGTCTCCGCCAACGACAGCGAGCAAGAACATACCGCTTACTACCATGTAGACCACCTAGGCACGCCACAAACACTGAGCGATGAAAACGGCGAAATCACTTGGAGTGCAGAGTACAAGGCTTGGGGAGAAGCGCAGGTCGTGATTAGCGAAGCGGCAAAAACAGCTGGCATCAATAATCCGCTACGCTTCCAAGGCCAATACTTCGACGAAGAAAGCGGATTGCATTACAACCGCTATCGCTATTACGATCCGGAGATTGGGCGGTTTATTAGTAGTGATCCGATTGGGCTAATGGGGGGATTTAATACTCATGCTTATGCTCCGAATCCAGTTTATTGGGTTGACCCATTTGGCTTAGCAAAATCAAAAAATCCAAACGGATATAAAACTCATGATGCTGATGCACACGGAAATCTAAGTCCTGCTTGTAATCGAGCGAGTGGGCACAGCAACACAAGAGATGATGGGTTTATTCAGTCACATCATCCTGTTCAAGATGAATGGGCCAAGCAAAATAAAATACCTGGCTACTCATCTACTGATGCTCCAGCTGTTTTACTTCCTTCTAGTAGTGGAGCAGAGCATGCAAAAATATCAGCTGCACAGCGTACTTATCGACGTCAACTTGATAATCAACCGGGCGGGCGATGGGGATCAACCACATTAAAAGATGAGTTTAATTTTGGTTATAAATCTATGATAGATGCGGGTGTCTCACCTAGTGTTGCAAGAAAAGCAACAAAGAAAAGTTACAAATATTTTAATTGTTTAGGTGCTATCTGATGCTTAAAAATAATATCCCCAACAAAATAAAAAGACCCACAAATATTAACTTACCAAAGTTAATAGGATCTATAAAAAGCATTATTGATACCTCATACATTGAATATTTAGAGTGGTATCACGAGTATCTTAGGGACGATGGCTTGTTAATTTACTGTGCCGAAGACCTTGAAGAAAGAAATGAAACTTTTGAAATTGCTACATATTGCCCTGGTTATATATTAATTGGAGACAATAGTGGGGGAAGGGGGTTTCTCATGTCTACACAAGGTACTGGTGAAATATTTTCATCTGATTTTGGTGATTTATCGCCTGACTATTTCTTAATTGTTTCATCTGATTTTACTAGTTGGATGAATTCAAACTTTAAAAATTAGCAAGAAAAACTCTGTGGATGCAGGTAGTAATGTGTACATATTACCTGCCCTGACAATTTTCGTATTTAATAATAATTAAACAGATGCTCTTAGGCTCTTAAAATGATTGAAGAATTTATGACTGCATTTTTATCAGAAATGCTCGATTGGGAAGATTGGTTTGATAACATCAGAAAATCAGAATCCTATAAAAATAATGTAAGTAATCAATCTTCATCAAAAGCTGAAGCAAAAGAAAAAGCCAAGGTCATTATTGATAAATACTTATCAATAAAAGCCATCTCCAAAAACGGAGAGGCATTTCTCGCGGTTCTACCGACAGCAAGGCCCCGATATTTCTCCCAAGAAATAATCACCATAGAGGAAGAGGGTAAGAAAATAAAAGTAATCACCCGAAATACAAAAAGTCCAAAAGCAAGAATAATGTATGTGTTACTTAAAGGTGAAAGTGGCCTAAAAATAAATGAAATATACTCATCTTATGCTGATCAAGAATGGGATAAAAAGAGCAGTTTATAAGCCAAAAGTATAGAACTATCTTTGAATAAACGACGTAAAAAGAGGGAGGGAAGGTCCAATATTTCAACAAAAATTTTAGACCTTCATTCTTAACTGCAGCATACTTAAGCAGAGGTTTATAATAACTGGGGTCAAAGTATAATAACTGGGGTCAAAGTAAAGTTAAATCCACTTTTTTTAGCTCTAAGAGTATTAAGCATAGTAGGATATAATTTTGTTATGATCCCAGTTCTTTCTTGAAATATTTACTTGAAAGTGGCCAATGGAAAAAACCTTTTGAAGGTTGTTGCGGATAAAGGAAAATATTTTGGACTTAATTAATGATTTGATCGCAAAAGAAATTCTAACAGAATGTACTAATAAATATAATTTAATCAAGAATGACATTAAATTTATATCAAGTGAACTTGGTCGGATAGATAAAATAGATTCTTGGGTTTTTTCTTATGGTAATTTATTTTCACCCCTACTATTTTCAGATGAGGCCTCTGGAATGACTCCTGCACGTAGGTTAAAGAAAAAATATAATTCACCATGGGAAGCCAGAGAAAAAGGAGTAGAAAGCTCTGGTTTTTTAAAAAACATGCTTGACGTTGTCATTATTTCAACAACAAAAAATGATGTGAAAGCACCAATAACTATTATTACATACGATTACAATGATAAAGATATAGTCATAAAAACATCTAAACATTTTTTTAATAGTGAAAATAGCAATAAACCACCAGAACTTATCGGATATGGAATTTTAAGGTGGATTGACAGAGAAAAAAGAATGTATGTTGGCGTTTCCCCTCGAGGAAATTATTCAATAATTTGTTATAACTACTCAGGCGAGAATGTTGTAAGCCGATATATAACAGCAAAAGACTGGGGACATACGGAAAGAGTTAATTTTATTTATGACGATAATGACCTCATGATAAAAGCACTCGCTCCTGGCAAAAATGAAAATGAGGATGTGATTATTTGGAGTGTTTAAATAATAAAAAAAACAATAAATATCTAACACTCAAACATGGAATATTAGATTTTTACTTGACCAACCTTTTCAAGTTAATTATCTGACTGGCATTTAACGGGACCTCCACCTTCATAAACATAAATAAAAGTAGTATAAAAATTTGGAATGATGAAAAACCCTGATTAAGCATCTGCCGAATCTATATTACGAAAACCCAAAACAGTGAAAATGGATGATCTTAAACAACGACTATTAAAATTCTCGACATTTAAAGAAAAAGGAGATGATGATAACTTTTTAGATGCATTAGCTGAGGCAAAATTGCACCTAAATTACGACCTAACAATGACGCTACTTGCTACATTTTCGGATTGTGACGACTATGGAGTACAAGAAAGAACAAGAAATGTCCTTGAGTCTTCAGCTAAGGATACTTATTATCCTGCGCTGATCTGTTCTCTATCAAAGATAGATGAGGCTTCACCTAATAAAGAATGGGCGCTTACTTTACTTGGGATTGAGTTTGAATATGGCAATCCTGAATTATTAATTGAGTATGCAAACAATTCAGAAGAAAAATACAAAGAATTTTTCTTTGATTTTATTTCAAGAGAGTCTTTTGTTTCTGAATATCCGTCATCAATTAAATTTAAGAAGATATATCCATAAAATATGCAAAGGTAATAGATCTTACGTTTCACAATAAGAAAATGAGGTTAAGAAAAATTTGATCAGGCCTAACACTCCAATATTTTTATTGGAGTGTTAGGCCTGACCTCACTCGCCTTCTTTACTTATAAGTATTGAAAATTTGCGGGGCTTCGGCCCTCAGACATGGAAAATGTACGACATTAAAAACATGAGGTTATTTTAAAGTAATTGGTGCAAGTTCAGGCACAAGTACGGTAACGCCATCAAAAAGGAGAAAAAAATGACGAATAAGCTTGCTCAAGAAAAAGCTTATATGCTTGCTGTAGAGTTTATTGATGCAATAAACACAAACAACAAAGAAAAATTGAAGGAGAAATTTAGCGTTTCCCAAGCCGTTTTAGATGAAATATATGAAGAGATCGAGGGTTTTTTTGGCAGTATCCCCTTTATCTCTTTGCCCTCTATTGAAACAGCATTTTTATCTAGAAATCCTAGAACATTTTTTGATTTTTATAAAATGGATGATAATCTTTGTTGGGGGGCAGAGTGTACTTTGTTTGTTGATGGAAAAGTCGCTGAACCCATCCTCCATTTAGAATTTATTGAGCGAGATAACGAGTTATTTTTAAAATATAAATATTTGGGATCTTAATAATCAAAGTAATCTATACGACGTGGTTAGGTCGAAAAAAATGAGCAGGTCTAATATTACAATATTTTTGTTGTAATATTAGACCTGCTCTTACTATAAATACGACGCTCGCAGTAATCTGATTGAAAAGCAGCAGGGCGAACAAACCACTAAATACAGCTGGGATGGCTTCAACCGTCTGAGCAAAATCAGCAGCCAAGCCGGTGAAACCAAATACTTCTACGACGTATTCGGCCGCAGCATCGGCAAAGAAAACGCTCAAGGCAAAACAGCATTCATCTGGGACGGCGACGTGATCGCCTTGGAAAAAACTGCCGAACACACCCGCCACTACCTATTCGAGCCCAATAGCTTTGTGCCGCTGGCGCAAATCGTCTCCGCCAACGATAGCGAACAAGAACACACCGCCTATTACCACGTAGACCACCTCGGCACGCCGCAAACACTGAGCGATGAAAACGGTGAAATCGCTTGGAGCGCGGAGTACAAGGCTTGGGGCGAAGCGCAGGTCGTCATCAGCGATGCGGCAAAAGAAGCCGGAATCAATAACCCAATCCGCTTTCAAGGCCAATACTTTGACGAAGAATCCGGCTTGCACTACAACCGCCACCGTTATTACGATCCGGAGATTGGGCGGTTTATTAGTAGTGACCCGATTGGTCTAACTGGCGGGATTAATACGCATGCTTATGCTCCGAATCCGGTGGAGTGGGTTGATCCGCTGGGGTTGGCTAGAATTAAAAATGCTGTTGAAGGAGATAGACGGCATAAAGAATTTAATGAGAGAATTAAAGCAGAAAATCCAAATGCTACGATCCAGTGCGAATGCTATTTGCGCGATAAAAATGGTAAGTCCGTCAAGGACCCTGATACAAATGAGCGTCGTAGAGTTGATACCGCAGTGATTGAAAACCAAACGGCAACTACTTATGAAGTTACTAGCCCATCCGCAAACAAATTAGATCAAATTGCAAAAGAAGGTCGTATTCGTGCAAATGGCGGAGAGTACATAAAGGATCGTTCAACAGGGAAATTAATTAAAGTCAACGGTATATCTTCTGTAGAGAGATTGGAATAATGGATAAAGATTATGACGTATGGAATATTGATGAGATTCTCAAAGCCTATTCAAATGTTCCTGATATGGCAAAGAATGTAAAGACTGCATTAGAGTCTTTATTTATATTTTTGGAAAAAAATTCATTAATTACGTCGACTATAAGTGATGAAAATGGAAATATAATCAAAGTCTTCATTAAGAAAAGTGAATTAACATCAGAGGGCTTATTAATTGGTTGTGGACCAAAGAACCCAATCCATCGTTGGCTTGGATCAAAAAGTTCACAAAAGACGCCACCTGATATGAAGTTATTAGAAAAGGCTCTGCTTGAAATAAGAAAATCGAATCATTGAATATGAGGAATATGAAAAAGGAAATACCGACTCAAAAGCAGATAGATATTTGTAAAAAAAATTGCTCTGCTATTACTCCTTATTCATTAGAAGAAATGGTTGCTGTCGCCATAAAAACAATAGGTAAAAATCCTACCGTAGGAATGAGAAATATACCTAATGATGGTGAAAATGTTACATGGTTTTTTTATTGTGGAGAAAACTCAGAAGACCCTGATTTTTATCAAACAATGCATATTGAGCACCTAACTGATTACTTGCCAAATGTTTTTGACTATTTATGCCTTGAGCCTGGGTTTAGTTTTATTATTGATGGCAATGGATACCAAGATGTATGGAAAAACAATGAGTAAACAAAAACCACGTTCATTTTTTCATTAAAACTGAATATCTACGATCGGGGACCTTAATTGTGATGATGTACTTAAAAAGACAGAAATCTAAATGTTCTTAAACATGAATAAATCAATTGATCATGTGAAAATAAAAATAAATCAGTATGGTTCGAGTATTAATCTTTACTGCCTTGATATGGTTTCTATTCCTGAGGCGGATGTATTACTTTGCACTTACAATGGCATAAGGATAAATGTTAAATTTGATTATGCTTATGGTTGGGAAATAGAGTCAATTGGGGATGATAAATTAAAAGATGATGTTTTAAAAAACAAACTCAGAGACTTTCTAGAGCAATAGAAAGCACAGGGGCGTTATTCATCTATTCGCAGATAACTAATAGCTATCAATACGTCCCTGTTCTTCGATTTATTTCCGCCCAAAGTAACCTTAATAGCAGATATTAGCATTTCATCTGCTATTTTTTCGGCAACCTGCTCAAGCAATACGCTGGAACCCATTACAAGTACGACTCCCCGACTCCCGCAGCAATCTGATTGAAGAAATAACTAGGGTCAGAGTAAAGTTAAATCTGCTTTCTTTGGCTCTGAGAGCATGAAGCATAGTAGGATTTAATTTTGTTCTGACCCCTGTTATTACAAACGTGGGCATGTATGGAAGACCGTCCCAAGTAATATTACTCGTGGCTCTTGGTGCCGAGTGTGCGGGAATATAGACAAGATCACCCGACCCAATAGTAAGGCATGGAGAAAATATCCAGATGGTGCATAGCAGGGTGATTAATTTTGTTAGTTTAAAACCGCCATTTTCAGCTCTGTTTTTTTAAATGAGCTAAGTACGCATTTTCAGGCAGTGCGGCTGATTCTCTTAATACGTTTATAGTTTTAAGTCCCCACTTCAGCAGACTGGCAATGCGAGTTCGCTGAATTTAAATAGAGAATTTATAAAATACATGGCCACTATTATGACTCATGCCCTTATTCCCCTTTGTGTGGGCTTAGGCTTGGGAACATGATCAATATCTTCCTCTTTATTAAAAGTAGGAATGCTGCTATCCATTCTTCCAGACTTAGATGTGATTGCTTTTCGTCTTGGAATTCCCTATGCATCGCAATGGGGGCATCGTGGATTTACGCATTCCATTTCTACCGCGCTGTTGATGGCACTATTTTGTACGCTATTTTATAAAAAATTAAACTCGAACAAATTATCTGTTTTTATTTTTTCATTTATATCCATGGTTTCACATCCATTATTGGATGCATTAACGGATGGTGGGCTGGGAGTGGCTCTGCTCTGGCCGTTTAGCTTCGAGCGTTTTTTCTTGCCATGGCGAATTATTTCTGTTTCACCGATAGGTAGCTCTTTTTTTAGTGTGCGTGGGCTATTAGTGATTCAATCTGAATTCGTCACAGTTTGTTTACCTGCGATTATTTTTGGCCTGTGCATTTATTTTGTCAGAGATACTTACTTTAAAAAACATGTTTAATGACGTCTTTTATCTAAAGCATTAGTATGCTTTCAGATTTTATTGAAAAGTATCACAAAAACTTGACTGCATTTATAGCGGGGGTGACGATCTCTGGCTCTATAGTTTGGATCGTATACGACAAACTGCACAATAGAGAAATTGCGATTCTGGAACGCGCACAGGCTGATCTACAGAAACGACTCATAGACACAAAAACAGAACTAAAAGACATGAAGCAAACAATCTCACGAGTAACGCCCTCTCCTGTTAAAGCATCGCACTCGGCACAGAAACAAGACATCGAGGCCGTGATTAAGAAGCTGGATGGTGAAATCAAACAAAAGAAACTGGAACTTGCCAGTCATTCACCCGTTATGTGGGGAGAACCCACTGACGATGGCTATAAGCGCGTCGAAGATGAGCTTCATACCTTGCAGAAGCAAAAAGATGACGCGAGGCAAAGGCTTATTCAGGTATTGGGAGAATGAGGAGTATGCAAAAGCCCAGCTTCCATCTCCCTTCTTAGCACTAGCCCCGGTAGTTTCTTCCCACCACCATAAATCCACTTTCTCAGCTCAACCGCCACAGCTGCCCAATCCCGCTGATTAATCCTGCGGCGCAAGGTCGATGTTTTCAGCCTGCCAGCACCAAGATTAAATGTGAAGTCGACGATGGCAGCGAGGCGGTTTTCTGGCTCAGTGGCGAGGATGGGGCAGTATTTTAGAGTGGCATTGAGGGCGGTTTGTAGGTCTTGTGCGAGGTAGGTTTCGGCTTCTGCTGCGGTGATGGGTGGGTGATTGGGGTGGCAGAGATGACCGTAGCCAATCGTTGTAAACCCTGCAGGGCAGATGTAGGGATGGGCGAGGCGAAGCGGATCATTTCTCTTCACGCGGTGGAAGCCTTCACACTGCTTGGCCAGCGTAATCGCAGCTTTGGGGACGGTGGTCATTAGCGCAGCGCTTTATCAAAAATTCGATTTAAAAAGAAGAAATTGATAATGCCGCCAAACAGTGCCATATCGTTGTCGTTCCATGCCAATTTCACAGCGGCGGGCCAATCTGATCCGGCTTGCAGGGCGAGGGCGATGATGGCGATTTTGACGGCGGCGTAGAGCAGCATAAAGCTGTAGGTGATGATGGGTCGCACGCTGGACGACAGGGCATCGGCCCATGGCACGCCTGATTTTTCGGCTTGGGCGCGGATGGCGGTTTGTAAGGCTTCGAGTGCGCCGCTGTTCCATGCGGCATCACCACTGGCTCCAATTTCATCCATCTTGGATGCACCACGCAGCTTTTCAAATTCCAAGGCTTTGTCTTGCATGGCCAGCTCATGGCTGCGCTCGCCTTTGCGATCCAGCCATTTGAGCGCTTCGGGGGCTAAGCGAAACGCGCCGCCGAGTAGGCCGCCGAGTAAAGTCTCTAACATACTAGCCTCCGAATACTTTGAGTTTGATCGCTGCACCGGCGACTAAGGACAGCAGAAAGCCGGTAGTGATCATATGGATCACGGTTTTCCAAGCGGTGCGTTTGGCTTCTGTAAAGGCGTCTAGCAAGCTGCGTAATTCGCGGATATCTTCTGCCGCTGTTTCGCCATCGAGGCCCACATTGGCCAGTGCGCGTTTCGCGCCCATTTCGGCGGCGTGTTCTAGAAATTGCTTAAATTCACCGCGTGGCATCATCACCACGCCGTCTCTTTCTAGGGGATCTCGGTTGATTGGGTCCGAATCATGGGTAGCCATCTTGGCCTCCGGCGTAAAAAAACCGCCTTGCGGGCGGTGGAATGGTTGGGGCGTGGGATTAGCGTTGCATTGCATCCCTGACGGCGCTGGCTAAGAGCGGTAGCTTGCTTTGTACCAGCTGGCGAATATTCAGCCGACGTTTCATTTGCACTCTGCTGACCAATTCAGCAATGGGAATATCGACCCCGCGTTTGACGGTTTTAAGGCCATGGGCATTGCGGTGGGCACGCTTGAAGCGGGTCAGTTGCCGGTCGTTATCTTTGATGTTTTCAGCGAATAAAAACACTCGGCCATCTTTGGTTTGATTGAAGAAGGCATTGCCTGAGCGCATCAGCTCTGCGACGATTTGTTTAAATTTTTTACCACCCATGCGTAAACCCGCTTGCTTAAAGGCAGCGATGCCAAAGGGAATGAGCATCTTGCCGGTGATGGTTCCGCCATATTCATGGATGCCTAGCCATGGAATACGCGAGCTGATGATCAGCAGCGGCGGGCTGTTTTTATGTTTGGCGTATACCCGCGCTTTAAAGCTTTTAGCAAAAGAGGCGGATTTGATCTTCAAACGGCTGGCGACATGGGTTTGCACCGTTGCTAGGATGGCATTGCCGCCGGTTTTAAATCCTTGGGCCGCTGCGGCATAAATCTCTTGTTTGGCTTGGTCGCCGAATTGCTTGAGCTGCCGTTGGATTTCAGCGCGATCTAACTCGATTTTAAAGGTCATGGCGAGTTCACACGTACCACGTTTCTGCGGCAGGTTTGGCCGCGACTTGGGTAATCACACCTTGCTGAATGCTGACCTGATCACCGATCTTGATGGCGATTCTGCTGCTGACGATTCTGAGCCCCGCCGTGCTAGCGACTTCGATATGATCGCCATCGATGCGCATCACGATGCCCCTTTGGCTTGAGTCTCCGCCGAGTAAATCACGCAGCTGATGCATCGTTTCCATCAGGCAGGGATCTCCACATCAAGATGGCTGAGCAGCATGCCTTCGCTGGCGATATGTTCAATGCCGACTACTTTGCCGCGTGCGATGTGGCCGCGCAGGCTGTCTTTTACATCAAGGAGTTGGCCGATGCGGACACAGGCTTGATAGGTGGTGGTTAGCCTGAGTTTACGTACCGAGCAACTGGCATCGATTTCAGCACGGCCTCGGCTGATGGCGGCTTGCACGCTGCCAATGAGCGGATCGATGATTTCTTTGCCCAGCACATCCCCAGCACCTCTTTGTACCGTTGCTTCAATCATCTTTCACACTGCCGATAATCAGCACGCCAATGGAGAAGTTCTTTTCTCCGCCAGAACTTGGGGGAGATTGAATGCCCCAAGATTGGGCCTTGGCGCTGTATTTGACCTTGGCCACGGCGACACCGGCTCGCTCGGTGCTGATGCTCATCTTGTCATCCCCCAACGTCATCGCCCCGAGATTATTGCCGTACCACTGCACGACAAGGGCGCTGCTGGCAGGTTTACTTAGCTTGCTCTCAGCCGTGTTTTGTAGGTTAATGACATCGCTCTGCGTGATGATTTGATCGGTGCCGCGCAGGATGCTTCCTTCCGATAAAATCGGCATGCCATAGGTCACCAAGGGGCTGGCGTAAACCAGTAACCACACCACATCGCCGGGTTTAAATTGGCTGCGACCTCTATTGAGCCCATCGGGGCGGCTGTCGATTTCGGCGCTTAAAAAGCCTTGTTGGCTGCTATCAAACTGAACGGTAATGCTGCTGGTGATTTGGCTCATGGCTCGATGACCAAAAATTGAATGCGCTCTGAACGAATATGCTCAACACGATATTCGAACGCACGGGTTTGATAATGCACGTGGGCGAGGCTATAGCCTTGTGGATGACTCACTTGTAAACCTTGCTCGCCCACCGTGATTGCGCCTAAATCGGCGTACTGCCATTGGCTATCGAGTAGTTGCTCAATCGGGTATTTGCTCTGTGCACGGCCTGCTTTGAACTCGATTAATTCCCTTTCTTCACGGCTGACGATACCTAAGGGGTGGATGCTCACACTTGCATCGCCGCTATGCGCCAGCGAAACTTCCCGCCATGGCTTAGGAATGACACGAACTGTACCTGCCAGCCTGTGCTGTGGATCGGCGATAAACTCGACTTGATCTTGCCCTGAGGCGCCACTTTGTCCGTCGCTAATATGAATCAGATTGCTGCCAGCACGGATTTCATCGGTTTCGGCAATTTCAAATAATTCCCTATCTTCACTTAAGGTTGTGCTTACCGTGGCGAGTCCATACAGCGGAATGGGGACTGGAAACAGATGCCTCACCTGCATATTGCCATCGAGTAAAGATTCCAGCAGCCCACCAGCGGCATTCACGATATTGCTAGCAATTGTTATTGGATTGGCCTCAATAGCAGCCAGTCGCCCAGCCTGAATCAGCCAATCCTCTAATTGCCAGTCAATGGCAAAGTCCGGCAATAGTTCGGCGACCGCCGCACTGGCCCACACCGGCTGATCCCATACTCGCGACACCGACCTGTCATGCGGTGGTGCTAACCATGCCAGCGGTGAAATTGCCGTTAGCGAGATGCGAATCTCTGCGGGGGAGGGACGGGTGAGCGAGCGACTATCCAAGCGTAAAGCAAACACACTGTCAGCCGTTAAACGTAGCGAGAGCACATCGCCTAAACGCATACGCTGCATGGCAACGAGGTCGGTGATTTCGATGCGGGCAATCCAAAACGGCGAGTGCTCATCCATGCTGATACTGGCCGATAACACCGCGATGCTTTGCCCCGCGTGCAGCAAGCTCGCTGCGCTATCGAACTGCTGAAATTGCCCGTGTTGATCTTCATAGACTTCATATAACAGCCGCTGTTGTTGCTGAGCACGATTACGCAGCGCCAAATCACTGCGGCTGCTGTGGCTGGCGCGGCAGCGAGCCGTTAAATGAAAGCGACTGCTTAATCTGCTGCGGAGCACGGGGCGCAATTGATAGCTGGCCGTAATCGTAGTAACGGTATGCAACATCGGCTGCCAGCAGGCCGAGCATTGTGCGGCAAGGCGTAGCGAGTAATTTAAGCCATGCTGAGCACGGGCCTGATTGCCTAGTCTGAGCTGATAGGGGCTGACGATCGCACCGTGGGCCAGCGCATAAAAAGTAAATGGTGCAGTGTGTTGGGCTTGAATCTGTCTGGCTTCGGTCAGTGGGCTAGTCCATTGCCGCGAGATTTTAAGCGCCCATAAGCTGCCATGTTTGGCGCTGGTTTTTACATAGGCCTGTAACTGATAGTGGCTGGCCAGCGTGGCATGTAAAGGCTGGGCATAGGCGTAAGGACTGCGATGGCTTGTTCCATGTCTACTACTATATATGGCCTCGTGCTGTTGGCTGACGGGCATGCGCCAGCGGGCGGTGTGGCTTGCTGCCAAGTGGAGCGAATATTTGCTGCTAAAGCGGGCCTGAGCAAACAGGCCCACATGGTAGGCCGATTTAAATAGGCGACTCGTAGATTGAGTTTGCCACCAGCGGCTTTCTATCATTCCCTGCGCAAAAATCCCTACATCCATCGGCGAGCGCAGGTGGCGCTTGCTGCTGCGGGTAAAAAACCAGATAGATTTGTTTTGTTTCTTGGCGATAAACACATAATGCAATCCAGCGGAGATAGACTGCATGGGCACCGCAATGGTCGCCGTTATTTGTGGTGGATGGTCTAGATTGCCACTGATGACTTGCTTGGGAACCGCGATGCTGGCGCTGATTTGTAGCGGGACCGCGAGCTGTAATCCGCCGCTGATGAGCTGCTTTGGAACAGCAATTGTCCCCGATACATTGTTAAAAGCGAGCTGGCCGGTGATGAGCTGCTTGCTGATGCTCCAAGCCATAACTCGTTACTCAGGCGGGCTGCGTGATGGTGCAGTTAGTCAGCGTAACCGTACCGCCATTGACAATACTCACCGTATTAATAATAAAGTCCGCCGCGCTAGTGCCCACCGAGCCATCGATATTATTGGTCAAATCAGTGAGCCTTGCCCAGCCAGCCGTTCCGGTGGCAACCGCGATCCCTTGCACGGGCGGAGAGGTGACTAAGGTGGCGACCCCGGTGGCGCTGGCATTAAACCCCGCTAGCACAATATCGACCAGCAAAGTGCCAGTGGCCGCCGTTCCTGCTGTTGCCGGTTGCGTACCGGTATAAATTTTAAGGGTGGCAGAGCCCATGGTGGCGGTGATGGCATTGGTAATCAGATCACGAGTCGCGCTATTAAATCGGATCGTCATTTAGTTTTCCTTAAAGTATCTAAACGTAAAGCTGAGGGACTCGCCCGGCTCAACCGGCCCCGGAACGATAGACATGCCGATTGAATCTTGCTGGTCGTATTCATTCCTATGAAATGGGGAATAACTGATTTGGGGTGAGTGAAATGCGCTGCTATTGCTGTACAGCACCGAATCACACTGCATATGTAAAATATGCGGCTCAAATAAGGGCCAATTATTCCAAGCATCTGGCCCCGAGTTCCAATCAGGGTTAATGCCGCGCTCATACATAGGGCTTTGTGGAATGGGGCTGTGATTGATATACGTTACCGTGCAGCGTATGGCTCGCTCTATGGCCTCATAACGATGAATCAGCTGATAACCCCTTCTTTTGTTAATAACCTCTCCCCAAGTCCCGTCACCTTGTTTCGCACAATTGATGCCGCGCCAGAGATTTGCTGGCGGTGTGTCCCATGATGAATCGAGCTGGCTTAAGCTAAAGGCATCACGAGCACTCTCTAAACGCGAGAGGTAGCTATAATCAGCCAGCTGCATGCCCACTGCAAAAGCATGACTATCGCCCAGACCGCCGAAGCTGCTATTCACAACGGCCATGGAGTGGGGGCCATGAATTTGAAACGAGGCAATCTGCTTGCAGCCAAAGTTAAAGCCGCTGATATGGCTAAATGGATCAAGGTAGGTGCTCATAGCTTGCCTGCCAATTTCAGCGTCCAGATCTTGCCTTGCCCGTCTTGTAACGTGATTTCTCGGGCACGTTCGACTTCGATATAGTTGTCCGGATCGAGGGAAGAACTGATTTTTTCGGTGCTGCTGATGCGGCCTGTTTCTGCCAACGCTCTGCTGCCCTCTGGGTTTTCCACTTCTTTGCGCAGCGCATCTGCGGTATTGGCCAGCAAAAATCCCGAGGGCCAGACACTGCGCACGACGCTAATTTGCGCAGCACTATTGGCCGACATAGCAAAGACCAGCAGGGGTGGCATACCGACAGAATTGACATCGCCCCCTAACCAAGCCCAGCGTAATTTGTCTAATAGATCGCCACTGGGCAGGCCGTAATGACAGCGCAGCAATTGGTAATGGCTGTTGTAGCGGACCACCAAAGCGCCTGCCACCTCTTCTGTCGCCTCAAAACTTGTTAGCTGATCGGCATTGGGCTGTGGCGCTGGCACAGTGGTCCCCGCACGATTAATAAAAATAGAGCTGTATAAAATCTCGACCGCCGAGACAAAAGGGCGTTTTAGCTGCGCTTGGCGCTGAAAGTTAAACGTCAATACTTCAAACTCGCTGGACTCCCGTGCGCCCAAGCTTTCAATCGGCGGCTTATTACTGGCGGCCTTGCCGGGAATTCTGACTACATAGGGCGGCACCGCCACGGAGAACAAGCTATATGGAATGCCTGCCATCGGCACGAGCAGATCCGGTACGGCAGGAATAAACGGTGCAGGTTCTGACATATACAGCTTAAATTGGCTGCTGGGCCGACAATACAAACGCAGGTGTGCTTGGCCGATGGCCGTAACGGCAAGGAGGGCAGTCCAAGGTTCTGGTCTGCCTTTGACCGAGCCAAAACTGACCCATTTTGCCTGCTCAAACAGCGAGGGCGGCTGGGTGTAATTGACTTGCACGGGGCTATTGAGCGTGCCATCGCGCTCGTCGATTTCTAATTGCAGCGTGTCTAAGCCATCGACGGCTTCAAAGGTGAGCGAAACTTGGCTGGCCATCGTGCTCATGCGGATTCACAATCCACGCCAATAATCACCTGATTCCCAGAGTAAGACGCTGCACCTGCAGGCACGACTCGCTTGTACCAAAGCGCAATGGCCGCTGGTTGCGTTGTAAAACTCAGCGTATTGCCGCTGACAAAAGTGCCGCCAAAAGCATGAAAATCCAGCGTAAAAAAGGGGCGGGCGAAGTCGCTATTGAGCGGCGTAAAGTTCACGCTGATCGAACCGCCACCGATGCTGCCCAAGGTGTCCCCGGTCACATTAAACGAGCTGGCCGAGGTAAAAGTCAGCAGCCAGTTTTGGGTAATGCCGCCGATATGATCGACGATGATGGGATACAGAGCACTATTAAAAGTGCCTGCCACCGAAGTTAACACCGGCATGGTCGAACTCGCCTTTAGATCGCCGGGCTGATAACAGCTGGCCACTTTTGTACTCGTCGCCGGAAAAGAATTCGCCAGCGCTGAGGTGAGTGTGAGTTGCGCTAAATCACCGGTATAACTGGGCGCGGCTGCCAGCGTGGCAAACTCCTCAAAGCCAGCAACATCATCCACCGTCGCCTTATTAGAGATGCGGATTAAATCCCCGCTTCTAAATAGATTAAAGCTCGCACCTTCGGTGTTGACCTCCAGCACGCTGCTCCCCGCATTGATGGCCGTTTGCAAACGAGCCGCGCCATAGAGCCGTTCACTACCCGTCAGGGTGGCTTGGGTATCGGTCAAACTTCCCGGAAAAATCGCCACCATATCCTGCGCTGCCGTATTGGTTTCAACAAACAGCTTAGGGGCAATGGCGAGCAAATTATCAGGGTTGGCAAACTTGATAAATACCTTGCGATAGCGCGTCGACCCCGTCGTGCGCTCCGCCTGCGGTACATCTGGAAAAATATTATTTTTAACGCCATCGGGAATTTCATTCTTACTCAGGCGGCCGCCATTGCTGCTGTCATCGCTGACGGTAAGCGATTTCATCCATTTGATTTCTGAGGACAGAATAGGCATGTTGTGGCTCCGAAAAGAGAGATGGCTTGTTTCAGCTGTTGCTAAAATAAACCAAGTAGGTTAATGTTTCTCTATGGAAAAACGAACACCACACTGCAAGCTGCCTATCGTAAAGACGCTGATTGTCGATGGTCGTTACAGGATGACGCAGTCTGCAAAAATAGGCGCTGCCGCCATGGGCTTGGATGTGGCAGAAATGCTGGCCATTATTGTTGCCCTTGAAGCGACTGATTTTTATAAGAGCATGACGACTCACGCCGACCATACGATTTGGCAGGATGTTTACCGCCCCAGTACGCCCGTTGGCGATGTTTACCTCAAGCTCACCGTCGTTGATGATCTGCTTGTTGTTTCTTTTAAGGAGTTATGAGATGAAATGCCCTGTCTGCGGTGCAGCCGAGTTGGTGCATGACACCCGTGATCTACCCTATATCTATAAGGGTGAGGCGACGACCCTCCCTCAAGTGACCGGTGATTTTTGTTCGGCTTGTGATGAGTCCATTACAGGGCCAGAGGAAAGCCAGCGGGTCATGAGTTTGATGCGTGCGTTCAATCAGCAAGTGAATGCTGCAATTGTTGATCCGGAATTTATTATTAGCGTGCGTAAAAAACTAGCCCTTGATCAAAGAGAGGCGTCAGTTATTTTTGGAGGCGGGGTCAATGCGTTTTCACGCTATGAGACGGGTAAAACCAAGCCCTCTTTGGCACTGGTTAAGCTCCTAAAATTACTGGATCGCCACCCTGATTTACTAGGGGAAGTGCGTTTGGCCTAGTGCTTAAACCGTCACCAACCGAATTTCGCCAAAATAGCGATTGGCCGATGGCCAAACAGGGCTAAAGCGCAGTGCCGGTGGTTCGGTATGGTTGAAGCGCACGGTAAAAGATTGCCCCTCCCATTGCAGTGTCAGTAGGGCATCGGCGCTCTGGCTCATGGCGAGCAGTGTGTCAGTCTGAGTTTGAGTAAACCAAGCCACGCCTTCTCTTGCGATCAGGCTGAGGTTGCGGTTATGCAGGGTGTGGCTATACACCACCAGCTCTCCGCCTAAAGTCAGCTTATGGTTTTGGGCCACGCCAAAGCTCTCGCTGAATGCTGGGCATTCAAGCTGGCTGGGTAAAATCACTTCTCCTAGCTGCTTCATGACACCCGACCTCGATCCATAAATCTTAAAGTCTCGACTAGTTGGCGGGCTTGTTGGCGCTCGGATTGCATCACAAAGGTTTTACCGCCGAGGTTTAAATTCACGGTGATGCTGTCGTTTGCAGAAGCTGGCGCACTCGCCAAAGCCGCTGTCAGGCCGCCACCCACCAAGCCGCCAAGGGCGAACCGGGGCAGTTTGCCTCTATCAAAATTCATTTGATTCAAACGCCAGATCAGGCCACTGCCATATTTGCGGACCGCTTCTTTACGTAGCACAAACTCACCGGCCTCGAGCAGGGCAGGGATGCGATCGCCTCCACCGTAACCTGCCAGTGCTCCGCCTCCTTGCAAGCCTGCTGGGCTACTGGCTTGATTGGCATTGCGCTGTGCCAGAGTCACCGTGACGGTTTTATCTTTTAATCCATTGATTTCGGCCTGAAGCTGGGCAATGGCTTTCATGGCATCGTCGATTTCAGCTTTGATGGTGATATGTTTGTCCTCGGCGGTCAGGGCCGTTAATTGCGTCGTTAAATCATTGATCAGTCCCAGCACGCGTTGATAAGCCGCGTATTCATTGGCGGCTTTATAACGGGCTATTTGTGCCGCTACATTATTGGCGGCGATTTCTGCTTTGATGCCTTGCTCGATCAGCTCACCACTTTTGGCGACCAGCTCGTAGGCCTGCTTATTGTCTTTTAGCCGTTCTCCAAGGGAAGCTGCGCCTTCGGCTTCTTTTTGCGCGAGCTGGGCGAGTTTTTCAGCTTCTTTGTTGCGACCTTGATTGGCGGCAGTCTGTGCCCGTGCATTCAGATCAGCCGCTTTATTTTGCTTGTCCTTGGCTTGCGCCAAAATATCGCCCTGCTGCTGTTCCTCGCTCATGCCCCGGCGTTTGATTTCTCGCAGCCGGTCTTCGTTGGCACTTTTAGCATCGGCCAGCTTGCTGTGTAATTCTTTGACCCGCTCGATATATTGCCGCTCTTCATTCAGCGCCGCTTCTAGTCTTGTTTTACGTTGCTGGGCGACCTGTTCCATGGCGCTGATTTGGCTGCGCAGCGTTTCCTCGGCCAGCTTTTTTTCTTCTGCGGCGACGGCTTGATCAAGGTTTTTAAGCAGTTGGGATAAGCGCTGCCGCTCATTGGCTAGCTTCTGAATCAGGGCGATTGCGCCATTTACATACTCTTGGGCGGCAGCCAGATTTTGTTGATAGCTGCTGCGGTCGGCCAGCGCAGCCTGCTTTGCTTGTTGCACTTGATCGACCGCACCTGCCGGTGCGCCTGCGTCCGCGAGCTTGGTTTTAAGGGCATTAAACTCTTTGTAGATTTGCAGTGATTGTGCGATCTCGGCCCGCTCATCACGCAGTGCCGCGCTTTCTTTAAGAACCATTTCGGCGATCTTGCCACCGGCCCAATAGCTGGCAGCAAGCAGAGCCGTCAGTGCAATCACTTGCGGGGCGACGGCAGCCATGCTGGCGGCGAAGGTCGCCATACCCGTGCCCGCAGCCGTACTGGCTCCGCCTAGCGCAGTTAAGGATGCAGACATGGACGTGATGGCGATCACCACCCCCGCGTAAATGGCACGTAAAGCAGTAAATCCCGCCAGCACCGACAGCGCGACGGCAGCCGCAGCAGATAGCAGTGGGTAGTTTTCAATTAAGGTGGCGATGGATTGCACCATAGAGGCCACGCCCTTGGCGGCCAGCACGACAGCAGGTAAAAACACCGTGCCTAGCGCAATGGCCGCTTCGGTGATGGCATTTTTAGCTAGTTGCAATTGGGCTTCAGTGGTTTTAATGCGTTCGGCAAACTCACGATTCATCGAGCCCGCGCTGGCGGTTTTATCTTCACTGATGGTCAGTGCTTTTTGATAGAGCTCGAGCCCGCCCACCAAGGTGGCCAGATCGTCGGAGTATTCCGCACCAAACAGCTGCGCCAGCGTTTCAGCCGCCGTTTGCTTATCTAATAGCGCGATGGTGGCGAGAAATTTTTGCAAGGCCACCTGCGGATTGGCGGCAATATCGGTGGCTAATTGCCGACTCGATAAGCCAATATTCGCCAGTGCATCTTGAAACTCTTTGCTCTGTGTTTTACCCGTTTGTAATTTGAGCAGCAGCGCATTAATGCCGGTCGCGGCGATTTCAGGGGTCTTGCCTAGGCTGAGCATGGTGGTGGCTAAGGCGGCGACTTGCTCGGCAGTGAGTCCAAATTGTCTCGCCATGCCGCCGGTGCGCGTTAAGACGGCGATAATATCTTTTTCTGTGGCATTGGTTTTATTGCCCAGCTGATTGAGTGTATCGCCGAGCTTGACCACTTGTGGAATCGACAGCGCGAACTGATTCATCAGCTCACCCACGGCCTTGCCTGCTTCTTCCGGCAGCATTTTAAAGGCCGAAGCCATTTTGGCGGTCACGGTGACAAAGCCTTTGATATCTTCGCTGGCCGTCCCCATTTGCCCACCGGCCTCGGCGATTCTGGCCAAGCCTTCGGCGGTGATTGGCATCTCACGCGATAGATCTTTAAGCTCACGGCTCAGCTGGATAAAGCCTTTTGGGCTATCAAAATCGACGACCTTTTTAACATCGCTCATCGCTGATTCAAACAAGATCGCTTGATGTATCGTCAGCCCAATCCCCGCTGCCGCTGCAATCAGGCCCGCAGCGCCTTCCTTGATCTGATCCAGTACCGTCGGCACGCCAGAGAGTTCGCCCTTTAATTCACCAACTTGCTGGGTCAAGGCCAGACCGGCACGCGCTAACTCCGAGGTAGAAGCCAGCCCCGTTTCTTTAAGTGCGTTATAAGCTGCTTTGGCTTGATTGATCTCGGCGTTAATCTCATCATTGCCCCGAATACCCAGTATGTCACGCGCCGAATCGGCGGTTTTAAGTCGAGATAAAACCGCCGTAGTGGCGCTGATCCCTGCTCGTAACTTAGCTTGACTTGTATTGGTATTACCGGCGGCTACGCCCGCTGTTTGCAACTCACGCCGTAATACTTCGAGCGCCAATTGCTGCTCTTTAAACGCCTGCTTGCTACCCTGAGCTTCCTTTTTTGCGGCAGCAAACTGTGAGGTCAATGCTTTAGAGGGCGCATCGACATTATTAATTTCACGCGCCAATCGAGCGACATCAGCCTGCGCCGCCTGCCATGCTTTACGCGCCTCATCGGTTTGCCGCTTCATGGGGCCGAAAGAATCAAGCTTGCCTGAGGTGGTCTGCATTTCCTGCAACGATGCCCGGTACTGCTCCGACAGACGTGACATGCCCTTTTGCACGGCAGAACCGTCAAAGCCAATCTTGATCGCGAGGGAAACATCGTTGCTCATTGGTTCTGCCCTAATTCATCCAGCGCAGCAATAAACACCGTATAGGGATAGCTCCATACTTGGCTATGACCTAATCGAGCCAAGGTGCAGGCAGCGTGGAGCAAGGTTTTTAGGCTGCGGCGGGCAGGACACGCGCCGCCTGAATCAGCTTGTTCCGCAGCGTAAAAAAATCCGCGTTCACTCCCTTGGCGGCATCAATTACTTGGCGTAGCTCGGAGGGCGTCATGGTTTCAACTTGAGCCATCGTCAGGCTGGATAAGCGGGGTATGTCGGCCAGCGAAATGTCATTAAATAAAGCTTCGGCGACTAAATCGGGTTCGGCGCTGTTGATCAGCTCTTGCAGCCACAGCCGAATATCCGCCACGGTCAGCTCGCGCACTTCAAACGAGATGTCGCCGACCGTGAGCGTTTTAACGGCCCGCATTTAAATAAACCCATAGCGGAAATAGGACGAGGTGCCCATGGGGCGCGATTCGTCTTTTAATAGCTTGCCTTCGAGCTCTATTTTAGAAAAATCATCATCAATCAGATCCAGCGATTTTAAGGGTGAAAAACGCACCCGCCACAAATCCACAGCACAGGGCTTGGCTGAATCGGCTTCGTTCAGCCCATCGAACGCCAGTGTGTATTCTTCACCGGTCGCGGTAATGGCCTCGACCATATTTTGCAGGCCAAAGGCGTAGCTCACTTTGATGGTGGTGGCGTCGGCGATGCTGCTGCCATCGGGAATTAAAATCCCCGCACCGCTGACTTGATAATCGCTACCGGCCACATAGGTAATGGTTGCGCCGCTATTGCTGACGACGACTGCGCTAGCGCCGATTTTATCCAGACGGATCAAGGCGCCTTTATAAGCAGTGTGGCTTTCAGCAGTGATGGTGCCGCTGGCGATACTGCTGGCATTGCCAAACAACGCGATGGCCAGATTGGCTGCATTGAGATTGTGCAGCGTCAATGAGACCTTTACCTCTTTGATGCGGGTGATGGCATCGGCAATCCCGCCACCGGGGTTTTCATAATCGGCGAGCTCTTTCGATTCATCGTCGATGGTGAGCGATAATTTGGAAGTGTTACCGATGCGCTGCAGATTATTTTGCTGAAAGCGACCGAGGTAAACCTTGCCCTTACCTACGAAACTACGTTTTTGGAAGGCCATCATCTTGCTCCTTGTCATTCAGGTTTTTTTTAAACTTCAGTAGATTGGCGATGCCTTGGCTGATGAGCCAATTCGCCAGCGCATCGGGTAAATCCAGTGTGCTGCCTGCTGGATACAGCTGGCCTTCATGGATATGTGGCGATGTTAAGATCACAGCGAGCATGTTAATTCCCTTGTGAAAGATCCTGCCTGTTGCACAAATAGCGGATCTGATAGCGCGTCACCAGATGCTCGGCGATCGAATCGGCGTCTTCAAAATCCCAATCACAATCCACTTCATGAATTAAAAAGGCCGGTTCTGGGAGATGGCTCAGCGCGAGCATGGCTTGATTGGCGCTGACTTGTAATTCATCGGCCTGCTGATGGGCGAGATCTCCCCGCGTTAAAACATGCAAAACCACGCTTAATTGCCGCTCGGATAATTCACCCGCAATGCTTTCTACAGACTCGGCCTGTGGCTCCAAAATCAGCAGCGGCATGTTTTCTCGTCTGGCCGCTAAAATGGGGGCGCGATACACGGGCACCGTCAGTGCGGCATCTAGTCTGGCCTGAAGGGCATTGAGAATGCGCTCACGGATCGATGGCATTTGAAATACCGCTTATGACTTGCTTCATATTCATATCTATCAATGAGCTAGCCATCATTCCCGAATGCTTTAATCGGGAATTCAGTAGCGCTGCTGGATCTCCAACAAAAACACTCGGGGATGACGCTTTTATTGAATGCGCCATTTGGGGCCATATTTCGAGCCATACGCTTAAGGTTTGCATAATCTGATTTCCAACTCGCTTCCATCCGCAATCGCCCGCACGGCTTGCACGCGATACTCAATACCGTCGATCTGCAGCTGATCTGCCGCGCTAACTCCCGGCATGGCTGATAAGGGACAATGGATTTGATAGTCGGTATTGAGCTGGAAGTGGTTCAAAATCTCACTATCAGGTGCTCTAAAATCCACCCAAGCGCTGCCGCCTGAAGCTCCTGACGATGGAGTCCAAACCGCAACTTTAAGTAGGCCAGCACGTTGTGCCGCCTGATACAGCATTTCAATCATGCCGCTCATGACATGGTCAGCTTGATCAGCACGCCGGGACGGTGGCACATCGGTAGTGGGTTGGATTGGGTATGCAGATCAGTGCCTCGATCAAACTTGCGAGGTTCCTGCTTGGCATACAGCGGCAGCCCCAGTGTATTCACCGTTTCATTAAAATCAGCCGGAGAAAAGTAGGTGCTAAAGGTGTCAATCGTGCCTAGTGGAAAAGCGTGCGCTTCGCCTGCGGCAATAAAGCGCCGCACATTACCCATGGCATCGCTGGCCTTGCCTCGGTATTCCTCAAAAGTGACGCCTGCAAAGGTAAATCCTCGGCGCATATCGTTAATTAAGATCGCCCCCTGTTGCCAATTGGTAAAGGCGGTTTTAACGTCCTTATGGCTGGTCAATGCTGCAAAAAACTCGGGAGAGCACAGGCAATGCATCTCGCTCATAAATTCACCGAGCAAGGCCTCTTCAACCATGCCCACTACTTCGAGGCATTTTGCTTTGACATCGGTCGCGCTGGCTGGATTAGCGATCACAAAATTGACGACTTGAGCGCTTAAATCAAATTCGTCAAACAGGTTGTAAATCGTACTGCCGTCGGCATCCAGAATCTCCCCTTTGAGTGCGCCCATCCGCAGATGCTCCAGCGTAATGGCGTGCTTATTCCGCATGGTTTCCAGATGTTGGGCCGCCACACTGGCGATCGATTCCATTTCGGTTTCTGAGCCAAAAGCACGGATGCCCTGTATTTCCTCGGGAAGCACCACATCGTCGTGGGGAATATGCGGAATAATAAAAGAGCGCAAGGCTCGCTTGCCCCGCGATCCAACGGTGCCCGGAGAACCTGGCGGCAGGGTGGGGAGCAGGTTTAACACGCCATTGCGTGATTCAATAATAATTTGCCGAGTGCGCACGGGCTTGGCTGGGAACAGGTTTAAAGCTTCCAAACGACCATAGCGATTGGGGATCAGATTGATGGCCGTGGTCAGCGCGGCCATCGAAAAGCCCGGATTGTTAAAGGGATTATTCATGACGGTTCTTCCTAGGCTGCAGCGCGAATTAAAATACCGCGCTGTTCAAGCTGAGCAATGGCGATGGCTTTTTGGGGAGCCGTAATCGTGGCGGGCCAGACGATGACGGTGCTGGCCACAATGGCGTGCCGCGCAATCAGCAGCGCATCGTCTTCTAGCGCCAATGTGGCATTGACCGCGTGTGCAAGGACCCCGACGGCGACTTCGGCTCCATTGCTTGCCGTTGGATTCAGGGCCACCAACTGAGCAGAGGCCGTTAGACGCGCCACGACCGTTGCAGCAGGCAAATTCTGAGCGGCTGCCACCGTCGCGACTTCTCGGGAATAAAGATTGGGCGCTTCGTACTTAAGCCAATCGCCCAGATTGAGGGATTCCATAATGGCGGACATGAGCTACTCCCGATGAATGAGTTTTTTAACGGCGTTGACGATGGCACTGCTTTCAACGGGGCTGCTGGTACCTGCATCGGCGCTAATGCGAGAGCTAATCTCCGGCTGCTCGGCGCGGGCATCGAGCAAGATGTGGCGAACTTGCGCCTCGCTCATGCCAGCAGCTAAGAATTCCACGGTGCGGGTGGAAGCACCGGCAATCAGACACAGCTCGGCGATGGCCTGTGCTTCGCTCGGCACCGTGGTTGCAGGTGCAGGTGGAGTAAGAGGTGGGACATTGCTCGTTGGTGGCGGCGTGGGTGGGCTCATCTTCGGCGTGGCAGTGGGTGGAGTAAGTGTTTCTTCGATGCCGTCCATGACGTGCTCCTGCTGAGCGAGGTTAGAAGGGGAAATCACAGATAAAGCACGGGGATTGCTCAATTTCTGCGTTGCCGAGAGTGAGTTTTCAAAATCAATGAGCAGCTGATCAAAACTGAGTACGGCATCGGCCAAGCCCGCCGCCACGGCATCTTGCCCAAAGTACAGACCCGCTTCGGTGGCCCGAATCACCTCACTATCCAAGGCCCGCATGGTGGCCATCTGATGGATAAACAGGCTGTAAATCCGCTCTACCTCAGCTTGCAAAGCCGAAGCGGCATGGGGGGAAAGGGGCGCGTGAGGTGTGAAGTCATTTTTATGATGACCGGCATAGAGCGCGGTGTACTTCAAGCCGTCTTGGGCGTCTTTCAGTGATTGATCGACATGCAGGGCAATCACGCCGATGGATCCCACGCCCGCTGTGGCCGAGAGGGTTAAACGGGATGCCGCAGCGGCCAGTGCATAGGCCGCTGAATAGGCCGAGTCATTGGCATGTGCCCAGATCGGTTTAACTTGGCTAGCCAGTCGGATCTGCTGTGCCAGCTCAAATACCCCACCAGCCTCGCCCCCTGAGGAGTCAATATCCAGCAAGATGCCTTGTATTTGTGGGTCGCTCATGGCGGCATCGAGGCGGGCCGCTATTTCGGCATAGGAGAGCAAGCCCGACGCTGCTTCTAGTCCCATGCTGCGCCGTACCAGCGTGCCATAAATAGGAATGATGGCGATATGGCGTTCACTCGATAAGAGGGCGACCATATTGCGTGGGTTCTGCAAGTTTTGTGCGGTGGTTTCAGGGATCAAGCTTTGCACTTGCCCAATGCGCGAACCCAATACCGACAGAATCACATCCAGTTTCGAGCGGGCAATCAATAGCGGCACCCCGTAGAGACGGGATGCTAAATGGATAAGCTGCATGGAATTAATCCTGTAGTGGCGGAGGCCGTTGTGCCGTCGGCTGGTCGTGGCGCGGATCTGAATCAAACACCAGCCCAAGCTCATCAGCCCGCTGGTTGTCAGCGGCAATCTCGCGGTCGATGTCTTCGGCGTCGTAGCCAAAGGCTGAAATGGCTTCGGAGCGGGAGAGCAGTCCGGCGCGAATGGCGGTGAGCATGGCGTCGAATTCTTTCTTCGGGTCTACCCATTGCCAGCCCTGTGGTATCCATTTCACCGCTAAACAGCTACGTCGGTTGAGGGCAAAGTTGGGCAATTGGAGCGCGCCTTCTAATACCGCCTGCTCCATCCAAGCCGACCAAATCGGGCGGCAGAGCTGATGCACAATCACCCCGTGTTGAAGCGCCTCGCAGCGACGACGAAATTCCAGTAGCCCAGCACGAATTGATGAGTAATTTACTTGGGACAAATCGCCGGTGAGCATTTCATAAGTAATCCCCATGGCTGCTGCTACAGCGCGAAACTGCTGACGCATAAACTCGACATAGGAATTGCCTAAGTCCGCCGGTGAGGAGAATTTAATATCCTCTCCCGGCTCTAAAATTTGTAAAGTGCCCGGCTCGAGTCCGGCAAACGACACGCCATTGGCGTCAGACAGACCCTCGCCCATTAGATTATCTTCAGGGGCGAGGCGAGTGATAAAGCCAGCAAACATGGCCGCCGTTTTTTTACGCACCAGCTCGGCATCGTCGTACTGATCCAGCTCATTGAGTTTAACCAGCGCTCTTGCCAACCATGGCTCGCCACGGATTTGACCGGGGCGTAATGGGCGGAAGAGGTGGATGATTTCACTGGCCGGAACGCGTACTATCTCGCTTGCTAGTGAAGCGCCCATACCCGACATCGGCGCAAAAGCCCCATCGCCAGGATGGTTGCGATACAGGTGATAAGCGACTCGCCGCCCCAAGCTATCAAACTCAATGCCTGCTCGGATGACATTGCCCGAACTGAGCACTTGATTCAGGGTGGCGGGCAAGTGTTCAGGTTCAAGCAGCTGCAATTGTAAAGCCACCGCCAGCGCATCTTCTGGGCGACGGTAGCGCAGGCGAATCAGACATTCGCCAGCTTCCAACATGGCTCGGCAAGCCAGCGCTTGCAGACCGTAAAAATCAGTCAGCCCTGCGGCATCAGCATCGATACACCAGTCGCGCCACAGCGCTTGAATGGCTTCACGTTGAACGGTATCGATCAGCATCGATTGCGGTTTAATGCCGGTGCCGATGGCGTTCGCCACAAAAGCTTCCACACCTGCAGCGGCCCAAGCGTTGCGCCGGATTAGATCGCGGCTTTTAGCGCATAGCTCGTTTTGGCTATAGGCCAGCGCGGCAATGGCACTGGGATTGCCCACCTGCCAAGCCATGGCCCGACGGCCCGAGCCGATTCCATCATAAGTCGGTGTAGATCCGCCAAATAAATAGCGTTTTAGATTCGTCAGCCACATTAACTGGCTTTCCTCGTGATGATACGAATCTGCCGTGGTGCACGCGGCCAAAGATCTGTTGCGACGGCTTGCGCCATTAAATCTGCTTTGATCAGTCGAATGGCGGTTTTGATTTCATCGACCGAGCGATATTCAACGGTTTTATCGGCAAAGCTCACCCGCTTTTCACCCTTAGCTAGCGCGTCTTCGAGCAGCGTCAGTTGTTCTTGGGTATGCATGGTGATTCTCGCTATTAAATAACTCTCGTTGCCACAAGATGGCTACCGGCCTTGATCACCACATTGGATGCAGCGACTTCGGAGGCAAAGCGGATTTGGATATTGCCTGCGGTAGCCGCTGTGATGACCAAGATCGACGCGGTCGCTAGCGTATTGGCGTTAATTGCATCAACGGCGGTGCTGGCTGTTCCCGTGTCGGCAGCCCGTTGATTGCTGAGAGCGCTAGCGGTGAGCGAAATCGGAATATTCCACTGCGCCGCAACAGTTGCCCCTGCCGGAACGGTTTGGCTCAGGCGGATGCCAGTGGTGAGCGCGGCCGTTTGGAACATCACCTTCGCCTCCAGCGCGTAGTGGCTATTGGCGGCGAGCGCGATCATTAGGCCGGTCGCATTGCTGAGCGTCACGGTGTTATTGCTCACGTCGCTGCTCATCCGGGCGCTAGTCAAACGGCTGTCCGCCGTTGCAGATAAATCAATCCATACTGAGCCGTTGCACCAATAGGGTTTGTTATCCGTCATGAGTCGCACGGTGACCCCGCCTAATTCGGCTGAGGCGGTGATGACGGGCAGGGTGCTGAGGAGTGGAGCTGCGCGGTAGGATAAATCTTTCATCATCAGCCTTTGTATTTAGCCCATCACTACCACACGGTAAGCATTACTGGCGGGTGCACCTGCAAAATTAAGCCTTGCGGTGTTCGTGGTTGGCAGGCTGATATCGCAATTTATCTGCTCATAATTTCCCGAAGTTTGATAGACCTGTACCAGCACATCGCGGCTGGCAAAGTTATGATTCACGTCGAACTGGGTGCTGCTGCCATCACCAATGGTGGCCTGCGCACGTCGGGTTTTATTCGTCCAAGTATTCAGTTTCAAGGCCGTAATAAAACGCAAATCATCTGTACCGCCATCGGTTTCGGCCTGCGTGGCAATCTCGGCAATGCCTGAACTGGTTTCGGATGCGGCACCGATAGAGCCACCAAACTGCAGCCAAGTGACGGTACTGGTCTCGAGTGTAAAATTAACCACCGACTGCCGCCAACTGGTGCCTGCCGAGGTGCCTTCTTCGATGGTTGTGATGGCTTGTTCCAGCTCGGCACTGCTCGAGGCATCTAAGCTGCGGGTCATCGCCACGGCTGCGCCATTCCAGATATAAATACCGTTTTCGCTGGCAGCGGTCTGGGCCTTGATCAGCACACGATCCCCAGCTTGCAGGCTGATGCCGTCGATGGCCGCTCCCGGAGACGATAAATTCAGATTGGCCTGACTGACCACCCGACAGCCATCTTTCCACGCCAAGCCCTCAATGGCGGAATTCAGATCTTGCTGGCGTACCGGCTCATCTGGATTCACTGGGGCAGGCAGATTACGAAGACGGGCAACGCCGCCGAAGTCCAGATCAGAAAGTTGTTTGCGTGACATGGTATAAGCGCTCTTGAAGTGATCAGGTCAGACGAGCTAAGCCCGCGACTGGAATGGCAAAGCGAATCAGCAGTTGATTGCTATTTTGATGCGCAATATCGGCCTCGATTTCATTGCCACCCGTATCAAAAATAGACACGGCGGGCCAGATGCCAAGGTTATGGTTAATGGTCCAAAGCGCTGCGGGCACGAATTGCTGGTGGGTATAGGCCACACCACTATTGGCGGCGCTGTGTGTCGTCAGCTCATTAATCGCACTCACCAAATTGCTCTTGGCCGAAGTCTGTAAATAACTGAGGGTGCCTATTTGCTGATCGATCACTAAAAACCGCTCGGTCACACGATCAATCAGGCTGTAAATTTTAAGGTAGAGCGACATGATGTTGCCTTCTGCTTACCAAGGGGCCTTCCCTCTGAATCAGCGCGAGTCCCTTGCTCTTCAGATTTAAAATTTAGTCGGGCACTTAAGATGACATCCATCGACTCTTAACCACCCGCCTTGGTGTTTTCTGTCCTCCAGAAACAGCAAGGCCACCTTGCTTGGTGGCCTTATTGAGGGCTGCTTGAGAAGCAGGATCGGAGCTGACGCCTAGTTGTCGTTCCAACTCCCGCCAATGTCGCTCTTCAAAGCGGTCCAGTCCGGCATTCATCGCTGCAGCTCGGCTATAGCAAAAAATATCCAAGCCCTCATTTCTTTCGCGCATCTTCTGCCATTCCCTGACTTGGAAGCCGTTACGGTTACGATGGGTCACTAGCTGTTCAGCGCATAGTTGCTGGATATATTCCGCGTCAATCTTAGGTAAATGCACATAACCCGCCGGATAACTAAGGCTGCCGTCATCTCCGACATCGACGCTTTTACGTAGGTTGTTGTACAGCTCGAGCTTGGCGATGCTAACGGTGACGGCGTACAGCTTGATGCCTCGACGTAAGCGTTTACCGCCTTGATTAATATCTACCGCCGTGGGAATGCCGATCAATGCTGCACCACGTGCGACACCTTTAACCGCCATGATGCGTGGATCGTGGCAAGCTCGCACAAAGGCGTAGGCTTCTTGCGTGGCATAGCCGGTGTCGATGGCAAAGCGTACTAAGGGCATCTGTGCACCGCAGCTGTGGCTCCATGTTTCGGCGATCAGACTGGCTAGATTTTTCCAAACCGTATCGCGGGCGGTATCGCCCATCATGACGCGATGCTCAATCAGCCAGCTTTCTTTACCTCGACCAAAGGCCCAGATCGAGGCTTCGATACGGTCTTTTTGCACATCGGCTCCACCCACTAACAGCAGGCCACCCAGTGGCACCATGCCGATGGGGTAATCTTCGCGCCGCTCTAGTAGCCGTTGCCAATCAGGTGCTTCGCCTTCCTCAACCCACGTTTCGCCCAGATCAGTATTCTTAAAGGTTTTAATCACCGCCGCTGAGCCCGTTTCTTTCTCTAGCGCAGCCTCCCAACTGGCAGCAATATCGCACCAACTGCGCCAGCCCACCGGGCTATATAGGGATGAGAGGTGAAAGCCTGCCGTCTTGCCTGCATGTTCTGGAGCCATTGCCTGCCATTCGCCGTGCTCCAGCATCCATGTCTTGTGTTGCTCGTTAATGGCTTGCTCACAGGCTTCGCAATAATAGGCGGCGCTGGTGGGATCGCCTTTTTGCCAGCGTAATTGCTCAAAACGCAAGTGCTGGCGGTGTTGGCAATGGGGGCAGGGGAGAAAATAACGTCCTTGATCTGAGGCTGCATATTCCCTCTCAATCGCACTGGCTCCGGCAATGGTCGGGGTCGAAACGATAAAAATTTTACGCCGGGCAAAGGTACGGGTACGGGCTTCGGCCAAAGCAATCGCATCGCCTTCGCCATCCACATCGTGTGGGTAGGCATCGACTTCATCTAAAAATAAATACCGTACTGGCATGGAGCGTAAGCCCACTGCGCTATTGGCTCCGGTCATCACCAATACGCCGCCCCTGAATTCTTTGGTCAGAATGGTATTGCCAGAATCGCGGCTTCTGGCCGGTGAAATCAACTCGGCCAGTGCGGGCGACTCTTCAATCAATGAATCGATACGTTGCTTAGAATTGCGCTTGGCCATTTCTACCGTTGGCGAGACAAACATCATCGGCCCCGGCGCTTGATGAATCACATAACCAATTGCGTTATTGATGCATTCCGTGGCACCCAGTTGTGAGCCTTTGATGAACACCACGCGCTCGATGGAAGACATCGGCGATAAGCAATTCATGATCGCTTCTAAATAAGGCGTGCGGCTGGTTCGCCAACGCCCCGGCTCGGCAGAGGCTTTGCTGGACAACATCCGATGCTGGTCTGCCCACTCAGAAACGGATAGCAGTGGGTCAGGCAGCAGACCGTCGTACCAAGCCTGTTCAATATCCAGTAAGCCGTCTTCACCCTCGCCGCGTGGCATCATTAATTCAACTCTATTTTATGCTCGCCTAACTCCTGCAAATGGTCACGAACGGCGGTTTCTAGCGTCACATGCATCAAGTGAGCATTGACTCCTAAGCTGACCGCCATTTGGGCTGAAATGCGGGCGGGCCAATTCAGCCAAGCATCACGCTCGATTCTAGACAGCTGATAAATACGGGCGATGGATTGCGAACGATCCACCAACTCGCCCTTGAGCTGGGCCAGTTTCACCTTATTGGTTTGTGCCTTGACCACTTCATTGACGGTACGGGCCTGCAGCAGGGAAGTCCCTCCGGCAGAAAGGGGAGCTGTTGTGGTATCGCGGTCATTGTTTGTTGCTGCTGGAGCAGCGTTAGGTGTAGTTGGGGGGGGTGTAGTTGCTCGTTTTAATCCGTGGGCAATGGGCGGAGTCTCGTTGGCCATCACGGTATTCTTGGCCCACTCGATATCGGCCAGCTGCGCATCAATACTGCCGTCTGCTTCTGTGCCGATACGCCCCACTTTGATCGCTTTATGCACCGCCGTATCAGAGATTCCACGATAGCGAGCGTAGGCACGAATCGACATACCCATTAAAACCGCCTCTCTCAATATTCGTCTACGTGATTTAAATAATCGACTAGCGCCAAGCCAGCCAAGCCCATGCCCATTACTACGCGGACCCCAATTCCGAAGCCAACTTAAGCCGTTTGTGGGGCCAGCGGTGCGATAGTTTCTAAGCGTTTGGGTGGGCGCTAGTAGGGTGTTCTTTATGCCTAAAAAATAGTTTAAATATAATCCATATAAGACTTGATGACGTTCCGAACATCGAGCAATGTGTCGTCATCCAAACGCAATACACGGAGCAACAAAATGAAAAACGCCACTGTAATCCCTGAAACCCAAAACGAAGCTCAAATCCAAATCATCATTACCGAAAACGCCAGAAAATGCCTTCTTCTTGAAAACGCCAAGCTAAACCAAATTGTAAGCAAACATGGAAACGAAGCAGCAAGGGCAAAACTTATCGCCGCCACCATTTACATCGACGAAAAAATTTATGAACTCAAAGGGCTTTTAGCTGAGGCTAATAGCCTCACAAATGACAACTACCGCTAAAACTAAACCAAACCCGCCGGATTAGCCTCCGGCTTTTTTACGTCCACAGCCTTTGCCAAGCCCATGCCCATTACTACGCGGACCCCAATTCCGAAGCTAACTGAAGCCGTTTGTGGGGCCAGCGGTACGATGAATTATCATCGTTTCAGTGGGCGCTAGTAGGCCCATTTTGGCTTGCTGCTTATGCCTAAAAAATAGATTGAAACTCATCGATATAAGACTTGATGTAGTTGCGGATAAGAGCGAATGTGGTGTCACCCCAACGCAATACACGGAGCCACACCATGAAAACCGCCACCGCCTCAAACCTCTATTTTGCTCGCAAGCCTTTAGATTTGAATGAAATGCGCGAGCAAATCAGCCATGAGAAAAAAAACGGCGAAGCTGAAACGGCCACGATTAAATGGCAAAAAGAATTAAGCAGCCAAGAGTACGATGCTTTTACAAACAACATGCTAGCCGACTATGGCTGGATGGCTGGCCTTGGCGGCCACGCTAACAACAAACGCAACGTCATCGCGGTCAGCGCACCTAAGCGGGCCACCTTGTTTGTTGACCCATCAGGCAGCAACTACGCCCGCTACGTTGGGATGGCTTAAGCAACGGGGCTTCGGCCCCATCGCTACCGCCAGATTAAGCCGCTAGAGATACCAAAGGATGACCATCATGATCACGCTAACCGCTACCCAACACGCCGTTTTAAGCCACGCCATTCAAAATACCGCCGACAAGCTGGAGTGGTTCCCAGCCAAGGTCCAAGGCATCATTCGCCAGCGCGTGGTGAATGGGCTACTTAATCGCGGCCTAATTAGCGCAGATGGCTTGGTCACCGATGCAGCCTACCAAGCGCTTGGTTTGACTCGTTTAGAAATGGAACTGGCCCCTAGCCCAGTGAGCGAAGCGCCGGTGGAAGGAACCAAGCCTGCCCAAACCGCCACCGAAACCCGCCGCCGAGAAAACAGCAAACAGGCCATCGTTATTCGGATGTTGCAGCGCCCCGAAGGCGCAACCGTCGAGCAGCTGCAAGCCGCCACCGGCTGGTTGCCACATACGGTACGGAGTGTTTTTTACGGCACGCTAAGCAAAAAACTTGGCCTGATCATCGAATCCGACAAGGCCGCTGGCGGTAAGCGCGTCTATCACCTCACTTAAGGTTTCAAGCCTTGCCAACAAGCCCACTGGCTGGGTTTTGTTGCGTCGTTAAAGGCCAGCACCGAGCCTTATTACACACGCTAATCCGAAGGCAACTGAAGCGGTTTGTGGCGCGAGTTATGCGATGAATTCTCAGCGTTTTGTGGGGCGTTTTACCTGGTTTATTATGTCTAAAAAATAGATTAAAACTCATCGATATAAGACTTGATGTAGTTTTGGATAAGAGCGAATGTGGTGTCACCCCAACGCAATACACGGAGCCACACCATGAAAACCGCCAAGCTACCCCTTTGTTTTTGCAACACCATCAGCAAGCACACAGAAAACCCAATCGCGGCTTTAGTGCTGGCGGTAGACACCATCGCGGATGTTGCTGGGCAGCAAGACGAAGCGGCCCGAACATTAATCGATAGCACCTACGGCCATTTTTTTGCTTTAGATGTCATCGAAGAAATCAAAGAGGGAAAAACTTGCGAAGAAGGGATTAAATTTGTTGCAAACAACTGGTTGGTTTCAGATTTGTTTGCCGAATATTTTGGGACACAAGACGAAGACGAATAAGTCACTCGGGGCTTCGGCCCCCATCCTCAAACACTGCCGAGTTAGCCTCGGCTGTGCTTCCTTCCTTGGCACGCGGCATTATTATGCGTCCAACTCATTCAAACGCACTGAAGCCTTTACTGGCGCTGGGTAGGGCTGATTCGTTGTTGGCTTGGCCGCTTGTAAGTCAGCAAATAGCAGCCCATCAGATTGACGGCTCGCTTGCTTGCCTGAAAATAATTCCCAGCGCCGGATAATAACGTCAATGTACTTCGGGTCCAGTTCCATCAGTCTTGCATAGCGACCTAATTTTTCGCAGGCGATGACGGTGGTGCCTGAGCCTGCAAAGCAATCGAGCACGATATCGCGGCTTTTGCTGCTGTTGCGGATGGCCCGTTCGACCAGCTCCACGGGCTTCATCGTTGGATGAAGGTCATTTTTATTGGGCTTGTTGATTTGCCACACGTCACCTTGATTGCGGTCGCCGCACCAGAAGTGATCAATGCCTTCTTTCCAGCCGTAGAGGATAGGTTCGTATTGGCGCTGGTAATCGGCCCGTCCCAGCGTAAAGTGATTTTTGGCCCAGATGATAAAGGTCGACCATTTGCCACCGGCAGCACGAAAGGCGGCTTGCAGGGTGTCCAGCTCGCTCGACGACATGGCGATATAGATTGCACCCTTGGTGTATTGCAGAATGTGCGTGCAGGCGGTGGTTAAAAAGCCTGCAAAATCATCACCTAAATTGTCGTTGAGAATAGGCCGGTAGCTACCGCGCAGCTTGTCTTTAGGTGTGGTGGCGTAATTCACGTTGTAAGGCGGATCGACAAAGCACATGTCGGCTAAGTCTCCCGCCACCAGCGCCGCAAAATCATCCGCATCCGTCGCATCACCACACAGCAACCGGTGCTCGCCCAACAGCCAAATATCACCTCGCTGTGAAATCACTACTTCTTGAGCATCGGGTACCGCGTCGTCTTCGCTTAGCCCTTCGCTTTCCTCTGCGGCCAAGAGCTCGGCCAACTCGTCTGGATCGAAGCCAGTGAGGGATAGATCGAAATCTTCAAGTTGTAATTCTTCAAGCTCAAGTCGCAGCAACTCCTCGTCCCATTGCGCCCACGTTGCCGAGCGATTTGCCAACAGCCGAAATGCTTTGATCTGTGCCGGAGTCAGGTCATCGGCCAAAATGACGGGTACGGTTTCCAATCCCAGCAGACGTGCTGCCTTCAAGCGTAAATGGCCATCCACCAGTAAGCCATCAGACTGAGCAATACAAGGAATCCGAAACCCAAATTCCAGAATCGCTGCGGCCATCTGCTCAACCGCATGGTCATTTTTACGTGGATTACGGGCGTATTCATGCAGGCGGGCAATGGGCCAGAGTTCAAATTTTAAGGGGGACGTTGGATGATTTTCAAGCATGGAAAGATCCTTCATCACTGTTTAAAGCCGCCAACCGCGCCAGCATGGTCACCTCCACCTGTGCCACTAGATCTAGCTTAATCAGCAATTCAATCAAATCTTCCGGCTCACTCAATCGTGCCTTCGTTAACACCAGCTCTTTTTCGCAGCCGGGATAAAATTCACTTGGGCGTTCGGCGGGCTGAAAGTAAAAATCGACCATCAGCGGCACACCCAATAAAGAAACTCGCATGATGAATCCTGTTGTTGTGTGCAGCCAAAGCAGCGCCCATAAAAAAACCCGCCGAGGCTGATGCCTGGAGCGGGGAGGGTGTTGGGCCTTTGCTTAGAAGCAAAGAGTGGAAACCGGTGGATTAACTCACCACGGAGCTTGCCACAAAGATGATTAAATTCACTTGAAATTTAAAAACGGATGCGAATGTTTTGGGGGCTAATGGGTGCAAACTGCAACCCTACGAAGTGCAAACCTAGCTGCAAACCTCATGTTAGGGTTTGCAGTGTTTAACGATTAAATGATCCACTTGGTCTAACGGGCTAAAGCCGTGTATTGATTGGCTTGGCGGCTTGATGGGCTTGGACCTTCAGTGGGCTAGTGCAAACTGCAAACCTAGGTGCAAACCCATTTTTTAGTTCTGTGTGTAGCGAAGCCTTGCGCTGCTCCCCCCCGTATTACATTTTTAGACAGGGAGGACCCATAAAAAGACAGGTGGCCGTAATATGTTTTGTCAGTCCTTGTGTCCTAGCTGTATCTCTGATCATCACGGTTCAATTTCTGATCGCTTCCGTGTAATTTCTGATGCCACTTCCGCGTTGCATAAAAAAAAGAAACTAGAGTTAATTTGTTCCTTTTTCGTCAAAAGATCGAATGCTTATTTTCATAAAAATACGATTTTTTATTGATCGATCTTCAGGAATCTAGCTATAGCTCAATCCGTTAATATATTTTTAAGACAAACGGTCGGCTTTTTTCATGTTTAAGCATTCGGTCAGTCGTTGTAAATCGCGTTTCCAGCGTTGCTGTATAGTCCTTTCGCAACAACCATATTGTCTTGCAATTTCATCCCAACGATAACGCTTGGCTCGCATCCAGAGCAGGTGGCGTTGTTCGACTTCAATCAGCTGCATCCAGCTGTTCACTTCCAGCATTTCTTCGAGCAAAGCTGCACTGAATATGGGCCGGTCGCTATTGCCTCTTCCTAGCTCCTCCCAAGGCTGACGCACGATTTGCGGCCATAATGTGTGGTAGCCAAATGGCTGGTCGTTGGGCATGTACTCAGCAATTCGTGCCGCTCTGCGAAGCCGTTCGGCCACGGCTTCGGTGTCCCAGACAGGGAGAGTCATGATGTTTGCTCCTGAGAAATTGCCCATTGCAGCAAGGCCAACGCATCGGCTTCGTTGTCGTCGACTGGCGTAAAGCCACGTTGGCGAGCGGCTTCGAGCATATTGGCTTTGCTGGCATTGCCTTTACCGGTAGCATGTTTTTTGATCGTGCCCACCGGCACTCCTTGATAGGGAATCTGGTGGTGCTCGCACCAAGCGGTGAGTTGTCCCATAAAGCCACCATAAACGTGTGCCGCATCAACACCAGCATGGGCACGCACTTCTTCGAAGAACACGGCATCGAGGCCATCAGCCCCCTTTACTTCGGTGAGCCAACGTTTGAAGCGCAGGAATCGCATGCCGCCGCCTTCAAAGCGATGTGGTTTGAACGATTCTGAGCCGCTTAAAATGTGGCCTTCGCGGGTCTGTAAGGCCCAACCTGTCTGTGTTCCCAGATCAACGGTCAAAATGATCATAATGGTTATCACCTATAAACAAGCGTTTCGATCGATCTAAAACCCAGTAAACATGCGGCCTGCGGGGCAATAGTTGCTGAAGGTTGCCGAATATAACTATTATCCCCTCACGCGCGGGCCTATAAATTGATACAGAACTTCGGCAACATTCAGCAACTATGTAAGCTTTGTCTTTTGGAATGAATACAACTCTTTCGGCAACACTTATATTTGTTGTAAATTTTACTGGCCACAATATGGCAAGCATTGAACTGAGTAAGAGGCGGCTATTTTTTTCAAAGTAAGCAGACATGTATCTTCCGATGGCTTTGTTAATGCAAAACATCAATAAAACTACAGCAACATTCGGCCACTCTGTCAGCTCAATCGAATCAGTATTTCGGCAACATTGAGCCACTTCGTCAGTTAAAACAGATGATGTAAGTCATACGTGTTTTGTAATCATCTATTCAGCGTTAGTTATCTTTGTAAGGCAGCCGCTCGCCATAATCGCGTGCTTTGAGCATCAGCCCACGTATGCCTCTTGCACCACCTGCCATCACAATCCGCTCAAATCCCCTATTAATAAGTTGCTGAGTGAACCAGCGAATGGTGCCGACGAACTCGCCGCGCTTGTTGCTGTACTCTTGCCAGCGTTGATAGAGATCAGAAATAGCCGTTCTGGCTTGATGATGTTGCTGTGTTTCTTCCTCTAAATAGTTACCGACCACGTCCTCTTCGGCGAAATAATCAGCGGTCGCAGAGATCACTTTATCGGGTAATTGCAGGCCGTTTTGCTGCCAAAGCAATGCCCCTTGGACGGCCCAATATAAGATGCCATTACGCTCTTTAAGCAGCTTCTCAGTGAGCTGCTGATCGCGTTTTTCTAGTGGAATGGTCACGGTAAAAGGGATGAGGTGCAGCCGCCGCTTCATCGCATCATCGACATTTCTGAGGGTCGGTTTGTGATTGCCGGTAATCATGAGTTTGAATTGCGGGCTGTATTCAAAGAAGTCTTGGCGCATAAAGCGGGCGCTGATTTTATCGCCGCCGGTGATGGTTTTAATGCGGGCCTCATTCCAGCGCCGACCCTGTTCGGTTTCGGTGGCCGTCACTAATCGAGCGCCTTGTAGACCGGCCATTTCTGTTGGGTGTCGATCACCGACTGATTCCATAAAAGCATCCATGGGCGCGGTGGCCGCATAGTCGCCCATGATGGTGGCCAGTACATTCACAAACACCGACTTGCCATTTGCACCTGTGCCATACAAAAAAAACAGCGCATGCTCACTGGTGATGCCGGTCAGGCAATAGCCCGCCATCACTTGTAAATAAGCCATTAGCTCAGTATCACCGCCGGTGATATCCAGTAGAAATTGTCGCCAGGTTGGGCATTCCTGCTGTGGAGACGCGGTGGCCATGCGGGTGATTTGATCGCTGCGCCGATGCTCGCGCAGGGTGCCGCTGCGTAAATCAACGACGCCACTGGGTGTGTTCAGCAGCCAAGGTGTGGCATCCCATGCTGAGGTGCTGATCGCATGTATTGGGTCGGCACGCACGAATTTCTCTACGCCAGAGGTGGTCGAGGCACTGGTCAAGCGCGGTTTGAGTTTGGCATTGCTGCTGAGGGAGGCGCCTTGGCAGCAAATTTCACGGATCAGATGACCGATGAAATGCAAATAATCTTGATTCCAGCGCTGGCCATTCCACACCAGCCATTTGCCCCACTGCGTGCAATAGCGCCAGTCCTCGCCATAATGCCGGGTGAAGGCCGTGGCCAAACCATCTTCGGTACTTGGATCAAGCGCTTGGAATAGATCATCGGTTAACTCAGCACTCCGCAGTACCGGTGTTCGCTCACCTGCGGCCAAGAAACCAGTGATATCAAAGCCTTCGAAAAGGGCATCGGCCGCATCCCAGCTATCGGGTTTATCGGCGGGTGGCGTCAAAATGGCGCAGGAGATTGCGCCTGCTTGCAAGATAGCTTGAGCTGCGTTGCGGGCGTAGTCCATGCCGACCTGATCTTTATCTGGCCAGATCAAGACGGCCTTGCCTTTCAGCGGCGACCAGTCAGTTTTATCGATCGGGGCATTAGCACCGAACATGGCGGTAGTAGCGATCACCCCCACATCGATCAGCGCCTGAGCACACTTTTCACCTTCGGCTAAGACGACCTGCCAAGCATTGATTAAATTGGGCTGGTTATATAAAGGGCGTGGGTTGGGCGCTGTTTTTTTGTGCCGCAGCACATCCAGTGGCCGAAATTCTTTTTTACCGCCGGGTGGATCGTAGCGGTACATCACGGCGATGAGCTTGCTCTGTGCATTGAGGTAATTCCATTTCGCTGTCACGGGGCCGAGTTCGTCAATTGGCTGCGTTTTGCGAGTTGGAGGAGGAGATAACGCGTGCTGAGTGAGCCGCCCTAGCAGGTCTGCACCTTTATCTAATACCTTGGGGAAATCGGTCTGCGTATTGACGCCGATGCAGGCTGCGATCAGCTTAAAAAGATCCCCACCTTCACCCGTGGCATGGTCTCGCCAGAGTCCAGGTTTCTCTCCATGCAGCGCCACATTTAAACTTTCTCCCGCAGCACCTGAAAGATCGCCAATATAAAAAGTGCCATTACGAACCTTGCCTGCTGGAAAAAGAGTAAAGAGCACTGACTCTAGTCGCGCCAGTAGCTCAGCAAGAATCTCGTCCCGATCATGTTGGGGAGATGGGCGGGGATGATCCGCATTAAAGTCCATCATAAGACCTCCGGATCATGGGCATTGGGCGTGGGGAGATCGGCAAGTGGCTCGATGGTGAGGATAAAGGCTTTACTGGCGACTTCGCGTACAAACTCTGGCTCGATACCCACATGATTGGCCCAGTCATCGAGGCGTTTGCTACGCATAAAATCACAGGCATCACGCTGATGATTGCTCGCATCGAGGATGGTGCGAGTCAGCATGGCCACGACCAATCTCACCTCGGGGAAGTTGCCGATACTGTGGCGCAGGAGTATTTTTTCGATGGATTTTGCACTGATCTGGGGTGAGTGCTTGCAGGCGGTTTTCATGGCCGTTCCGTCCAGCAGCGATTCTGCCAAGCGCACATCTTGCATTCAAAATGGCTTGGATCGACAAAGGCACGAGGCAGTAATTCGCCTGCGGCCGTGGCGCTGATGACCCTTACGGCACGGTCTGATATACGCTGCGCCAGTGCCGCATTAAATGGCACGAGCTCGGTATAGATTTCCATCGTATCGGCGTTGAGCGCGGTAAAAATGGCTGGGTTTTCATGCAACTCCAGGTAGGCTTGATAGATCGCCACTTGTGCCGCATAGATGGGTTTGGATATGGCTAAACCTTGCTTAAGCAGTGCGTTCCACGACTTCGCTCCTAAAGCTTTGCACTCCCAAAGTGCCGGATAGGCAAAGCCTTCTGGGCCATCAACAAACTTACCGTCGATATGGCCTTGCACGCGGCCATCTAGCGTTAAAAAGCCGAACTGCTCGCCATTTCTTTGATGGGTGCGTAAATCGAAACCGGCATCGTGTAGCCACTTGGCCATGCAGTCTTCCATGATGTGGCCGCGGGCAAAAATACGCAGGATACGGCCTTCGATTTGCGCCCCCGCATCGATGGCTGCGCCGACGTATTCGTATTCCAATTGGCGCTCGCAAGTGGCCCCCAGCCTTGATGCACCGAGATATTGGCGTTTGGTTTCTCGTGCGTGGGCTTTATACAAACCAATATCGATAAGGGCTGTGAGCCGGTCAGAAATGGCGCTTGATGAATTAAAATCGATCATTTCCTTGGCTCCCACGGTAAATCGCTGACCACATCAAATAAATCTGGCTTGGCCGACTTGGCCGCAGAGATTGGCACAGCAGATGGTTTAATCACGGCTTCCGCCGCCTCGCTCTCTGCCCGAATTCTCGAGTCCTCACTGGCAAACATATGGCGGGTGTAACACAGCACAATGGCGTCAATCACCCGCATAGCCTCATCTTCGCTATACAGACCCAGTGCTTTTTTAAAGCCGATTTCACTTGCTACTTGGCCGAAGGCCTTCAGGCAAGAGCGCATGGCCGCCATTTCAAAATCGATTGCATTCATCGTCGGAATCTCAGTTGGCTCGCCATACATCTTGTAAAACACGTCCTGGCAGCGTTGCGAGCAAAACACATGGTCAAGCTGGCGCTGGGCATTATTGCGATGCCCAGCTCCTCTCGCTTGGTGCTTACATACCCAGCATTTCATGGGTAGGCCTCATTGGGCCCAAGACGGTTTACCGGGGGGAGCGGGCTTTGCTTTGGGGGCTTTCTCGGGCTTGGCAGCAGGGCTTGCCGCCGCTGATTTTCCCTGCGCAGGCGCTGAAATGCCCAAACCCATCCGCTCGGCGTAGTCGGCGTGATCGGGTTCTACCGCGATCTTGACCACATTGCGGTCTTCGCCTTTTTGATCTTTTTCGATATCAACTCGAGCCAGAAACTCCAGCCCATCTAATTCGTCGAAACCGCTAATACGCCGTGCCGCACACGCTTCTGGGCTGTTGTCGATCGGATGAATATTGCGAGCACTATTCAGCGCTGCGCGGATAAAACTGCGCCCCATCTGCCCCCAAGTTGGGCCTTTAGGTGAATACAGGCCAATTAAGCTCCACAGCTTGCGTTTGTCGTAGGGACCCGCCGTCACTACAAATTCGCACATTAAATAGATCGAACCGGTATCAAATGACTCGCTGGCATAGCCGCCGGTCCAGCCTTGCTCAGCATCGTCGTGGCCGCCGGGCTTGATGCTCATGCGCAGTGGCACGATCGTGCCTTTTGGAATCAGATCGAAGCCCGATTGCTGAGCATCGGCATCGTTAAAATCATTCCATGTGTGATCACTCATGATGTTTGCTCCTTAGCGGCAGCCTTTTTGGCGGCCTTTGCGGGGATGTATTCAACATTGGCAACGAGTCGGGCCGCACATTTATCGATTAACTTGCCCAGATGCGGCTCTTCGACCATATCCAAACGACCGGATCTATCCTTGGCCGGATAGCCCCATGGATTGTCAGTGTGGGTAATAAAAGCGCGATAAGGTAAGGCAGGCAGCGCCTCTTCCTCACTCGCGGCCGCAGGCAGAAACGCCAGCGTAATGACCTCATCAATTACGCCGGGTAATTCGAGCGCCGTCTTTGCACCTTCCAGCTGCAGGGCGAAATAGCGCCGGTTGTAGTCGTCGGATTTTTCTTCGAGGATGGCCACGAACACCACGTGCTTATCGCGCACATGCTGCAAATGCGTCAGCGCAGCAATCATCTCCGAGCCCAATAAGCCATAAGCGCCACGGGTGTCGGGTTTGCCGGTTTTTTCAGAGAAAGCTTGAGGCTGGGTTTTGGCCCAAGCGAGGCACAGGCGGGACAACACCGTGATGCTGTCGACAAAGTAATAGCGATATTTGGCCAGCTGAGCCGGGTCGCCATAGTGCTGGCAGACGGCATCAAAATGGGCTTGTGAGAAGGACTGATCCGCCGCTGCCGCAGGATTGGCCCCCGCTAAAAATACTACCAGATCCCTAAACTCTGGCCATGATCGAGGGCGGATGGTGTCGCCATGCCAATCCTGCACGGCGATGTCACCGGCCTCGAGATCAACAAACATCGTCTCCGATTCAGGGAGGGTTTTAAGTTGGCTGGTCTTGCCTACACCCGGAATGCCAACGAGCACAATTTTGGCGCAGCGGTGCTCTTTCATACGCTGCTCGGCAGAAATAATAGGCAAGCTCATGGCGCATCCCCTGCATCAAAAGTCAGGGTGAATGAGGGCTTGCCGGGTTCCACGCTGCGGGCCTCGGTAAATTGCGCCTGCAATGCCGGTGGCCAATTGGTGTAATGCGATTCACTGACTGAGAGTTTAAAATCAATGTAGTCAGACACTTTTTCGCCAGACTCTGAGATGCGAGCAGCGATGGCAGCCAGCTGCACTTGATCCCATGTGACTTTTTTAGGCAGCACAAAAGCAATTTTGAGCGGGCCATCTGTGAGGTGGTTGGTACCAAAATCGCGGTCAGAATCACGAAGTGCAATACGGGCTCGTTCGCCATAGCTGTATTCCAAGGCCGTATCGAACTTGGCGTTGGCCTGCTTCAGCCAGTTACCTAATTCAACGAGATTGAGGGCAATTTGGTGTTTTTGCTCGGGTAGCAGGCTGGCCAATTGGCAGACCGACATCTCAGCAAGGTCGGAGGGGAAAACGGTAAAGGCGGCGGCAGAAGGGAGCTTATTCATGACTGGCTCCCTGTGAGTCAGCACGAGCGAAAGTTGAACGGCGTGAAACGAGCTGTTCATAGTTTTCAACTTCGGAAATCAGGTAGCAAACACGACTACCGAATTTGCAGAAGAGAGGGCCAATTTGCTCTTGTCGCCAACGGCGTAGGGACTTGACCGACAGACCCCACCGAGCTGCGAGTTCGTACTCATTAAGGGCAAGGCGAGGTTGATTGGGAGTGAGTGGGAAATTTTGCGTGGAATGTTTGGCTTTGTTTTGAACTTGCATTTTGATGTGACTCCTTTCAAAACGACTGAGCATGGGTTGCTGTCGTGAAGGAGAAGTCTGTGCTAGGGGTGGTGGGCAAACCGGTGGGCAGAGTGGGCAAGTCGGTAGGCAGAAGATTACTTTGTCGATGGGCGTTGATAATTTGCGTATGAGCGGTTAAAAAATGGATTTTTCTATAAAGAAAATTGAGTTTTTGAAGCTGAAGTTCATTATTTATCAATATGCAAGGCTAATTACAGTCAACAAAAACTGTGCCAATGCAAGTAAAAGGTAAAGCAGTGGGCAGATCGTTGCCCACCGGTGGGCAAATAAGCAGATAAATGGACGAAAATGACAGAGGTACGGTCAAACCGGTGGGCAGCGGTGGGCAAATTAACAGGCATACGGTCACACAAGCAGGAGTTTGAAGGTGATTCGATAGAGGAAATAAGACGAAAGGATGAGAATAGCAGATGCAAGGTAATGCGGTAGGCCGTGGCTTGCCCACCGGTGGGCAGAAAAATAGATGATTGAAAATGGCAGAGCTGGCCAAGAAAATGCACTCAAGAAGGTAAAAAGCGAATCGTGTTTGACTAGGATTCGCTTAATTTTCGTGCAAAAGATGTACAAAAGCGGAAGGGGATTTATTGCCAGTCTTCTGTGTTTCGTCGTTCATAGAGTTGGAGGTCAGTATTGTAGTAAAAGAGGCGGTCATATATTTGTGGGTGGTGTTTAAACACTGTGCAGGGTTTAAAATAGTGGGAATGACTACCTACGGCCCTTTTTAGCTGATCTTTGTTAAGCGCATGATGTGGTGCCATTTGCATCGTCTGTATAAGATTGGTTTCTTGGTCGCTTAATTTGCAAGGTAGGCCATCGAACCAAATGACATTTTGCTTCAGATCGCACAGTGATATTTCACCTAATGGAGTGCCGGTCTCTTCTCCTCTGGTAGCCCCATATCCAGCAGAATCATGGTCTTTAATTGGAGGCTTAATATCAAACTCTGCCGCTTTGGTTTGTGGAGTAAGAGATATAGTCACCGTCATGCCATCGCATTTTGATTTACGCGCCATATTGAAAAGATGAGCCATTCCTTCGTTTAAATCATCATCAAAATCAGTCACGATCAATTCCTTTCTAGTACGCATAGTAAGTTGTATTAATTACGCAATATTGACTTGTTGTTTAAGTTTTTATTGCGTGATGTTCGTGCTTGGTGTTCGAATAAAAAATATAGCTAGTTCCATTTTAATTTCTACTTACTTCTGCTGCTTTATGATAAACGGCCGCTGCGTGATTGATGCTGAAAAAAATTACAATCCCCGTTTAGTATCGAAACAGAGTGTATACGGAAAAAATATTCACGACATATGTACTCCATATGCTAGGAAGTAAAATAATTAAATACTTACAATATAAACAAAATTAATATTGAAAATTAATATTGTCAATGTCAATAAATAAATTTGTACTGTAAGTATTTCAAATTTACGTCAGGGAAACATGAAATGTTGATCACTTTTTTTTACAGTTTTGTCGTTTTTTTGTAGACAAATTTTTGTTCGATTGGTATGCAATATTTTACTTTTTTTATAATGTAGTTTGTCTTGTTTATATGCAGTGCTGTGTTTTTTGTAGGAGTACTCTTTTAACTGGTATGCAGTATTGTATTTTTTTTGTAGACATATTTTATTTGATAATAATATACTTACAAAATTAAAATAATTTAATTGATATTTCAAGTGTTGACAATGTCAATTAATATAATTGAAAAACATTACCTTACAAAAATGTCGAAATTTCACCGTGAAAATGTCGCCTTCTAATCGCATTAGTAAACTTTTTTGACCTCAATCTGTGCTCAGTTGCTGGCGACCTCTACTCCAGTACTTGCGTTGATTTTCAACGATAGAACGATTGTTCTAAAATGCAATGATCAATTGATGCAATGCACACTCAGCGGCTTGCATCACAGTGCCGTCTTGGCGGCGGATCATGGGGATGGTTTTTCGGTAAGAGGTGTGCGGAGCGATGGCAAGGCAAAACCAGCTTGCGCCTAGATTTTTGATAAGGGCGAGTATATAAACGAGCGACTTGAGGTGTTGGCTCTGGGCCTACATCTGATGAATGGTAAGGAGGAATGGACTCCATTACCCTGTATTACCCGCCTTGCCCCAGATACTTATCAACACTTGGCGCATGCTTGATGACAGTTGCCACCGGTTGGAGCTGTCATGAAAATGACCAAACTAATCCCGCCCACTGAGATGTCTCCCCAGCAGCGGGCAGCAGAAATCACGGTTATTCTCGCCGCTGCCCTTATGCGTTCCCAGCTCGCAAATAAACTGCCAGAACGCCATTTAGGACTTGGCTTTCTGCCCGAGCAGAGCGTTCATACAAACCTCTCTCAGTAGGATGTTTGTCATGAAAAATGCAGAAGCCACGGTCTCGCTTGCCGCCCAGATTGCAGGGCTGGCCTCACTCCCCAGTGCAAAGCTCTGGTTGCTATGGGATCAATACTTTCCATGTCGCCCAGAAAACCCAAATCGCAGCCATTTGGAATCGCGCCTCGCTTATAAGCTGCAAGAGCAAGCCCTAGGTGGTCTCGCCTCCAATACACAGCGACGATTGGAAGGCATTGGTAGCCATGATTCGCAGATCAAACCGCGTATTAAGCGGCCAGAGATTCACCTTGCGCCGGGTACCGTACTGACTCGTGAATGGGGTGAGCGTGACCATAAAGTGATGGTTACCGCCGAAGGAAAGTTTGAATACGAAGGCCGTCAATTTAAAAGCCTATCGGCCATTGCTCGGCATATTTGCGGTACGCCTTGGTCAGGGCCCTTATTTTTTGGACTACGCCAGCAGGGGGCGAAATGAACATCTCTGCGCCTAGCAAGCCTCCGCAACGTTGTGCCGTCTATTGTCGCGTCTCTTCGGATGAGCGACTGGCTCAGGAATTCAACTCGATTGATGCTCAAAAGGAAGCAGGGCAGGCCTATATCGTCAGCCAGCGCACGGAGGGGTGGCTTGCGGTTGCCGATGATTATGATGATCCGGGTTTTTCAGGGGGAAATATTGAGCGACCTGGTTTAAAGCGGCTATTGGCCGACATCCAGCTGGGCAAGATCGATATCGTCGTAGTGTATAAAATCGACCGGCTGACGCGCAGCTTGGCTGATTTTTCTAAAATGGTCGAAGTGTTCGAGGCACATGGCGTGTCATTCGTTTCTGTTACCCAGCAATTCAATACCACCACCTCGATGGGTAGGCTGATGCTGAATGTATTGCTGTCTTTTGCCCAATTTGAACGTGAGGTTACCGGTGAGCGCATCCGCGACAAAATCGCAGCCAGTAAGAGAAGAGGCCTGTGGATGGGCGGTGTGCCGCCACTGGGCTACGACGTTGATCAGCGCCAGTTGGTGATCAATGCTGCTGAGGCGGCGGTCGTGCAGCGTGTCTTCAGCGAGATGCTCACCATCGGTTCACCAACAAGAATTGCACAAATACTTAGTGATGAAGGCATTAGCACCAAGGTCTGGACCACGCAAAAAGGCTTAACGCGACAGGGCGCACGGATCGATAAAAAGTATCTATATAAGTTGCTGCGTAATCGCATTTATCTTGGGGAGTTATCACACAAGGGTCAATGGTTTCCTGCGGCCCATCCGGCCATTATCAGCATTGAATTATGGGAGCAGGTCCACGCTGTGCTGGCCAATCATGCCCACGATAGATCAGTGCTCAGCAAAACTCGCAGCCGCAATGATGTACTGCTACGTGGCTTATTATTTAACGCTGCGGGAGATCCGATGTACTCGACTTACACTTTAAAGAAGGGAAAAGCGTATTTTTACTATATTTCCAAATCAGAAATCCGTTTTGGTACCGAGGGCAAAACATGCGAGCGGATTGCTGCCAATGGCATAGAGGCGGCTACGATCGCGCAAATTAAAAGCGTTTTAGCCAGTCCTGAGTCGATTGCAGCGGTGTGCCAGCATATTCAAAAAAATGGCACTCCGCTTGATGAAGCCAGTGCGGTGCTGGGGATGATGAGATTGGGAGATGTGTGGGAACAATTGTTTCCCGCTGAGCGCCACCGGATTGTGCAACTCATGATTCAGCGCATCGATCTGGTCGCGGATGGCTTACAAGTGCAATGGCATGAATTAGGCTGGCAGGGATTAATCGGTGAGTTTGCAGCGGGCAGCATTGGAGCCGAACTGCTTGAGCAGGAAGCCGCATGAATAATCTGCAGAGTTTTATTCCACTTACCATTACGCGGCGTGGCGTGCAGCGGCTGGCCAGCACCTCGGCTCCTGCCTTTGATTGCGTGTTTTTACAGGGCTTAGGTCGTGCCTTTTACTGGCAGAAATTACTCGATAGTGGGCTTATGAAAAGCGGCTCTGAGATTGCCAAAGCCGAAGGCCTTCATCATTCAACGGTGAACGAGCTGCTGCGACTCACCTTACTGGCACCAGATATTATCGAAATGTTAATGGCAGGCAGACAACCAAGGCGACTCACCTTGATGTGGTTTCAAAGGAATCGTTTGCCGGTGGATTGGCAGGTCCAGCGAGACATTATTGCGCAGTTCGATTAGGAGATCCCATGCCAAATAAGCAAACATTGCTGCTCAACGGTGAACCAGTACACAGCTACCAAGCCAGCCCAGCAGGCCCTGTTCTGCTCACCACGTTTATTCCATTTAAATTGATCAAGCGCGGAATGAAGAAAGAGATCATCACCCCCATCGATGCTCCTGAGCAATTTATGGCCGAGGCGGCAGAGGAGCGTCAAGCGCGTAAAGCAGCAGAGAACACCCCGCTGATTCGTGCACTGGGCCGGGCATTTTATTGGCAGAAATTGCTGGATAGCAACAAGGTAAAAACTCCCGCTGAGATCGCCAAGCTTGAAGCACTGGATGTGAGTTATGTGCGCCGCTTGCTGCGCCTCACTTTGCTGGCTCCAAGTATCCTCGAAATGATCTTGGGGGGGGAGCAGCGGCATATTAATCTGGCGTTTATTCTACGGCAGAAAATATCAATGGACTGGCAAGAACAGGAAGCGTTGTTTATAAAACACCTCTAATTGATTATTAACTACTAGCCATCTTTGGGTGATTTTTTACTATATCCACGTTTCAGCTTTATAGTGTTTATCTGTTTATTTAGCGCTAGTACCATTAATCGCGACCTATATTCATAGCCTAACATATACCCTGGCTCATCGAGCAATTTTGCAAAGCTCTTCTTCCAATTCATGTTTAATCGTATCGATATTTTCATCAACGTTAATACGCATTTTATCGCGACGTATAATCGCATCCTTTGAATAATATTTCTGAATGAAACCGTGCTCAGCCTCTTTACTACCTGCGACCTTTGCAATCCAATCAATTTCTGAAAATGGCATTGGGCTGTATTTGTTTTTTTGGTAGGCATATGATTTTAAAGGATATAAGTCAATAACTTCAATAAAGTCCTTGTCGCACGTTAATAGCGAGGGGAAGAAGTAGCGATATCTAGGTGCTTGAATACCAGAGAGAAATTGTTCGTGTGTTGTTGTGGCTTCCTCAATATGGCGTATATGCCATAAGTCCCAAGCCATATTTTTAAGTAGTACCAGATTTTCAGGTTGTTTTTTTTGAATTTTCCCAAAAAACCCAAACTTACTTTGCCCTCTAACAAAATACTCAGCAGCTACTATAGTTTCACGGGCAAAAATAGTATGCAAACGCTGATCCATGAATTCGAGAAATTCAACAAGTTTTATTGCTGAAAATTTAGATTGAGGTCTCCGTAATTGAATTATTGACATTTTCAGTAGTAGGCAATACATCAAAGTATGTCTATATAACATAGCCTTCAGTATTTTAGGGTCCGATGCATTCTTGATCATCATGTTCAGAGTGTCATCGACTCTAATAATTTGCTCATTTTGCAATATTGTTGAACGTACTTCACCAGTTTTTTTGAAATGCATCTCATCTATACTTCTCAGAGTTTCATATCCATTTAAGCGCCTGCGAATGTCATTTAAATTTTTTGAATCTAATACATTGGTCAAATTTTCTGTAATGTATGGCCCTGGATCCACAAAGACATTGCTTTGTGAGATGAATGCAAAAATCTCATGAAAATCTTCTGGAAGCCTGCTCCTTTTGTTTTCAAGATAAGGTGCAAGATAGCTTAATGCTTGAGTGTCTAACGAGATTGAATAATCAATTGGAAATACCGCTTTTCCGTCGGAGATCATCTCACTTCGTGTGGCCCCATCAAGTACTAGTATTCGCTCTTTTGCGAAAAGGCTTCGCACGGCAGAACCATCTGAAAATACTCGATTCACGGATAATCCAGGTATTGCGCCTTTATCTGAAGCAAGCACGAATTTCCAATCAGGAATCAGGCTCCGAAAGTTTTCATAGGCAAGTAGTGCTTCGCTAACTGAACTCGCATTGGCAATTAATGTAACTATGTTTTGTTCAATGTCGAGAAACGTAGATTCTTGCTGTGCAATATTAAGTAACTGCGGGTCATTTTTTACCATAAATGCCAAAGCTAATAGGTAATTTAGCTGCATTTTTTGTACCACATCATTTTCATGCTCCAATATCAATATAAAATACGGTGGAAGTGCTGCGCTGACTCTGTTTGCTAGTAATCAATGCTAACCATGAACACAAACTTACTGTTGTATTTTGTTGCAATTTTCAGTATTGGGTTCTATATCGTTGTCGAGAATTAGCTTGGGTAGAAAAGCCGAAGCGCCATATGGTAGCCTCAACTACAGATAGTGGTGTTGCTGGCATGCTACGCTTGATCGAGGTAGGCTAGTAAATTAACTGGGTTAATTAATAATAATCTGTAAGTAAATAAGGGAAAAAACTGTAATGCCTCTTAAATGCATACGTAATGATGAAGATAACCAAGTTATATTTTCATTTGATTACATCATCGAGGATTGGAATTTACTTAAAGAAAAAAACAAAAAAATAAAACACTTAAATATGCATTGCTGCGGTGCTAATACAATCCTCAAGACATCTAAATTAGGAACTCAGTTTTTTGCACATGCTAAAGGGGGGGATTGCTTTGTTCAGAAAGAAACAGCAGAGCATTTACATGCAAAAAATATTATTGCGTGTGCAATTCGAAAAGCGGGTTGGATTGTTGATATTGAACATGCAGGACAAACTGCTGCTGGTGAAAAATGGATTGCGGACGTAATTGCTATAAGTGAAAAAGCAAAAATAGCGTTTGAAGTTCAATGGTCTCGCCAAGATGATATTGAAACATTGAGAAGGCAAGAACGATACAGAGAATCAGGAGTAAGAGCTCTTTGGTTGATGCGTCAATATGCCTTCCCTCTTGAAAAAGCTACGCCCGCATTCAGACTCTGTTATGAAGAAGCGGAAAATAATTTTTCCGTTTTACTTCCTTCTATTAAAAGTAGGGTCTTCCTAAATGCTAGAAATAAAGACGACCCAATCTATTGGCAGCAAAGTATTAGTCTTCAAGACTTTATTTTTGGTGCTTTGCATGGTTGCCTGAAGTTTGCACCTGCACTAGGTGTGTCAATGCCAGTTGATATTCATGGCTCCAGTGCAGAATGTTGGCGATGCCACAAGCAGACAACCTTAATCACTGGTATTTATTATCAGGTTGGACAAGTTTTTCCTGATCATCAAGAAGTGGAAGTTTCCATTTATGATTTTTCAGAAGAGGATAATACTAGTCCATTACTTAAAGAGCTTTTTCCACAGGATCTTCGTGCACAGCATCAGATTGGAAGCATAAAACCTCGATATAGTAAAACTCAGGGCGAAGCTTATATGTCCAATGGCTGTTTCCATTGTGATGCACTTATGGGGCGTTTTTTTGACCATGATTATTGCTATGATGCTGAAAAACTTTACACTATAAATTCTGTTTTACATGATTCACTCGTGCAGCCTGAAGAGTGGGAGGATTCCCAAGTGAATCTTTGGTGGTTCGATAGGCAGAAATTGGAATTTTTACTTAAATAGCCGCCCATTAGTGTGATGGTTTTAGTAAATAATATATTTTAAATTCGGATATAAAAATATATTTTTATATTAAAGTTAAAAAGGAAATTAATAAATAATTATGGAAGAAAATATTAAATTACTGATTAATCAGCGTGAATCGATTAATCAAGAGTTGAAAAATATTGCACTTCAAGAACTTGGAAAAGTGGCATTACTATATTGTACTATCTATGGTAATGAACAAGGTGTTCTGGAAGCTGGAGAGGATCTCTGCACTATTATTGCCCCTGAAATAATGGGCTCTTCTGGATGGGCGAATTTAGTTAGCCATTTGAAAAAAATTAGTGGGTAATATGTTTTTAAAAAGTGAAGCCCAACCATCGCTGGCTGGGTTTTTTTATGCCTAATAAAATTTTTTTTTTAGATATGGATGATTTAACGAGACAAAGATAATTTATTTTCTTATGTCCCTAAATGATTATTGTTAGTATGCAACTTTATATAAAAATGCATTATTAATTATTTAAAATTAATTATTAATATTTTTTTTCATGCTTTGTATTTACACTTCTGAGTTCGTATACATATTAGCTATGGGTTGATGATATATTTTAAACAGTGCCGGGTAAGTCTATAGAATAGTAATGGTGTACTTTGCAAAAATAACAAAGGAAAGTAAATGGAAGGGAATGATAAATTTGAGTATTTAGAGATGCCCGAAGACATATATCTTGTTTATCAGAAAGATGGCATAACATCTAAAGACTTAGACGTATTAGTTCGCTACTGGACACGAAAGGACGGCAAGTTTGCAGAAACTGTCCAAGAAATTGCTAAATCACATGGTATTGCAAGCAGCAAAGTATCTGTTTGGCTAGATAGGTTATCTGTGTCGGTAACATTAGGACGGGAAGAGCTGACCTGTATTAATTGTGGAGTTGCCCCTGAGATAAGAAACCGCTCTGATTATCAACGCTGCGGAAGTCGAGTATCAATGAAACTAGACAAAGATGGCTTTTGTAAAGAGTGCGCGAGTAAGCACAAACCTTTGGACCCTAGTGGTAAATGGGTACTAGGTCACTTAACACGCACTCAGCTTGATGAGCTAGTCGAAGCTTATTACTCGCAGGAAGACTGTGCAAAACTGGTGCAATCTTATGAGATCAATCTCAATCCTGTTGAGTTTGCAAAAGACCTCAATTGCACTATGAAGTACGGAAAATGTCGTCATTGTAGCGAGAGTTATTCTGACGTGGCCTTGAGTCAAGGGGAGTACTGTGAAGGTGTTACTGAGCGCCATGTTATCTGTACAAAATGTGAGCATCAGGCTCGAGTGGATATTGAGCGCTATGGCACACCTCAAGATCAAAATTATGGTTTATCGTTTGTCGCTGTTGAATACACAACAATAAAAGGCATGCCGCAATGCGAATGTAAACAATGCAAAGCAGAGCGTAATCGAGATCCTAAGAACCGTCGTCAGATTATTCTGAACACCTATAAGCAACCCAAAGTCCTTGTTGATATTCAGGATCTTTCATTGCATCAAATAGTATGTTTGCTCGGCATGCTGTGGAGTCGTACTTCTGAAGATAACCCAGATATATTACTTTCTTCAAATATAGAGCGAATGCCGCTGACGCCGGGGGATCACAATAAGTGGGATTGGATGCGGCTATTAACAAAGGAATCAGTTATCTATGTGGATGCGGAAAAGTCGCCACTAAATGCATTCGAAGAAGAAGATATCAGTTCGTATTTCATGAGTCGAGTTGTCTATGCTCTTAATGTTACCTTGAATCAAGAAACTGCTTGTGAGCCCGCAGAACTACTCTCTGCCCTAGTGGATAAATTCCGGAAAGGTTTTTGGCAGTCCCGTTGGACGGAGGAGCTATTACCCGTTTGGAAAGACATTGGTGTTGATGAGTCTATTGCTTATGTGGAAGAACGCGCAGAGCATTACAATCTCGACATTCCTAATCAGGATAAATTGCGAGAAATTTTTCTTGGATTATTGGATGATTTTAGCGTAGCTGAAATCTGGTACATGATTTCAGTGGCCTATATGAATGCTGCTGCATTTAGCAAGACCAAAGCGTGTAATTCTAAATCACATGCAACTAACATTATCCCATCTAAGATCGTGAACTTAGCCAAGCAACCACGAAGCAAAATTAAATCATGGGGTCGAATCAAGAACCTTCCTCAGAGTGCGGTGACCCAAGCACTATTCGACATCATACTTCCTAGCGAAAATGATGCAGGTTTTAACCATATTCCTAGACAGACATGGAAAAAATTACTTAATAAGCATCTTGCTCGTAACGCTGATCATTCACAACAAATATTCATGGAAAGATATCCATTAGCTCCAGATGAGGTTTTACGTGAGCTAGCTGAGGAGTATGGAGATTGGCGGATCGATACGTTGGTTGAATATGCTATTGCAGCTAGAGCACGTTTAAACAGTAATGATTGAGTTTGCTGAGTAAAATTATGTACTCATGGGGAAGGTCACGTGCTTGGAAATAGGGTATTTATAAGCGAAAATTTATTCTCTGTGCTTAATATTTAAGTAGACGTCATGGCCGTTTTGGCTGGATATCGTAAATCTGATGGCTAGGGCTGAATGGGGTCTCTTTAGCCAATTAGGGCATAAACCCTCATAAACACAGGGTTCTGTTTCGAAGAGTAACCATTGGTCGGATAGTCTCTCTGTTCTCAGTCGCAGAATGCTAAGTGATTTACTTTTCGAACCACCTCCCCGCAAACCCGCATAAATGCTGGGGCCTGCCTCAGGATCGGTCCTGAGGGTAGCAGAGAACAGAGAGAGAAAAAGGGAGAAAAACAGAGAGAAATAGGCCAAAATGGGCTTGAAGTATGGGGGGTAGGTCGTGAGGTAAAAAGCCTGAAAGCCGCTCCGTTGTTGGGTTTACGGACAATGAAAAGCCCCAACAGATAACTGTTGGGGCTTCGTGTACTGGTGGAGCCGGCGGGAGTCGAACCCGCGTCCGGAAGCACTCTATAGTGAGTTCTACATACTTAGTCATGTCATTTGGTTTTAATTCCCGACCACGCCGACCGACAGGCTTGGAGAGAACGAGTTACCTTAGATTTAGCCTCTGCCCAAGTAACCCGAGCAAAAGCGATCCCATCTTAATGACTCTGCGTATCGTTTTTAGGCGACCTACCCGATGGGCCCTGTAGTGCAGAGTCTAGCGCGATTAAGCGGCTAGAGCGTAGTTATTGTCGTTTGCGACTATATAAATTCAGTGTTTTACGGGAATCTGAGACCCCGGTATGCCCTCATCCACTTTGCAACCCCCGTCGAAACCATGGCGGCCCCAATGAAGATCTCTGATTATACGCGTAAGCCTGCTCTTGCACAACGATTGCCTTTGTTACCGCTTGTTTCTAGTGAAGCTTGCTGTCTGTGATTGCTTAATTTTCTAGAGATAACAAAGGCTTATGTGGGGTTAGATAAAGGGGGTTAGGGGAGTTTGTACTATTGGGGCGATTGTTGTCGCTGAAACAGTGTTAAATCCCCCTCAATCCCCTTTTACAAAGGGGGAGGCTAAGGCAAAAAACCTTAGGTGAACGGCATTACCTCAATCCCCTTTTATCAAGGGGAAGGCTAAGGTCAAAAACCTTAGGTGAACGGGATTAGGGCGTAGCGTATTGCCGCCCTTTATTTAAATTAGTTTGGCAGGTGTTGAAGTAGATCAAGCGGGTGGGCGATGCGGTGGTCTGCGCCCCATTCATGGGGTTTGTCGTTGTCGCTGATATAGCCATAATCGGCCAATACGGTGCGCATGCCTACCTTGCGGCCTGCTTCGATATCGCGCTCGGCGTCCCCTACATAGATGCAGTGGGCCGGATCAACGCCGAGTTGGGCGGCTGCAAAATACATGGGTTTGGCGTCTGGCTTGGCCACGCCGACGGTGTCCCCCGAAACCACTACGCCGGGGCGGCTGGGGAAGGGGAGTTGGGCGATCAGCGGGTCGGTATAGCGGGCGGGCTTATTGGTGACGATGCCCCATTGCAGGCCACGGGCGGCAATTTTTTCGATCAGGGCGTGAATGCCTTCAAAGAGGGCGGTTTCTTCACAGAGACCGGTTTCATACAGGGCTAGAAAACGCTCACGCAGCGCGGCAAACTGCTCGTCTTGCGGAATAACTCCAAAGCCCAGCTCGATCAGGCCGCGTGCGCCGTGAGATGCCAGTGGGCGGATGGCGGAGTAAGGCTGCGGTTTGCGGCCTTCTTCGGCAAGCAGACGGTTGAGTGCGGCGCCTAAATCAGGTGCGGTGTCAGCCAGCGTGCCGTCAAGATCGAACAGGACTGCGGTAATCATGGAGTTTTCCTTGTGAGGTTTAAATGGATTTGCTTGATTTAAGGGGCTTTCCTTGTGGCAATCAGGTAGTTCACGGCAGCATCGTCATCGAGCTTATAGATTTTGGTGAGCGGGTTATAGCTTAGGCCGCTCAGTGATACGGTTTCGATTTCTGCGTTTCGAGTCATGCGGGCAAGCTCGGACGGCTTGATAAATTTGGCGTAGTCGTGCGTGCCGCGTGGCAGCATGCCTAAGACGTATTCAGCGCCCACCACGGCCAGCAGATAGCTTTTGGCATTGCGGTTTAGGGTAGAAAAGAACACCCAGCCGCCGGGTTTGACGAGGCGGGCGCAGGCTGCTACTACGCTGGCCGGGCTGGGTACGTGCTCTAGCATTTCCATGCAGGTCACGATGTCGTAACTTTCCGGCTCTTCCGTGGCGAGCTGCTCCACTGGCACACAGCGGTAATCGACTTCCAGTTTTGATTCAAATAAGTGCAGTTTGGCGACTTTTAGCGATTTTTCTGCCAGATCAATGCCGGTGACGTTCGCGCCATGGCGAGCTAAGCCTTCGGCTAGAATGCCGCCGCCGCAGCCTACATCGAGGATTTTTTTGCCAGCCAGCTCAACGTGCTTTTGCATAAAATCGATGCGTAGCGGGTTGATCTCGTGCAGAGGTTTGAATTCGCTCTCGGTATCCCACCATTTATGGGCAAGGGCAGAGAATTTGGCGATCTCGGAAGGGTCAACATTGATATTTGCTTCAGTCATCAGGCTTCCTTTTTGATGCGTTGTTGCCAGCGGCGAGCGCGGTTTAGCGTTTCGCCAGTGTTTAAGCTGAGGTGTTGTCCGGCTTGATAAACGCAGCGTCCGGCAATCCATACATGGCTAACTTGTGAGCGATCTGCTGCATAGACAAGTTGTGAAATGGGGTCGTAGCAGGGCTGGGTTGCAGCTGCAGATAGATCAACGGCGATCAGATCTGCTTGTTTGCCTACTTTAATGCTGCCTATTTTATCATCGAGGCGCATGGCTTTGGCAGCGTTTAGGGTAGTCATTTCTAAAGCCTGCCAAGCGGGGATAGCTTCGGCATTATTTGCCTGGGCTTTGGCGAGTAGTGCAGCAAGGCGCATTTCGGCAAATAGATCGATTTTATTATTACTGGCGGCACCATCGGTGCCAATGCTTACATTGATGCCTGCTTGCTGCATGGCATGAATACGGGCGATGCCGGAGGCGAGCTTTAAATTACTGGCTGGATTATGTGCAATATTCACGCCGTGCTTAGCAAGTAGGGCAATCTCTGTATCGCTGGTGTGCACCATGTGTGCCGCAACTAAATTTGATCCTAAAAAACCCAGCGCAGCGAGTCGTTCTAGCGGGCGCACCCCGTATTGTTTCAGGCTATTTTTGATTTCATCCTGCGTTTCATGGATATGGCTGTGCAAGCCTAGATCAAGCTCATCGGCCAGCGTAATGACTCGGCTAAAGGTGTCGTCGCTCACCGTATAGGGCGCATGGGGGGCTAGGGTGAAATGCACCAAGGGCTCGCCGCTAAATTCGGCGCGTGAGGCGAGCGCTTTTTTGATATAGCCATCCGCATCAGAGGCGTAGGGCGTGGGAAATTCTAAAATGCTGCAACCAATGCCCATCCGAAATCCGCAAGAAACGGCGGCGCGGGCTACGGCGCTGTGCTCAAAATACATATCGTTGGCACAGGTAGTGCCACCAGCAATCATTTCCATAATGGCGAGCGTGGTGCCATCAAAAATAAAATCATCAGAAACATGAGCGGTTTCGGCGGGCCAGATATGCTGGTGCAGCCAGGTCATAAGCGCTAGATCATCGGCATAGCCGCGCAATAAGCTCATGGCCGAATGGGTGTGGGTATTAATCAGGCCGGGTAGTAGCACATGTTCTGCGAGTAAGGTTTCTTTGGCGCTAGGGTAGGCGATACGCGCGGCACTGAGCGGCATAATTTGCACAATGCGTTCATGATCAGTAATAACAGCATGATCGCTGAGTACAGTAGCATGAGGTTCGATTGGAATAAGCCAGCGCGGAGCAATAATCTGCATGGAATGATCTCGAATTAATCGATCAGAATAGTGGTTTTTATTTTTTATTGAATAGCCATAATTGCAGTCGCTGAATCTGCTTTAAGCATTGATTATAAAGGTATAGTTAATTTAATTAAGCGTATGTAATCTGCTTGTCATTTTTTGCAATTGATATTTTTTATATGACTTTTGAATTGTTTGATTTAGAAAAACAAAAAGCCGACCTTGCGGTCGGCTTTTTTTAAAGCGGTACTGCCTGCAAATTACTTAGCAGCAGAAGCTTCGGAAGCAGCAGCTTCGGAAGCAACTGGAGCTGCTTCAACAACAGCAGAAGCTGCTTCAACAACAGCTGATGCTGCTTCAACAACAGCAGAAGCTGCTTCAACAGGAGCTTCAGTTTTGCCGCAAGCAGACAGAGCAACAGCGATCAGAGCAGCAACTAGCAGGGACTTTTTCATTATGAACTTACCTTTGACAGAGACGAATGGGACAAACGAAATTAAATAGGTGCAATCAACCGTGGATCGATGCTGAAAAACTGCAATCATTCAGTGACCGACCGACAGCGCAAATAATATCACGTTTTATTTGAAAGAACAGTCCAACAGATTATGAATACTGCTATTTAGGCAAGAATTCTGCAACGCCATGTAACAACATGTTAAATATCTATAAATATAAGCGCTGCCATTCATTGCTTGGGCTGGATTGCTCCCAAAGGGCATTAAATTGCTGTTGCATCATCGCAACAATGCGTGAATCAGTGGTTATTTCGCCTCTTGGCCAATCAAAATGATAACGATGTAACAAGCATGTTTTATCGGCAAGAATAAAGCCTTGTTGCCAGTTAGAACAAGATTCATGTGCAAGCCGTAACTCAATTCTTTGTGGGAACCTTTCTGTCAATTGTAAAAATTGCGGACAGCGCTGGCTAAGGTAGTGAATATCAAAGCAAATCAGGCGCAAATACCCCGGTGGATTAGCTGTAAAAAACGCCCATAAGGCATCAAAAATAGCCCGGCTGCCCAGATCACAGTGTGAAAAGTTGCGTTCGCAAAGGAGCAATTCTTGTTGCGCCGAGCCCATGATTTGCGCCACGGCTTGCGGATAAGCCGCGTAGGCGTCAAAAGTTTGTGCTTCAGGAGAGCTGTAAATAGCCATATTCGTAGCATTCATAAAGAATAGTAATGAGGCTTTCTGGGTAATTTGCGGCTGGCAGTTTGCGCTGATCGGCTAGTTTTTGTAGCCAAGGCAGCGCTTCTGGCTCAAATTCAAGTGCTTCGCCATTGGCGTAAACACGATCAGCTTCGTACAGCATCAGCGCTTTGGCATCGATCATAATGCCGCCTTTGGCGATTTCTGCCGCAAAATCATCAAAATCAAGTGGCTCATCAGGCTGATTATAAAATACATGAGGCTTAGGTTCGGTGAAATAACTGCCGACAAAGCGGCGGATGGTTTCATCGTTCCAGGTGATGTTTTTCAGCATTTCGCCGATTTGTCCGACAAATTCGCTATCAATTTCGGCGGGCTTAGCGGTGGGCTGGCGCTGTGGGTCACTATACATACCTTCGAGGCACAGCTCGTCTTGCAAGAATTCTAAAAACTTACCGGCGATTTCCTGTGTTTTTGGCGCTCTAAAGCCTATTGAATAGGTCATGCCTGGTTCAAGCGCTACGCCGTGATGGGCGTACATCGGCGGCAGATACAGCATATCGCCGTGCTCCAGCACCCATTCTTGCTCTGGATGAAACTCTTTTAATACCCGAATTGGCGCGTCTTCAATAAAACCGCTCGCGTCGTCGCTCGAGATCTGCCAGCGTTTCTTTCCGCCAACTTGCAATAAAAACACATCGTAAGAATCATAGTGTGGGCCTACGCTGCCACCCGGTGGTGCGTAAGAGATCATTAAATCATCCAGCCTTGTGTAAGGCAGGAAATTGAATTGATAGAGTAGATCTGCAATATGTGGGACGAGGTGATTCACGTTGCCAACTAAGATGGTCCAGTCGGTTTCGGCAAGGCGGGCAAAGCGTGATGGGCGGAAAGGGCCGGATTCGGCTTTCCAGTGGCCGCCTTTATACTCGATGAGTCTGGATTCGACATCCTCATGTTGAGCTAGCTCGGCCAAACGTGCGTAATCGATCAGCTCGGGAAAGTTGCTCCAGGCATTGCGGATCAGTAATGGTTTTTTTTGCCAGTATTCTTTTAAAAATTCTTCGGGACTGAGCCCGCCTAAAAGTTGCATGTTTTTGCTCTATAACAAAATGGATTACAACAATTATCGCATGGAGAACACATGCTGAACGTTGGAGATATTGCGCCTGATTTTATTTTGTCTGATGCTCAAATGGATGATGTGCAATTGGCGCAGCTGCGTGGGAAGTCTCATGTGGTGTTGTATTTCTTTAATAAAGATCACACGCCCGGTGGTATTACCGAGGCGGTTGAGTTTAGTGATCGCTGCGCAGCATTTCGGCAATATGACACAGTTATCCTTGGCGTCAGCATGGATGATTGCTTGTCACACGAGCAATTTCAAGACGAGCAGGGGATAGAATTCGATTTATTAGCCGATCCAACAGGCGAAGTAAGCCGGCTCTATTACGCTCTACATGAGTGGGAGGCACATGGCGTGGTAAGATACGGCATAGACCGTTCCACGTTTGTAATCGATAAGGACGGCGTGATCCGCCATGCGTTTTATCACGTTGTCCCCAAGGGCCATGCGGCGGAAATTCTTAAACTCGTGAAACAGCTAGGGTGAACCCATGCAAATTGCAAAAAATACCGTTGTAACTTTAAACTATGAAATGTTCGATGCCACTGGCAAACAAATCGACAAAACCGAAGAGCCGATTGAATATCTGCACGGCGGTTATGACAATGTTCTTCCTTTGGTTGAAGAAGCACTGGAAGGCAAAAACGTTGGCGACAGCATTGATGTGACTATGGAAGCAGAAGATGCTTTCGGTGAACACGATGCAGATTTAGTTCGTGAAGAAGAAAAATCTTCATTCCCGATGGAAGTTGAAGCCGGCATGATGTTCGAAGCCGATGATCCTGAAACCGGCGAAGTATTGTTATTCCGCGTGACTGAAATCGAAGGCAACCGTGTAGTAGTGGATGCAAACCATCCATTCGCGGGTATGACTATTCGCTTTGTGGGTACTGTTGCTGCGGTTCGTGAAGCAAGTGAAGAAGAACTTGAGCACGGCCATGTACATGGTGAGCACGGCCACGATCACTAAGATGATTAGGGTTTGATTTGAAGAAAAGCGAGCTTAGGCTCGCTTTTTTTGCGTTGGGGTAAAGCCGTGCTGCCATTTTAAATATATGGCTGCCTAAGCAGGCTGACATGAGCTGTTTTAATTTATGCTAATTTCTTTATCTTTTTGGTATTTTATATTTTTTTGACGAGCCTTATTGAAACAGAGTTGCGCTTGTCATAAATAATTAGTTTAGATGTAACATAAGTGCAAAGTAATTCATCTATCGTGCATTCTTCCTCTTAGGGAGATGCAAATGAAAATTATTCTTATCGCGGGCCTGTTGGCGAGCGCTTTATCTGCGTGTAATACCACGAGTAATGCGGTTGTGGCCGCACCAGTGGCTGTAGCGCCTAAAAACGTGATTTTCTTCTTGGGTGATGGGATGGGGATGACCACTTTAACTGCTGCACGCACTTATGCAGTAGGCGAAGACGGTGAGCTCACTATCGATACGTTGCCAGAAACAGCATTTATCAAAACTTATTCAAATGACGCACAAGTCACCGACTCTGCACCGTCGATGGCCGCCTATATGACCGGCGTTAAGATGAATAACGAAGTCATCTCGATGAGCGCAGATACACAGGCCAAAGAGCCGGGCAAAGATGGCAGCAATGGTTGTGGGGACAATAATGGCAAGCCCGTGGCTACCATGCTAGAAATCGCTAAGGCAGCAGGCCTGGCAACCGGCGTAGTTACCACTACCCGTGTTACCCATGCCACACCCGCAGCCACCTATGCGCACATTTGCCACCGTGATGCAGAAAACGATATTGCTGCGCAGTTTGTGCCGGGCGGCAAGGGCTATAACCCAGCACTGGCCGATGGTGTGGATGTGATGCTGGGTGGTGGCAGCCAGTTTTTCTATCCGACAGCAGCAAAAGGTAAACGCACCGATGGCCGTGATTTAGTGGCTGAATTAAAAGCGAAAGGGTATGGATTTGCGGGCACGCGTGCCGAATTTGATGCACTGGATGCCAGTAAAACGGCCAAATTTGTAGGCTTGTTTACACCTAGCCATATGAGCTACGACCTCGATCGTGATTCAGCAAAAGAGCCAAGTCTGGCTGAAATGACCGTGAAAGCAATCCAAGGCCTGAAGAAAAACGATAAGGGCATGTTCCTGATGGTAGAAGGAGGCCGCATCGATCACGCGCTGCACGAAACCACGGCTAAAAAAGCCTTGCAAGATACCGTTGCCTTTGACGATGCCATCAAAGCGGCATTGGCTGAAATAAAGAAAACCGATCCAGAGCTAAAAAACACCTTGATCGTGGTGACCGCAGATCATGATCACACCCTCGTGTTGAACGGCTATGCCAAGCGCACAGGCAAATCTTCTGCGGCTAATCCTGGCGTATTGGGGCTAGTCAAAGATGTGGTTAGCGGCAAATTATCGACCGACGCAGACGGCATGCCTTACACCATCATTGGCTTTGGTAATGGTGAAAGCCGTGGTGATAGAAAAACAGCGCTGGATGAAAGCGTAGTGTTTGCCAATAGCTACCATCAGGAAGCTGCGATTCGCACTGCCGCCGGCAGTGAAACCCACGGCGGCACCAATGTATTTCTGGGGGCAGTGGGCAAGGGCAGCGATCAGTTTTACGGGGTGATGGACAACACCAATGTGTTCAAGCTCATTCGCGACGCTGTTGGCCTGTAAGCCACCGTAGAATCAAGGGAAAAATCATGATGAAACAAACTCTTATTGCAAGCGCTTGCTTGCTCGCTTTTGCTCAGGCTGCCCAGGCAGCGGGTGAAGCCAAGAATGTTATTTTCTTCTTAGGCGATGGCATGGGCCCAGCTACAGTCACTGCCGCGCGTATTTATAAATACAAAGAAGAAGGCGCTTTAACGATGGAAGCGCTGGATGCGGGCAGGTCCCGCACCGCACGAATCAAAACGTTTTCTAACGACGCCCAAACCACCGATTCCGCGCCGTCGATGGCTGCCTATATGACCGGCGTTAAGATGAATAACGAAGTCATCTCGATGAGCGCAGATACACAGGCCAAAGAGCCGGGCAAAGATGGCAGCAATCAGTGTGGCGACAATAATGGTAAGGCAGTGGACACCCTGCTGGAGCTGGCCAAAGCCAAAGGAAAGGCTGTTGGCGCAGTGACTACCACAAGGGTGACGCACGCTACACCTGCGGCGACTTTCTCGCATATTTGCCATCGTGATGCAGAAAACAGCATTGCCGAGCAGGCTGTGCCGGGCGGTAAAGGCTTTAATGCCAAGCTGGGCAATGGTTTGGATGTTTTGATGGGCGGCGGCAGTAAGCACTTTTTGCCAAGTAGTGCGAAAGGAGCAAGGACCGATGGCCGCGATTTGATCGCTGAATTAAAAGCCAAAGGCTATGTGTTTGCCGAAAAGGGCAGCGAGCTAAAAAATGTGGATGCCAGCAAAACAGACAAATTATTAGGTCTGTTTGCTTCCAGCCATATGGAGTACGAGCTTGATCGCGTAAAAAAATCCATCGATCAGCCTAGCCTCAGCGAAATGACCACTAAAGCGATTGCTGTGCTGGCTAAAAAGCCTGAAGGATTCTTCCTGATGGTAGAAGGTGGCCGCATCGATCACGCTCTGCACGGCAATAACGCCAAGCGGGTGATGGACGACACGATTGCTTTTGATGATGCGATTAAAGCCGCACTCACTGAAGTCAGAAAAACCGATCCAGAGCTTAAAAACACCCTGATCGTGGTGACAGCCGATCACGACCATACCTTAACCATTAATGGCTATGGCAAGAAAGGCAGCGACATTATGGGCACGGTAAAAAATTATCGTGATGGCAAGGAAATGAAAGATGCCGACGGTAATAACTATACGGCGCTGGTGTTTGGTAATAGCTCAAATCGCCCGGTAACACGCACCATGCTGGTTGAGGGCAATGCAGATAAATCACAGGTCTTGCACGATGATTATCAGCAGGAAGGCGCGGTGAAAGTAGGCAATGGTAATGAAACGCACGGCGGCGGAGATGTCATGCTGTTTGCTGCGGGTGCAGGCTCTAAAGCATTTAAAGGCACACTGGATAACACCAAGGTCTTTGGTTTGGTAAAGCAAGCTGCCGGTTTTTAATGTGTACTGATTGGTAAAACAGGCCGGCAATTGCCGGCTTGTTTTTTGTAAGGAATAAATGAATGAAGTATTTGCTACCGGTCTTGATGATGGCTGTATATGTCGGGCCAGCCAGTGCGGTGGGCACGCCCGATGTTGCCGCTTTGGTGACCTATGAAACGCGGGTAGTCACGCCAGAGGGTGTGAGTAAATCGACCCGGTTTCAGGAAGCATGGTTGCGTACTAGCCAGCGGGTTTGGAGCGAACGTGTCTTGCCAAAGAATGCCGCGCCCGAAGCCAGCAAAGCGCCCCAAGGCCACGAAGGTCATAGCCATAATATGAATTTTGCACTGGCGGCCAAATCCATCCAGCTGGATGCCAAGGGCGAGCTTAAATTTGAGCTGGTGCGGAGCAAGCTGCAGCAGATAGTAGAAATGAGCAAAAGCGATTACCGCGAAGTTGGCTTTGATGGCAGTTGGGAAAGCACCGCCTATATGCTCGATCGCAAGCAGCTTAAAAATATGAAAAAACGCAGCACGCCTGCGCCTGCCGGTGAAGTCTGGCTAGAGAGCCGCAAGGGCGGCATGTATACCATGGTGCTGTGGTCAGAGAAATTGCAGCTGCCTAAAATCATTGAAACAGGCAATGAAAACGGCGCGAACTGGAGCCGAGTAACGGTGGAGCCGCAAGCCATGCCTAAAGAGATGCCTTGGCTGAAGTCGGCTGGTTTTAGCCGAAAAGATTATATTGATTTGCTGGATTAAGCAGCGCAGTGCTTCATTAAAAAGAGCTTTGTTCTTCGGCGAACAAAGCTCATTTTTTTGCCAGCTTACTAGCTGATCTGCTGCATCATAAAATGCCATAAAATGCAGAATGATTGTTTATTAGGCAATTGGCCATCGTAAGAACGGCTGAAGGCCCGCCCCGTAGCAAGGGCTTGTTTCAGGCTTTTTTAGCCGTTTTTGACGATGTAAATAATCGGCTTTTTTGTCTTGTTACTTATGCACAACAGCGCCCAAACCGCATAAATACTCGCTTTGCTTAAGCTCGTTTTTTTAGTCTTTACCTTCTCTCTTTTCATCCCTATCCGTCACTTGCCTATCTCGCTGAAAGACACTAGTATTTGTGTTAACTCTTCTTGTTAAACACTACATATAGTGTTTCTCCACAAGAAATCCACAGAATTATCCACAGCGAGACGTGCCCACTTAGCCGCACGCGCAACTCAATGAGAGCCCTATGACCGATAGCGTTAACACTGCTCAGCAGCACAGCAGCTATGCTGATTACAAAACCATTCGCCGTGATGGATCTGTGGTGCCATTTGCACCGAATAAAATCACCGTAGCAGTGACCAAAACGTTTATCGCCGTATTAGGCAGTGATGCCGCTTCCAGCGCTGCCGTGCGTCAAAAAGCCTTGCAGCTGACTGAATCCGTTGTATCGGCGTTGATGCGTCGTAAGCCAGAAGGCGGCGCGATTCATATTGAAGATATCCAAGATCAGGTTGAGCTGGCGCTGATGCGCGCTGGTGAGCACGATGTGGCCCGCGCTTATGTTTTATACCGCGAAGAGCGTAGCAAAGAGCGTCATTCCCGCTTTGAGCCAGAGCATCACCACGCGATCAATGTGTTGTATCCGAATGGCAGCAGCCGCCCCCTCGATTTAGCGCAATTAAAAGAGCTGATCGCTTCTTGCTGCAAAGGCTTGGAAGGCACCACAGATCAAGCTGCCATGCTGGCTGAAACACTGAAAAACGTTTACGACGGCGTACCGGCAGAAGAAGTTCGCCGTGCGCTGATTATGTCGTCACGTCAGCTGATTGAAAAAGACCCGGCCTATAGCTTTGTAACTGCGCGTTTATTGCTAAACAACTTGCGCTCAGAAGTATTAGGCAAAGAAGTCAGCCACGAAGAAATGGCATCTAAGTATGCCGATTACTTCCCGCAATTTATCAAGCGCGGTATTGATGCCGAGCTTTTGGATGAAAACCTCTCCCAATACGATTTAGCCAAACTGGGCGCGGCGCTGGATCATAGCCGTGATTACCAATTCGGCTACCTTGGCTTGCAAACCCTGTACGACCGTTATTTCCTGCATATCGAAGACAGCCGCATCGAGCTGCCACAAAGCTTCTTTATGCGCGTGGCGATGGGCTTGGCGATGAATGAAATCAACCGCGAAGAGCGTGCGATCGAGTTCTACAACGTCTTATCCAGCTTTGATTTTATGAGCTCCACGCCTACCTTATTTAACGCCGGTAGCCGCCGTAGCCAGCTTTCCAGCTGCTACCTCACCACCGTGTCCGATGATCTGGAAGGCATTTACGAAGCGCTGAAAGAAAACGCGCTGCTGTCTAAATACGCGGGTGGTTTGGGTAACGACTGGACGCCTGTGCGCTCCCTCGGTAGCCATATCAAGGGCACCAACGGCAAGTCACAAGGGATTGTGCCTTTCCTTAAAGTAGTTAACGACACCGCCGTAGCGGTAAACCAAGGCGGCAAGCGTAAGGGCGCGGTGTGTGCCTACCTTGAAACCTGGCATGCAGATATCGAAGAATTCCTCGAAATGCGTAAGAACACCGGTGATGATCGTCGCCGCACGCACGATATGAATACCGCCAACTGGATTCCAGATCTCTTTATGAAGCGTGTGATGCAGGGCGGCGAGTGGACATTATTCAGCCCATCCGAAGCGCCTGATTTGCACGATAAGTTTGGTAAAGATTTTGAACAGGCTTACGTGGCCTATGAAGCGAAAGCCGCGCGTGGCGAAATGAAAATCGCCAAGAAAATCCCTGCGCTGGGTCTATGGCGCAAGATGCTTTCTATGCTGTTTGAAACAGGCCATCCTTGGATTACCTTTAAAGATCCTTGCAATATCCGCAGCCCGCAGCAACACGTTGGCGTGGTGCATAGCTCAAACCTATGTACAGAAATCACCCTGAACACCAACGAGAACGAAATTGCGGTATGTAATTTGGGCTCGGTCAACTTGGTGAACCACATTAAGAATGGCGAACTCGATACCAATAAACTGGCGCGCACCATCACCACAGCGATGCGCATGTTGGATAACGTGATCGACATTAACTTTTACCCAGTGCGTAAAGCGCGTGAATCCAATCTGAAGCATCGCCCGGTGGGTATGGGCATTATGGGCTTCCAGGATTGCTTACATATGTTGCGCCTGCCTTACGGCTCGGATGCGGCGGTTGAGTTTGCCGATCTATCGATGGAAACCGTGGCTTATCACGCTTACTGGGCATCCACTGAGCTTGCGCAAGAGCGCGGCACTTATCCTAGTTACAAAGGCAGCCTGTGGGATCGCGGTGTATTGCCACAAGATTCGATTAAATTGCTGGCAGAAGAGCGCGGTGGCTATCTGGAAATGGATACCAGCTCACGCTTGGATTGGACCCAGCTGCGTGAACGCGTTCGCACCCACGGCATGCGCAATTCAAACTGCTTGGCCATTGCGCCAACCGCGACCATTGCCAATATCATCGGCGTATCGGCGTGTATCGAGCCAACTTACCAAAACTTGTTCGTAAAATCGAACTTGTCGGGTGAGTTCACCGTGGTGAATGAATACCTCGTGCGTGATCTAAAAGCGCGTGGTCTGTGGGATGAAGTGATGATCTCCGACCTGAAATTCTTTGACGGCTCGGTGTCTAAAGTAGAACGCATCCCGCAAGACCTGCGTGATCTCTACGCCACCGCGTTTGAAGTGGATCCAAACTGGCTGGTTGAATGCGCATCGCGCCGCCAAAAGTGGATCGACCAAGGCCAATCGCTCAACCTCTACCTTGCTGGCGCATCGGGCAAGAAGCTGGACGAGCTGTACAAATTCGCATGGTTACGTGGTCTGAAAACCACTTATTACCTACGCACGATGGCCGCCACAGCAGCAGAAAAATCCACCGGTAGCGGTGGTGAGTTGAACGCGGTTGCGGTTGATGGGGTGTACAACCAAGCTTCTGCAGCAGGTGCAAACTCGATCAGCGCCGCGCCAACCATGGCCGCAATCGACGCTGAATTACCTGCAACAGATATGAAATTCTGCTCGATTGACAACCCAGAGTGCGAGAGCTGTCAGTAAAACGTAGGGCGGGTGGAACCCGCCTTTATGGATATGAAATGTTATGAAATCGGCGGGTTCCACCCGCCCTACGAATGATGCAATGCTTGCGAACGAGATATGTAGGATGGGTGGAGCCGAGGTTTTGCGGCGATACCCATCAATATTCGCCGATGATGGGTATCGCCAAAAGGCCGGCTCCACCCATCCTACACACTTCAATGCCCCCAAAAAAAACACCTTGAGAGTCAAATGACCGAAGCCCTGCACCCTGTCGATCAACTGATCCTCGCTTTACCCAAAACCGAGCTGCATCTGCATATCGAAGGCACTTTAGAGCCTGAAATGATGTTCGAGCTGGCGCAAAAAAATGGCATCACCCTGCCTTACGCCAATGTAGAAGAAGTTCGTGCCGCGTATTCCTTTGATAATCTGCAATCCTTTCTCGATCTGTACTACGCCGGTGCCAGCGTGCTGGTTACCGAAGAAGATTTTTACGATCTGACTTGGGCCTATTGTGAACGCGCTTATTCCGACCATATTGTGCACACCGAGATCTTTTTTGATCCGCAAACGCATACTGCGCGTGGCATTGATATTGGCACGGTGATTAGTGGCATTACCCGTGCACTGCAAGATGCCACCGATAAGCTGGGCATTAGCTCCAAGCTGATTCTGTGCTTTTTGCGTCATTTATCCGAAGCCGATGGCAAAGCCACCTTGGATGCGGCGTTGCCATACTTGGCGCAAATTGACGGCGTGGGGCTGGATTCCAGCGAGTTGGGGCATCCGCCAGCCAAGTTCCAAAAATTATTTAAGCGTTGCCGCGATCTGGGCTTGCCTGCCGTGGCCCATGCCGGTGAGGAAGGCCCCGCTGCTTATATTACTGAGGCGCTAGATCTGCTCGGCGCGTCTCGTATCGATCATGGCGTGCGCTGCACCGATGACGCCACTTTGGTGGTACGCCTTGCTACCGAGCGGATCCCACTCACCGTTTGCCCGCTTTCTAATTTAAAGCTTTGCGTGGTGGATGATCTATCCAAACATAATTTACGTAATTTGTTGGCAGCAGGCCTGTGCGCGATGGTGAATTCTGATGATCCAGCGTATTTTGGCGGCTATCTCAACGCTAACTTATTAGCTTGCCGCGCCGCCATGGATTTATCAGCCAGCGAAGTGGTGCAATTAGTGAATCACAGTTTTGAAGCATCTTGGTTGCCAGACGCCGATAAAGCGCGCTGGCGTGCCGAAGTATTACGCATCGCCTGTATCGCCAAATGAGCTTTTTATCGCGATGTGTGCGGGGCGTAGCCGGTGTGGCGAGTGCGCTTGTTGCTGCTTGTAGCGCGCAGCCCGCCTTGCAAATTGAAAACGGCCGCCTGCAACCACCCGCAGGGCAGGGCTATGTGGTGCTGGCTTTAAGCGTGCAATCTTTGTCATCGGATCGGGCCCAGCTGCAAGTGGAATTGGTGGGCGCAAACAGTAAGCACAGCTTGCGTGCCGATATCAGCCGCGATGTGATTAGCGGGCCAGATGCCGAAACACGTGGGCGATTATGGGTTTTGCCGCTGGCAGCGGGCAGCTATACGGTGAGTGAAGCGTGGGGAGAATGGGCGGTAAACGGATCGAACGGACGGGGCGGGCAGCCACACTTTAAAATAGAGCGGCGTTTTCAAATTGCCGCAGGCGAAGTGCTGTATTTAGGCGAGATCAACGCCCAGCTTAATTTTGCCTCAGCCCTGACATATAGCGATCAAACACCGCGCGATTTTTATCAACTAAAGCAGTGGGGAGTGCAAGACACCAGCCTTGTTACCACCCGCTTACTGCACTAGGTCTTCCGATGTTTAAAAGTTTAATTCTCAGCACCGTCTTATTTTTAAGCGCCTGCGCCACCGCACCTGTGGCCGTGGTGCAAGGCAAGCTGACTCCGCCAGCGGATCAAGGCTATGTGCTTGTGGCCCTAACGCTCAATTCCTTTGATCAGGATGGCGCAAATGCATGGCTGCGTCTGGAAGGCTCCAAGGGGCCGATTGATTTAAACGCCAGCATTTTGCACGACACCATTGCCGCACCTAATAAAAATGCCATTGGCAAGCTACATCTATTAAGCTTAGCCCCCGGCCAATATACCGCACAGCACGCGGTAGGCGATTGGAGCTACATCGCCGCAGGCTGGCCACAGCAGCGCCGTGATCAAATGCCAATCGGGCAAAGTTTTGAAGTAAAAGCGGGTGAGGTGATTTATCTCGGTGAAGTCCATCTGGCGCTGAGTTTTCAATCCAGCCTAAAAATGAGCGATCAGCACGAACGCGATTTTTACGCCCTAGGCCAGAAGTACGGCATCACCGACACCAGCAATATTAAAACCCATTTACTCAGCAGCCCAGCTCAGTAAACATTCATATCAGTCATATTAAAACTCGCCTACTGAGTGCCTTAAATCAGTAAGTATCAACATCAGTAAGACAGGACTAGTAATGCTCAACTTTGACGATGAAATCAGCACACCGGCCGTAGCCATCAACCTTGAAGCGGCCACCGCTAAGCGTGTAAATGCCTCAGACAAACGCGTGATTAACGGTACCACCGACGTGAATCAGCTGGTGCCGTTTAAGCACAAATGGGCTTGGGAAAAATACTTGGCGCAGTGTGCAAACCACTGGATGCCGCAAGAAGTCAACATGCAGCGCGATATTGAGCTGTGGAAAAGCCCAAACGGCCTGACCGATGACGAGCGCCGTTTGGTAAAACGCAATCTGGGTTTCTTTGTTACCGCGGACAGCCTTGCGGCTAATAACATCGTTTTGGGCACTTACCGCCAAATCACTTCGCCAGAATGCCGTCAGTTTTTACTGCGCCAAGCTTTCGACGAAGCCATCCATACCCATGCCTATCAATACATTGTTGAATCTTTAGGCTTGGACGAAGGCGAAGTCTTTAACGCCTACAACGAAGTGGCCTCGATCCGCGATAAAGATGAATTCCTGATTCCTTTTATCAATATCCTGACCGACCCAAGCTTTAAAACCGGCACGCTGGAAACAGATCAGCAACTGCTGCGCTCCATCATCGTATTCGCCTGCATTATGGAAGGCCTGTTCTTCTATGTGGGCTTTGTGCAAATTCTGGCGTTGGGCCGCCAGAACAAAATGACTGGCGCTGCCGAGCAATACCAATACATCCTGCGCGATGAATCCATGCACTGTAATTTTGGTATTGATCTGATCAACACCATTAAAATGGAAAACCCACAGCTTTGGACTGAAGAATTCAAAGCCGAAATTTACGGTCTATTCAAGCGCGGTGTAGAGCTGGAATACGCCTACGCCGAAGACACCATGCCCCGCGGCGTGCTCGGCCTCAATGCATCGCAATTCAAAGAATACCTACGCTTTATCGCCAACCGCCGCTTGCAACAAATCGGCTTGGAGCCAATGTTCCCGGGCGTGACTAATCCATTCCCATGGATGAGTGAGATGATTGATTTGAAGAAAGAGAAGAATTTCTTTGAAACGAGGGTGACGGAGTATCAGACGGGTGGGGCTTTGAGCTGGGATTAGTGTTTGATCGTCGAACGACACATAGTTCTTCCAAAACGACAGATAGTCTTTCATTCAACGACGAATAGTTTGTCATTCAATGGCAGTGTTTGAATTTCGTGTTAAAAAATAAGCCCTGCAACTGCAGGGCTTATTTTTTAGTTAATTATCTTTGGAATATGTTGTATTGGCGTACTATAGGAGGAGCATTGCTATGACACTTGTCGTATAGAAAAAGATGGGTAGTGCTTAATAACAAGCTAGTTTTCATATGCGTTTATTTTAATTTTAATATGTGAAATTTATGAAAAAAATTCAAAAAGAAAGATTAGATTTTGTTTATAAAGCAATGGAAATGACTACATTTTTTATCACTATATCAGTGACGCTCTCAATTGCTTTTAGTAGTTTGGCTCTGCTTAAGTTTCTGTCTGATCAGAAGCGTGTTGATCTATTTTCTCAGGCAATCTCAAATGGTGGAGTTTTAATTGCAACGATTTTTTTATCTTTCTTTCTTTATTTTTCTTTGGCGTTTGTTTTTTTTATTCCTTCATTGTGTCGCTCTTCCATATTTAATTATAATATTTATCGGCCAACTAAAATAAATGATAGGTATGCTCTAGCTTTGATAGGCGGTGTCAGTATCGCTGCTTTTTTAATTTTTTTGTATAAAAATTATGATTTTAATGATTATATTTTTCTTTTTATATATTCTTTGTTTGTTCTTTTTTTGTCTCTGGCTATGAAGTATTTAAAGATTTTTGGCATGAATTCCATTGGGTTTTTATGTGTGGTTTTTTTTATCGAAATGGGATTGGTTTCAAATAACAATTCAGAAGTTTTTTTTTATAATGCTGGCGTCGTTATCGGTATATTTTCTTTGGCCTATGTTGATTTTATCTGTTATGGAAAAAAATCCTTTCCAGCCTCTGTTTTATCTGGTTTTACGTTGATTCTGCCCTTTTTGCCAATATTTTATATGGTAGATTTTATTGTGAAAGAAGTTGGTTCAGATAAGCCATTTTTTATAGTATTTGTTTTTCATTTGTTGGCTTTTTTTACTATGGTTGTAAATAGAGTTGTAGAAAAAGGATTGGCAATAAGTAGGAGTGTAAAAGTTTCTTTGTTGATAGTGTTTATTACTGTTTTTATGTTGTCAATGTTTGTGGTTCCTTATTTTTATCCATATGTTTTGAAGGGGCTGAAAATAGGCAATTATCAGTCAGGTAATTGTTTTGTTGTCTTTACTTTGGATGGGAAAAAATATACTAAAAAAGGTGAATGTATTGATAATAAAGAAGTGAAAAGTATATTTTAAGTACAACTAATGGTTGTTGGTTTGTAGTGTGCAGTAAAAAAATAAACCCACTAATTAAATAGGTTTTATAATACTCCGGATCTGTAAAATGGTGTACCAGTCGTATGGGTATTCCCTCTGAGAAGCCTACTGGTAAAAAAACTGTTCAGAACGTCATACGCCAGTAGTATTCATTTTACACGCTTATCTCTTGTGACCTTCTCTATGAAATATAAATGTAACTATTCTGACGTTGGAAATTTAGAAAAACATTTTGTATTTTTTAGAAAAAATTAAGTGATGTTTTTTAATTGCTATATTTTTTGTGTTATTTAATAATATTACAATGTTTTTGTTTTTGTTTGTTTTGACTTTTTATTTTAATTTAATTACTCTATCTGATTATTTTTATTAATTGGTGGGTTTTTGTGAGGCCATTTTCAAAATACTTTTATCAGCTTCGAGTTGCCCATGGTATTCGTCAAATTGAGTTAGCAGAGCTGTTAGGGTATGAGCAGAGTTATATTTCTGCCTTGGAAATAGGAACCAAAGGCCCGCCGACATCTGAATTTATCGAGCGGTTGATCCAAGCTTTGTCTTTATCTGATCTTCAGCAGGCAGAGCTACATGAGGTGGTTGAGGCCTCGCAGCGTAAGTTTATTATCCCTACTGACCTTTCTGAGGACATTCATTGGATGCTGCTGAATCTTCACAGGCATCTTGATTCTTTACATCCAGCTCAAGTGCGCTTAATTCAAGAAATTATTGGAATTAAGGATGAATTTGCAAAGAATGCTTTGTTAAAACCTAAGTATTTGCATATGCAGCAAAAGGAGGATAGACCAATGTAAAAACGGGACAAACCTTGCGGCTTGTCCCGTGAGCGTACGTGCCTAACGGCTAATACTTGGAAAATAGACAGTTCGAGTATCGTCAACACGCGCTCCAGCGTCAAGCCCATTTATCTTTTTTCTTCCTGTGACTCTGAGAGAAAACACTCTTAGCGGGGCTTTTTACGCCTAAAAACAGGGCTATTTAAATTGGTTAATGATTCCAATAGGGGACTGCTTCGCCTAAATGTGGGATTAGTTGGACATGAGGTGTGTATGAATAGTATTCAATTCAATCTGCGAGCAGATCTTTTACAACAGGTTCAAGATGCATTTGCCAAATTACCCGATTTATCAGGCGTTGTGCATGGACACCGCCGGATTGCTCAAGGTGCGCGTGGTAGACGCACTGCTTTATTCCCTAGCCGAAAAAATGGCATTACAGTTGCGCTGGAAAGTCAGCTTGAATTGGCATATTGCCTTCTATTAGAGAGGGATACCGAGGTGATTGGCTATCGTTGCCAAGCCATTAATATTCAACATGGACAAGGTAAGAAATATACGCCTGACTTTTTGATTTCAATGGCTAATCAACAGTGGCTAGTATGTGAAATTAAACCTAATCAACAGTATTTGGATAAAGAAAATATATTATGTTTTTTAGAGATTGAAAATTTATTAAATATGTGTGATTTTGATTTCTCTATTGTTGATTCAAACGCTTTACCATCGGAAAAGTGTTTGGAAAACCTCTACCTTTTTTACTCTCGCTCGAGTATTCGCGCTTGGTCAAGTCAAGAGCTTGCCTTAGCTCGCCAGTTGCTTGCTGCCTTATCAAACCCCATGTCCTTGGGGGGTGTTTATGCAGCTTTAACTGAGGCTGCTCTGTCTCCTTTTTTAGCAGACTACTTGCTGTTTCACGGGGTGTTAGCCGTTGATCTAAGTCGCCCTGTGTGCTTGGATATGCCTGTGGGGTTTCTTCAATGAAGCCGCGTTACTACTCTCCTAAAGTGGGGCTGCGTTTTCACATGCATGGATGTGAGTTTGAAGTGACTTATATCTATGCTGGAATCGTTCGGTATGCAGCAGCTATTGGAGGAAAAGCATTTCGTATCTCACATGATCGGTTTATCGAGATGCAGGAAAGTGAAACTTTATTAATTAAGAATCAAGATATTGAAGGTATTTCTGAGAATGGTTGTTCAGGAAAGTTATCTGAGCTTTCTGAAAAAGAAACTCGCGCAGCGATCCGAATGCGGCGTTATGTGGATGCGGCAGTTACCCAGCTTGTTTATCCGACATCAAAGAAACATCTTACTGCACTGATTCCATTAATTGCTTTTGAACTGGAAGATCAACAACCGCCAGATCCACGCACCGTAGCAAGCTGGATTAAACGTTATTTTTTGGAGGGGAGAGACGGAGCTCTATTATCTCTAAGGCATAAACAAAGTGGAAATAGAGGTCTTAGATTTTGCCCTCAGGTAGAAATATTGATTGAAGAGGCAATTCAACAGGTTTTCTTACAGTCAGAGCGGAGGGACTCTAAAGATGTGCGAACGCATATTGTCGGTAAATTATCTGAATTAGGCCTGCTTTCAAAGCATTCTTCGACAGTAACAGTTCCAAGTTTACGCACACTGCAGCGGCGCATTAAAGCGCTAGATCCGTACATTGTCACTCTGGCAAAAAAAGGGAAAGTTGCTGCGGATCGGGTCGCACGCGCTGCGGGCAGGGCCATTATTAGTCCTCGTCCAATGTACCTCGTGCAAATTGATACTCACTATGTAGACATTTTGCTGCGTGATCCTGATTCAGGGGAAGTAATTGGCCGACCCTATTTAGTTTGTATTCTTGATGTATATACCCGTGCGGTAGTCGGTATATATATCAGCATGTTTCCACCATCTGCAGTAACGACGTTAGCGGCCGTTAAAAACATGTTAACTCGCCTTGGTATGGGCTTACCTGGTGGGATACCCGTTCGAATTGTTCCTGATAATGGTGTTGAGTTTAAAAATTCGGCTTTTATCCGGCTCTGCGCACGTCTTGGGATCATCGTTACTCCTGCAGAGATAAGAGACCCGAATGATAAGGCTCATATTGAGTCATTTTTCCGGACTTTGACCTGTTTTCTTGTGCAGAAGTGCTCTGGGACGACATTTTCTAATCCCAGTGATCGTGGTGAGTATGACTCTCGAGCACGAGCGGTGTCTGTGTTAGAAAAAATGCATGAGTATTGCCTCGAGTGGATCAATGAGGTTTATCACACCAGTATTCATTCACGCACTGGGCGGGCTCCAATTTTAGCGTGGGAGGATTCAGTTAAAGGGTGGCCTGCGCCAACTTTTGATATCGCTGAAATAGATGCAATTGCTCGCTGGCCAGTGCAACGAAATATTCACAAAGGGCGGGTGTTGGTCGATGGCATTGAATATTTCTCACATGCCCTTGCCACGCTTGAGGCGATAGGTGAAAAAAGAGTGATCGTTTTAGTAGACGAGCTCAATTTACATGAAGTTTATATTGAGCACCCCTCTCAGCCTAGTACGCTGATTTTGGCGGAGTCTACCAACCCTGAATACACCATTGGGTTGACCCAGTATGAACATCAGGAAGCCAAAAAGATTAAAGCCGCGTTGACCGCTTCTGATCAAAAGCGTCTGGGAATTTATTGCGATTTATTGGCGCGATGGACGTTATTTCAAAAAATTCAAACAGATTCTGAAATGGCCCAAAGGCAGATTGCACGGCTTACAAATGGTAAAGGACGTGCTCGCACGCTCCCTAAAATTGTTCATCAATTACCTGATGTGTTTGAGCTTAATACTGTGCCAGCGGATGTGCCATCTTTTGAATCGGATGTAGTTAGTAGCCCGGATGACTATGAAATAATGGAAATTGACTTATGAATTTTGAAGATATTTCTAATGAGTATGAATCAATTCAGCGAGTGTCTGTGCTCGATAAAATTCTGATTCGTCATCCATCTTTTGATTTTGCACTGAAGGGAGTTCTGCGTGCAATTGTTCAGTCACATAGTTTTAAAGAACCCGTTGGCTGCATGTTGCTAGCAGAAGGCGGTATGGGGAAAACTAAAATTTGCGAAGCAATTATTAGTATGTTTCAAAAAAAACAGGTGCAAAATGTTGATGCTGAGATAACGCACATTCCGGCCTTTTATACAGAGGTTCCATCACCAGTTTCCGTTAGTACGCTGGCTAGTAATATGTTGGAACAACTTAATGACCCCAGCCCTTTGATGGGCACTATTGCAAGTAAAACAAAACGAATCGTGGTTTACCTTAAAACATGTGAGACAAGAATTATTCTGCTAGATGAGGTGCATAATCTGCTGAATAATGGACGTGGAAGTGAGCAGGTTAATACGATTGCATTACGTTGGCTCAAATCGCTTGTAAATAATTCAGGTGTTTGTATTTGCTTAGTTGGTGTGCCTGAATGCGAGACAATTATTGACTCTGATCCAACATGGCAGCAAGCACGGCGTTTTAAGTACCGTTTTCGATTGAGCCCTTTGCAAGTGGGGACCGCAGAGAAGCCTAGTGAACTTTATCATTTTTTAACGCAAATGTGCTCAGAGGCAAAAAAGAGATTTGCACTCGTACATATGCCTATGATTAGCAATTACCAAGAAACTTTGCGCATGTATGCGGCAACCAGAGGAAACTTATCTTTTGTCATGACGATTATCCGTGAAGCGATTTTGCAGGCCTGGCGACAAGACCGGAAAATTGTAGAGCTGGAGGATTTTGCTTTTGTTTGGGACATGGGCGTTGTCAGTGCCATTTCAATTGCAAAAAATAATCCTTTTCGTATGAGTGACGCCCAAGTTGCTGCGGTCTTTAGAAAATGAAGATTTATAAGTTACCGTACCGTCCAATTCCACAACCTGATGAGTCGCCAGCAAGTTTGTTAATTAGAACCGTTGATGGTAACGGTTTCGATAGCATTATTCAGCTATTAAAGGCTTGTGGAGTACTGGCCTATGGAGTGGAGCGTATTCGGCAAGCATTAACGAATCGCCAGCTGTTCGAAGAAATGATTGAAGCATTAGGGTTGACTCCTGTATGTTCAAGTGTTGTATTTCTTCGAACAAAACCAACTTTGCGTTCGCCTCGCTTACTTATGAATGCTGCGGTACCTGAAAAGCTATTTAGGGAGGATGCCGCCTCGTTTTGTCCCGTATGCCTCAAAGAGCAACCTTACTGGCGTAGGTATTGGGCTCTTCGGCCTTATGTTGTATGCCACATTCATGGTGGAGCATTGTTGCATTGCTGCCCAAGCTGCTTACGAGTTCCATCACTACTGCGTGGGCAGTTATTTATTTGCAAATGTGGTACAGATTGGCGTGATTGCACAGCATCACCAGAGGATCAAGGCCCTTCACGCTGGTTATATCAGCAGCTTATTGGTAAGGACTTTGCCCTGCTTGACCGTTGTTTTTCCTTTTGGCTAACGATGAAGGCTTTTGATCTTTGGGACGATTCTGTTGAAAATGAACAGGGGCGATTACGGCTAATGATTGCTTGGGGGTACGAGCATAGAATTGTGTATAAAGAAATTAAACGCTTAGTTATATTACAGACTCCGCAGCAACACCCAAGACATCAATTACTACCTTTTTTAAAAAAAGGCGCTTTATTGGCAGGGTTTGCCCGACAAGTATTATCAGGTTTGGGGCCGGTTACTTATCAATATTGTTTAACGGAGAAAAGTGGTTATTTAAGTAAGCAGGATGCTGCTTTGGTTCTTGGTTTGAGTGTTGTTCAGATGAATGAATGCATTAAGGAAGGCTTGCTCACACCTAGACGGCAAAAATTGTCTCGTTCATGTGAAATAGCTTTATGCGATGTCTTGAATTTTTTGGGGAAACTACAGGCTCCAACCGTTTATTTGGGTAAGCATAAAGTGAGGTCAAGTAATCAAAGTATCGCCGTCTTAGCAAAGGGCATTCTAAATGGAAACTTGATTTCTGCAGGATATGACTTAGATAAAGGACTCAGTTATTTACGTATAGCGGAATCTAGCTTATCTAAAGAGCTAAGTACTCAGAGTCTGAATGTTGGACAAGCTTCTGCAATACTTGGCATTCATCAAGAGATTCTTCGTAGCTTCGTAAAAAAAGGGTGGCTAATTGGCGAAAGTCACGTGGTCGATGGCTCACGCCGTTTGTTGATTCATGCAGAGAGGCTGGAACAATTTCAAGCTGAGTTTGTCACTGCAGGAGAATTAGGGCGTTCAATTCAGACAAATATTACTAACTATGCTGAAAAGCTTAGATCTATTGGCGTCATTCCTATTGCAGGGCCTGCAATTGATGGTTCTTTAGTTTATCTTTTTCGTAGAGCAGATTTAGTAGGGGTAGATTTGCTTTCTTTAAGGAATTTAGCCCACTATGAAACGCGCGCTGGGCGGAAAAAAGCAAATTCAGAAGTCAAGAAATCGGGTATTTTATTAACCGAGGCAGCGATTCAGTTGCGAATTTCTCCACAACAAACTTCGTCACTGATTAGGAAAGGCATTCTAATAAGAGAGGCAGGCTTATCACGTGAAATTCGTGTAACAGAGGAATCTTTATTATCCCTCCTTCATATTATTTTATCTCCTTGTATGACTACTCTTGCAGAGGCTGCTGCTGCCATTGGATATACGGAGCATCGATTCCGACACGTATTTATTCGTACAGGTTTCGTTAAATTAGTAGATTTACCGTTTTGGAAACTTGTTTCAGAAGCTGCTGTAGATTTTGTCGTTGATTTTGTAAAGACATGGGTGACGGCTAGTGAGGCAGGACAGCTTTTTAATATGCATCGAAGCTATTTGCCTAACTTAGAAGTACAAGGGTTAATTAAATCTTTTTATCTTGGTAGTGGTCCTTTGGTTAGTTTCTATAACCGACAAGATTTACTTAATTTAGAAAATACAATAAAAAGTAGATTTAATTCTAAATCGAAATAAATAAAGTAAACGCGTTTATGGCTCCAGCGCTTTTTCTTTACGTTGCGCAGATGCAAAAAAAGACCCAAGCCCCTGTTGCGATGAGTTTCCGTGAGTTGGAGGGTAATCCCCCCGTTTTTAATTTCACTTAAAAGTAGAGGCTAGGCATGTAATTCCAGTTTCTGTTTCGGGGTGATGCCGCCCAATCCCATGTTTGGGGAGAGTGCTCTAAATTTTTTGTAAACAGTCATTTGCTAGGAAACAACCCTATAAATCAATGATCACAATTGTTAATCGGAGCCATCCTACCGCACGAGCGATTTAGTCCATGGCTTATACGTAATCAGTCAGAAAAAATGCCGAGAATGTCTGCAAAGGCCGAACAGCTTTAGCAACAACTTGAAATGATTAAGGCCGCAACCTGATGGTTAGCGGCCTCTCATTTTTCACTCGTCGGCATCGATACCTCGGCCTTAGCGGATAGTTACAATTTCTTTGCTTATGGTCGAAATCGGTGTGCCGCGATAAGTTTACCAAACAGGTGTGTCTGTGGATTTCAGGCTACCTCAGACAGCTTCCAGAGGTCGGGTGCATGGCCTTGTTAAATGCTTTACTCCGTTGGTTCCTGAAGCTCATCTACCAATTGCTTTGAAGATTTATCTTCAAGAGAGCCCCTCTTCGTTTGAAGATTGTTAAGCAAGTAGTGGTTTGCCAAATCAAACTCGGCAAATATGGTTCCCCAAGTTTTTACATACCCTTTTATCCGATCATTTTTGGTGCTGAACACTAGTCCAGGTTCGTTTTTAGCATCTGCCGTTTCTAAAGCTGAGTTGATATCGAAATCTTTATCAGAGATTTTTCTGCCGACTAGTATTATTTCAAACCTCATTCTCTCCATTGAGAAGCCCGAGTGCTCAGATATTATTCGGGCATATTCTCGGATTTGCTTAAGATGCTTTTCGTTGAGTGCAACTGCAGGCCTCTTTACTTCGATAATCGTACACTGGTAATAAGACTCACCTCTAGAATTGAACCCAATATTCTTTCTAGCTAAGAATAAGTCGACCTGCCGTCTGACACCTTCAATATCTAACCCACCTTCTAAATCCATTGACTCAAAGTCACCTTCATCAATTGAATCTATTCCTCTTACATAATTTCTAAGATTCAAAGATATTTTCTGAAAATCATCCTCTTCAGCACCGAGTAGCGTGTATTTGTTACCGAAAAGCCAAGTGTTGCTCTCAATAATTCCTTGCAAATCAGGTGTTTCGAGTACTTCTTTATAATGGTTAACCATTATTTCTCGAAGCATGTGGACTGCAAACTCTCTCTTTTGAAGGACTTCGATAGTACTAATAATATTTTCTAACGATGAATTTTTAACCTGTTCTGAGAATATATTTATTTGATTTTCATCTAGATTAAGGATTTCACCAATAACCTCAAAAATCGTATCATTCTCATTGGATACTAATATCTTATCAATTAGCGCCAATAATATTTTTAAAGGTTTTTCTTTGATATTATTGAAAACTGTAGGGTCAGTTATATAAAGAGATTTTACAAATAACTTAGTATTCTCCCTTCTCCAAGCCGCTTCTTCCGCTTTTAACCTACTATGCTCTGGAAAATAACCGCGAGCTTCATACTCCTCGATTTTTTCTTCAACAAATTTTCGAAGAAATTGCTCATATATTTCACTACTGAACTCATGTATTGCCTTTTTTAATTTCTTAAAGGCAGTGGATTCTGGGTTAACCTGCGGGGTATCAGTAAAATTTAGTGGTGAGCTACTTTTATCGAAATTATCGAACCAATTCGACCTAGAATAAGAACTAAGGTGAAACTTTGGTTTTTTATTAAAACTGCTTAGATCTCGATGCAGTACTCGCCCATCATGGTTCACTACATAATTATATGACTTTTCGTCTCCAGGCCTATCAGCCCAGCGAATAAAATCAATTTTGAATTCGGCTCCATCAATCCAAATGTTTTTCTCTATCAACTCACTTTCAGGAATCTCAACTTCTACTCCATTAACCGTTAACTTTCGGTCAGGATTTAGAATTAATCTCCAGCCAAAATAGCTTTCAAGATTACTTTTAATTACATCTATTTCGGGCAGGGTAGTATGAAAATTGGATAGGACTACACATGTACCTGATGCAAATGTGCTTAATGATGCATGCTGTTCCTTATGCGCAAGCTCTTTTGCTGAAAAATTACGCAGCATAGTGCTATCTATTGATATATTAGATTCAGAGTCATGGCATTTGGTGTACCAAGTAGCATTTGAGCAGAGCAAATGAAACGCAAGCCTGCCCTTTCCGTGTGCGCCCTGGAGGTCATCATCACCTTGCTTAGAAGATTCATTAAACCTAGAAAAATGTTGGTCGCATTTTTTTATATCAATGCCTGATCCGTTATCCAGCACTGTTATAGCAACTAGGCCATGCATTTCATTGTACTCAATCGTAACATCAACGAATTTTGCGCCAGAATCAAATCCATTAGCGATCAATTCAATAACTGATTGAAAAGGATATTTCTTCCATTTCGTAAAATGCTTTTTAATCCCTTCATGAGTGATATCTGCTGTACCACTTATCGCCATATTACCCATTTAAGAATCCAGATTATTTGTGCAATTAGTTTGAAATATTGAAATACCGTTTCTTGCCACGCATTTAACACTTGCAATCAGCGGTTGTATTGTCTGTGTGTATATTTAAGAATAATACCAGTGTTTTGTGAGTTTTGAGGTACTTATGCCTGATAGTACCCACAAAAATGGGGCTACGACCCCATGCTATCCTGGATACGATCATCGAAAGCTGAGAGTCGGGCAAATGAAATTTTTTCGCCTAAGAACTTGTTGTTAGCCTATTCAGTTGAAAAAGTCGATTGCTTGCAGAAGTGTCGTGGCTCACTAAATTTGGTCGCAAGCTAAGGATGGATGAACCGTCCGCTACGGTCGACGTGTCGATTCCGAGGGGTGAAAAATGAAGGGCCGCTAACCATCTGGTTGCGGCCTTCAATGCTTTTGACTTGTGCCAGTGCTATTCGGCCTAAGCGGACATTTTTCGCGAGACTCGAAATTGTCTATCAAACCTGGGGTAGTCCACAGGTTATTTTTCCCGTATTTTGCACGAACGCAATAGACCACGAATGTTGGATGCCGTCGGTAATGGTGCCTTTTTCCCGCCGTAGAGCTCAACACACTGAGAACAGAAGCCTCGTCCCCGAGCTTCGGCACGATTGAAATAATAATCTTTGGTCGCAACAACAGGATCATGCCCTGTTATTCCACACCAGAAGCGCAAACGAGTTTTGGTAGCGCTTACTTCCCCCTTGTCTGAAATTTCCCCGGATACTAGCTCAACCGTCGGAGGACTTAACATGTTTGGAAGTTTTATGCGTCGACCGAGTTCTTCTCGCATCACCTTCATTACTGCCACTAGGTCATTTAGAGTCTTTCCTCCTCCGACAATTTGTCCCCTTTCTAGTCCACACGCAACGCACAGGTGGGTCTGGGGATAGCGTTTTGCTGTCTTTTGGAGATTGCGGAAAGAGATTCGGATTGGAGGGTGACGCGTTCCATCTTCATGAGTTTCTCCACAACTGAAGAATTCGTCACCCCAAGAGGTTGGATCGAAGCCACTCAGATATTTTGCTTGAGGGTACATTGCGCCGAGAATATACAAGCGATGGAACACTGTGCTGCGCAGCAGGCTAGCAGAATCTCGATCAATGCCCGGGTAGCAGCATTCGTGACAGGCTGAGGGTACTATCGCTAGGTCATTCAAGCACTCATTCCTGAGCAATGCGCTCACCTGATTCCGCGTCACCACAAACTGATGCCTACTGCTTGCGCAGGAAGATAGTGCTGTCGCCTGCCCATTTGTAGGTGACATTCGCTCAAAAACCGAAAGCCCCAGCAGCTTCAGATCGTCGGCCAACGATTTGTCCCAATTTCGTTGGAGCGCTACTAAACTTGCATCCACACCAAGATTTTCAGCCTCACATTCCGGACAAACGAACGTACCATCTATCACGTGGCGATTGGCAAATTCGAGATTGTAGACGTTAATGTTGTGTCCAAGCTCGCAAACATAACGAGTTTCTCCAACGATACTGTTAGCCATAACATTTGCTATAAAGTCAGCCGGCAATGCCGAGGAACTTTTCCATTCATCTAATTTAGCATCCCGCCGTCTAGTCCCCGCAACTTGCCCCTTACATTGCACGCACGCCTTTCTCGGCGAACCGTCCTTGATTTGCTTAGCTAAAGTCTTATTCTCCGCGCCACAATTCCCACATTCGTACGTAACCAGTGAGTTCTTTCCGATTTTCTCCTTCTTCGGAGAAATAAGTTGGTGGCCATTCAGTTTCCTCACCACTTCGTCTTGGAAGTCTGCAAGTGGATTCTGGCACCAGTCGTTCCACTTTTCCCAAACGGATTCAATTTCGATATCGTGTCTGATTGGTCGTCCGAGATAATCTAGGCAGATTTCGCAAATTTTTTTCAAGAAAAGTTCAGGGTCGAGATCGATCTCCGGTATCACAAGTAAGGTAATGCCACGCTTATGGCAGACGTCTACCTTAAATGCGTCTCGAGCCTGAATCTCTTTTAGATTAAGCTCTGAATCAGTGCTTGCATCTCGAGTGTTGTAGTGATGATCTCCTTGATATTCGAAAGCCAGGTTCAGGTCTTCTGAATAGCCGTCAAGCTCAAGGCGGCTTGGCGTCTTCCCCTCAACACAGTAAGTCAGAAATTCTGGACGACTATTTGACTGCCAGTCGTTTGATGGAAACAGCCCACTGAGAATTATAAAGCAAAGGCTTTCGCCTTTACGCATCTTAGTCTGCCCCCAATTAGTCTCAATCGCACGGTAGTATGTATCGGTACGTTCGAGATCAAATCGATTCTTGTAGTTAATCCTGACTCCGAAGGTATCAGTATAGTTGTAACCAATAATCGTCGCGCCGAATGGTTCTGATTCTAACCGCCAAGCAATGTCCTTTTCCTTGTCTTTGCATTCTTGGGCGCATATTTCAAGGACTCCGCGGGTACTAATGTGATCCTCACACGCGCGAGGCCGCATAATTCGACTCGCAGTATCGATGGCGAAAAATGGTCCAGGGCTGGTAAAACCAGGCTTCTCTTTCCCTGCATAACAAATGCTGCCATTATCTCCGAACGCATCTTTCCAAGCGCGATAAACGTCAGTTGCGGCGCCGTACGCGAAGTCCTGCACCCTTCCTGGTCGCTCGTTATTTCTAATGCCAGATGTAATTGCCGCTCTAGTTAATAGTGTAAATATCCACTGAAAGTTATTCGGTAATGGGTTGTCCACGGGTAAAACCAGATACAGAATAGTGGCAGGATTCGGCATTCCTTGCTTTTTGGCGATTACGACAAGGCGATAAGCCGACCATTTGGTGGCGACAGCTTCAATTAGTTCCTGCGCACTGGCGCAAATAGGGCATCCTTTGCCATATCTGACGTTATGGAAAAGCATCAGCCAGCCTCCGTTGCTACCAGCACCGCAATCGAGACAGAAGAATTCCTGTTTCATTTTTGAGGTACAGGTATTCTTGCCTCCTAGGAGCAATCGGATCCGACCGTGTCGCCCAGCTAGGCTGTCGTATTCGGGCAATTCTTCATTTCGTTCGTCGTAGCTAAAGTTTTGTTTCGACACAATCAGTCCTAGTAATTTTCAATGCCGGTCGATTAAGGAGTGCGGCTGTTATCTACTGGCCGACTACAGTCAGCTGACAGCTCATTGTCTGCGCGCAATGAAGCTGACGCAAAACTAAGTTGCTTGATGTAGTACTAGGCACACATGTGTGGCGGCTTTGGCCGAACAGCACTGGCACAAGTCAAAAGTATTGAAGGCCGCAACCAGATGGTTAGCGGCCTTTCAATTTTCTAGCCTAGGCATCGACACCTCGGCCAAAGCGGCCAGTCAAAACCTATTTATTGATGCCCAAAATCACTATGGAACTACACCTCGATAATCTCACTTTCTCGCGCAAATTTTTTGGCAATAAGATTTGCCTTTATCTTAGCTACATCAGATGTATAAATCACATGAGCGAGACTATTCTTGGCCCTCGTGGAAGTGACATAGAACAATCGCCGCGTACGATCTAAACCAGTTTCTTCGCCCGCAACCCGCTTTTTCTGACTGTCCGGAGTAAGCTCCTTCACGCCAAAATACTGCTCGTAAGAAAATAAGAACCCGCCAGCTTCATCATCATCCATGACAACCATAACACGCTCGAATTCGTTTCCTTTTACACCTTGATGAGTTCGAAATATTGAGTTCCCATCGATGTAATCCTTATAGTTCTTAATTTGAAAAAAATCAGTCTCCAATGCTTCAGCCCAAGCCGTAATCTCGCTGTCATCCCGCTCTTCAGGTTCTGCTTCGACCTCCACTCTAGCTCCCGTTTGATCAGGCTCTATTTCAGCCTCGTTTTCTTCAAAAGCTGCTACAAACGACTGTAATTTTTCTGGAATTCTCAGCAGATTATGCTCTGCGATCACTTCAAGAACTAGGCGAAAACTGACCTTTTCATTTGAAACTACATCTCTAAACGCATGTTGTGCGGCTCGGGCAAGCCCGAGCGGATCGTCCTTGTTAGCGTCAAGCGCAGTAGCTTCCAAAAGCGGAGATTTACTCGCTCGCAAGATAGACATCAACTCGGCTCGGTTTTCCTTTAAGCTAGCCTCCGCCATGGGAAAAATAATGTGAGAGAAAAAGTTCAGCTCTGTATTTTTACCTTCCGAAATCCGATCTTTAATTTTGTTGTCTGTTTTTGAAAATTTGTCCCAAAGTTCATCAAAGCCAAGCCGACGCCCAGCCATCTTATGTTCCAAAAGCAAGATAGCGGTTTCTTTGGATTGAGTATCTGTCCAGTTAGTATCGCCCGTAACTTCCGCCATAATCGTTCGAATTTTCAATTCGACATCGTCTTTGCCTGATAAACCGTGCGGTAGTAGGAAATATCGAACGAAACCTTCTTCAGCGCCATCTCGAGCATACTGTTTGCGCTCATCATCTTCACTACGAACTTGATTACCCAAACCAACGATGCGTCGCGCTGAGCGATGATTCATTTCCTTATTGAAAGTAGTCCAACCGCTTGGCTTAGTCTTGCCCAACTCAGGCTCCCCTCCACCAAAGATGCGCTGCATCGTATCTCCAAACAAGCCGATGACAACTTTATCCGATTTTGCATCTTGCAGCTCAAAGAAAGAGTTGACTACATCATTGTTGGTATCCTGACTTTCGTCGATAAATATGAATGGGAACTTGTTTATGATGACTTCTGTCATCATCGGCTTGGTGGTCAAAAAGTTGGAGAAAATTTTCAAGACATCTGCATGCGATAACGCATTGGGGGATGAGTTGACGCCATTTGGATCGTAAATGAATGATTGTGGTTCGGCCAACCATTTCAATTTTTCAGTCAAGCGAACGATAGTCCTTTTTCGAGCTTCAGAAGCCTTACCTGCCCGGCCACGCTTTTCCAAATCTTCAACTTCCGCAAGATCAGTAGGAATTTTCTCCAGATACCACTTGCGAATGTCCTCATTAAAGCCTGCAATAGCAGACCAACAAAAACTATGAATAGTCGAAACTGAAAAAATTGGATTTTGTTCAATCCTATCAACTATTTCGTTAGCTGCATTGTTCGTAAAGGTCACAACTGCAATTTGCTTTCCTTGACGAGAAAAGTCATCCGAATATTTAGACTTCAAAAATTCGAGAGCCCTTTTTAAAGAATAGGTTTTGCCTGAGCCGGCCCCCGCAAATGTGATAAAGCTTTTACCAGAACCGATATGAAGACACTCTTCGATACCGTTATCAACGGTATCGTCATGATCGATAGGTTTTGTGTCCGCCAAGTAAAATTTCTCAGTCATAATTCCCCCTAAACCTTTGGCGCCAGTTGAGTTTCCAGCCACTTAAGGCCATCACTCATGTATTCGGGGGGATTGAAACTATTCGCCTCATTTTCTGCGAGATGGAAGAGGCAATCGAAAGCAAAGTCCCCCTTCTTTAAACCTTGCACATAGTCATAGAGTGATTTCGACAACGATTCATTGTCGAAATCAAAATTAGTTTTCGCATCTTTAAGTTTTTTTATTTTCTGGAAGTAGTCATTATCAAAATTGGCCAAAATCAATGAATCTTCAAAAGTTCGAGATAGAATCTCTTGCCCCGAAATCAGAGTCGACTTTTGAAAAGCAATATAAAGCGGTGCATTTCCGCTTTTTATTGCATGCTCCGTTTGGGGTAAGGCTACCAAGTCATCTAACTCTTCTTTCCTTGGATGCCATTTTTTCAAGGTGTCATTATTGGTTTTTTGTTCTAAACCCTTTTGAGGAAAGCATGACTTCCCTTCGCCATTAACAGAATCAAGATCTGTCAGCACTAGTGTTGCAACACCAAGTTTCTCAACTAAATCTCTGTACTTATGCGTATGCGCTCCGTTCACTTCAAGCATTGAAATATATCTATTTGATAAGCCAGGAAAACTATTTGAAATGAACTCAGGTACCAAAAGACGCTCGGCTTGCCCCTCAACAAATATAACGCCGTCAGCAAAGAAAATATCACAATGAGTGAGCTTCAAATGTTTCTTTACAAATAAAAGTTCATCTTTCGGCGCCGTAAAAAGCTCTGACATATTTGCAATTGAGGTGTGGTCCATTTCGATGGATGTATTTGCATTATTGCGCCGGAAATAACGTAAATCTTTGAAGTCAATATCATCAATAATATGACTGGAGTGCGTGCTAATAACCAGCTGTGTTTGGTATTCAGACTTATCTTTCGTGGTTTCCTCATCTAGTAAATCGACATGATTTCGCAAAGTATCGTAAGCTTTTGATACGAATACCCGTTGGACTTGCGCGTGTAAGTTGACTTCCGGTTCTTCGAGTAAAACTAAGTGAATCGGTTCAATCTGTTCTTCGAAGTTATCTCCTGAAGATGCTGATTTGCCAACACGCATCCATTTGTCGCGAAACTCTAGAAGCCTGAAAGTTAAATATATAAGATTTTGATACCCAAGCCCTAAGTAACTTTCGGGCAGAAATTCTTCATCTTCTTTATTAAATCGATAGCGAACTGATGATGATTTTTGCAAAGCATCCATACCACTAATTTTCGCAGCGATTTCAACTGTTGGGTTACCACCAATACCTGGATACCCCATAGCTTTTAACTCATTGAAAGGGCTATCAAACTGTGCATTCAATCTGTCAGTAAAATCTTTCTCTAGCGCTTGCTGTTGCGCCAATACTTCGAGATCTTGCTCCTCAGGAAAATCTTCTGGATTTAAAATACGATCGTAATATTCACGGAGTAATTTATTAAGCCGCTGCTTCTCTGAATAGGGGCCTTTTTGCTCAGTATTATCTTCAGCCCCTAAACCACGTTGCTCGGATATCACATCGACTCGAATTAACTTTTTCAGAGCTTCAGATTTAAATGGCTGTAAAACTTCGTTAACTGATGGCGCTGATCTTTTACTCAATATATAGTGCTTTGGTTTAATAAACTTACTAAGGTTTCGGCCTTTCTCCAAAAAATCACATAAATCTTTAGGCCAAAGACTTACGCCATAGTGCTTGAGTACAACTTTCCTTGTATCAACAAACTCTCGTACAAGTTTGGAAATATCGATTGCTTCATAAGCTATTCGTACGCGTATAGCCCCTCCACGCCATTCCAGATCTGGCAAAATGTCGCGAACCTTATAAGCCTCATTAGCCATCGCATTAATCTCAATGTCTAAACTAGGCAATAAACTCGCTAAATTGACAGATAACGCCTCCATGTCCTCGCTAGAAGGAAATTTCTGCTCGATACTTACACCTAGTTTATTGATGGTTTTCCAATTCAGCTTTGATATATCTCGTACTTTTAGATTGTCAGGACTTTTTAGGAATGTGTGTAGCGCACCGATACAGGACGTTTTTCCACTATTGTTAGCGCCGACTAGAACAGTTGTTTTATCATCAAGGACCAAGGTTACATCGGCTAGCCGCCGGTAATTTTTCAAAGCAAAAGAGGTGATTTTCATGTATCAAACCTAAAAAATAAGGGATAGAAAAGGGAGTTACATTTAAGACTATTTTGTTTGTCGTTTATCGGTCATACCGCATACCGCTCCACAAGCGAGTGCGATTAAAATAATTAGTCGGCAAATTTTCATCGCAATGAATTTTTCGTAATAATCATGAAAGATTTTAACTGCCCAGCGGTAAAATACACCAGCAAATCGGAATATGGATGAGCAATTGGCAACAAAAGGCTTGGCAATGCTGAGTGGTCCAGCTATTTTTGAGCTGGAATGCTGGTGTGAAACTTGGCAGGATCGTTGCCAGTTTGGTCGACGGTTTTTGTCCGCTAAGGCCAAGGTGTCGATGCTTAGGCTAGAAAATTGAAAGGCCGCTATCCAACAGGTAGCGGCCTTACTTATTTCAGAGTCATACCAAAGCTACTCGGCCAAAGCAGACATTAAATCTAGTAGTCAGTAATACAAACTGCTCGGGCGAGAGTTGTTCATATCATGAATATTCACTCGTTACCTTCTAGGTATGCTGCAATTGCTTTGTTTAAGTTATTAGGTTTAACCATCTCAAGACTTAGTTGCCGAGCCGCCTTAGTCTGCTCAGGGGTCATCTTTGATATGGCGACATCCAGATTCTCAATAGCACTATTAATAGCGTTAGGTGAATTAGATTTTAGCATTGTAAGAAACAGTGCGGACGCCACTACCCAGTTTTGCTTCACGCCTTCACCCATGGCGTACGTCACGCCAAGATTTAATTGTGCTGAGGCATCACCTTGCTCAGCTGCTTTGTAATACCAGGATACTGCTTGTGCAGTATCCTGTGGCACACCTCGACCTTTGTCATACATAAAACCGAGCTTATTTTGTGCTTGAGCATTGCCTTGCTTAGCGGCCTTAAGGTACCAGTTAAGCGCTTGGGTATAATCCTGCTTTACGCCTTCCCCCTTGGCATACTTAACGCCGAGATTTAATTGCGCCGAGGCATTGCCCTGCTCAGCAGCTTTGCGATACCAGATTAACGCTTGGGCATCGTCCTGTGGTACACCTTGACCTTTGTCATACATCATGCCGAGATTGTTTTGCGCCGAGGCATTCCCTTGCGCAGCAGCTTTGCGATACCAGATTAACGCTTGGGCGTCGTCCTGTGGCACACCTTGACCGTTGCCGTACATCATGCCGAGATTGTTTTGCGCCTGAGGAATGCCTTGTTCAGCGGCTTTACGATACCAATTTAGCGCATGAGTATAGTCTTGCGACACACCTTCTCGACCGTTGCTGTACATTAAGCCAAGATTGTATTGTGCTTGGGGGTTACCCTGCTCAGCGGCTTTGCGATACCAATTTAGAGCATTGGCATAGTCTTGCGATACGCCCAGACCGTTGTTGTATATTAAGCCGAGGTTTAATTGCGCAGAGGCATTGCCTTGTTCCGCGGCTTTAAGATACCAGCGTAACGCTTGGGTATCGTCTTGTGGCACGCCGTGACCTTTTTCGTACATAACACCGAGGTTGAATTGTGCTTGGGAATTACCTTGTTCAGCCAGCAGGCGAAATTCATTTTCTGCTTGAGAATAGTTTTTTGCACGATATGCAGCCTCACCCTCATCAACCCCTGCCAGGCTGACTGTAAATAGGCCAGTGAGCAATGTTGCAAAAATAGATTTTTTCATTAAGCTAAACATAATAATTGGTTTCATAAATTGAAAATGCTTTGATTTTTCGTCTTAATTTAAACTTCACTTATTACTAATCCGACTGCACTCTATTGGCACTGAATCAATTTTCTCCGTTCTTCGAAACTGAAACGATGGATTTTCTCAAAGACAAAAGTCCGTTGTTGGCCGACTATCGCCAACTGACTGTTGATTGTCACCCTAAGCTGAAGCTGACGCAAAAGTAAGATGGCCAATGTGGTTGTAGAAGTACCTGAGTGATCGCTAAGGCCGAACAGCACTGGCACAAATCAAAAATATAGAAGGTCGCAACCAGATGGCTAGCGGCCTTTCAATTTTCTCGCACAGGCATCGACACCTCGGCCAAAGCGGAAGTACGTGTTTATTACTTCCGTTCAATACAAACTTGCTGAAACCATGCCGAAAATGTAGTCCATTTTTCATCGGTGCAGCCATTGTGCAACCAAAATTTAACGACCCCATTTTCTGAAACACAGAAGTAGTCGCCGTTGTCCTCGATGAATGGTAACCACTTTTTATTTAGCCCCATTTTATTCCAAGCTATATCTGCCATTTCAAAAATATCGAGATAACCACTACCTGGCAATACTACTGCAGCATCAAAAACCGCATTTGCCACATTTCCACCTCCTTTTAAAAAGGCGATATATTCATTCGGAAATTTGAACTTAAGCTTTTCTTCTGCATTTTTAATCTCCTCGTCTGAGGGAATACGAAACGGGTCTGACGTCATAATGAAATCTCAAAAAATGCAAAAGTAAAAATGCCTACTTCTGGCCGACTACCGCCTGTTTTCGACCCAGAGCGGCCTGTCGCTACAGTGTAAAGTCGGCCTTAATTGCTGTTAGACGGTCTTAGCACTGCCACAGCATTTTCGCACTACTTTCATTGCACGAGCATTGAAAGACATATGCACAGCCCCCGCCACCAAAGTTCATGTCGGTCTTCCAATCGGGTCCTTGCTCCAGTTGTGCAACAAACTGCATTGCCTCCCCGCAGAAGTCGCAAGTCGGTGTTTCTTCTCCCTGTATCCATGCGGGAGTTCCGCCTAGTTGCCCTAGGACTTCACGAGGACTGACTCCATTGGTCAAAGCCCAAGCAGCTCTTGAGGCATCGTAATCATTGTTTTCATGTTCAACGAATTTTACTCCGTGACGGATGTTACGAGTGGTTTCTCCTTGCTGTGGTGGTTGCACCAAACTTAGCTTGCTATCTTCAATGACCACAACCGCGTTTCCACCGCCATTAGGGTCCCATTCATCACAGCTGCCGGGGTCGTTCTGACACATGAATAGAAGCAGCATATTTTCTGATTCGGGCGTGCGCAACTGCCCAAGAAATTGCATATTTCCTTTGCAGCATTTGCAAACAGGCCACTCAAGAGCGCCATTCGGAGAACTAGGTTTTCCACCGAATTTAGTTTCTTTAGAGACTTCTTCGTTGTTATCAGCAACATGAATTAGTAATTGAGTCATAGCAGGGTCAATATTTGGATGGGGGACATCAAACAGAGAATAGGTGGTACAGGGGTTGCATAGCAATATGCCAGATAGCTGCGCCCGTGCAATACCTGCTCAGTGGAGCGCTGTGGTTCCGTTGTTGGCCGACTACCGCCAACTGACTGTTGATTGTCACCCTAAGCTGAAGCTGACGCAAAAGTAAGATGGCCAATGTGGTTGTGAAGTGCCTGAGTGACCGCTAAGGCCGAGGAGCTGAAGCTGAGCACCGCTCACTGAGCGGTAGCTTTACTTTTGAAACCAGTCACTCATGTTGTCGATGAACCAGTGCCGGCAATGTGCAGGGAGCTGTCTCTCAAGTCCACCGGATAAATGCGAAAGCGCGAGTGGCGACATCCGATAAGAACGGGTGGATAAATTGATAAGAATCTGCACGAATCTGCACATATCCTCACTGATGAAAAGAAACATGAGTTTTGCTGGTTAATCACTTCAATTCATCTTATCTTTTACTGACTTTAAGATGAATATTCGATTAATCGCATCTTTATTTTATAATGTATAGGGGCATCATAAATGATTAATAACACGGCTTGTTCACTGGCATTGCTGAATGTAGCAAGGGCGCTACTGAGTGAACTATAATTGGCCTAATCAGATGGTTGCTGTATTAATTGACTTAAAATAGCCTCACCAATGATTTGAGCTGAGGATTGAGTATTACCCTGGCCAAGTTCAATAAAGATTGAAAGCCATCCTCGAGACAGGGCATCAGGCTGCAAATCATCCACGATGAACTGACGTATCTTGTTGGACTCATGGCTAACAAGACAAAGTCCCGAACGTTTATCGTGTATTGGATGCCCATGTAATGCATCGCACAGCCGTTGAGCCAGATGAACGTCAGAAAAAGCATAAGTGGTCATTTATGCATCCGTCTATTCAAGGTGCCCCTCAAAATGTGTAGCATCGCAAAAGGCCAAGCTAAAGCTGGTCTAATGAAACTTCGATTAATTTTTTATTATCGCTTAATCGTGCATTAGCAATGGCAATGAGCTCGGCATCTTCCAACTTCAGGGACAAGATTTCCCAAACCTTGGGATTAATAATATATCCAGCTAGTTTGTTATGCTCCAAAACGGCAACGGGTTCAAATTGAGCCGCAGCGAGTACCGCTGCAGGATTGTGTTTGAGCTCATCAATATTTACTGTCTTATTGGTAAGGATAGGTTGCATTTTACTTTCCTCCCTAACGTTAAAGTGCTGTTTGCCGCGATCTTATGATGACCATTTCTTCACAAAAACAGTTACTAGCAGTTGTGCAAGTATATCAGCCACGAAGTGATCTCCACCTTATTCGGATCGCTGACATACCAGACAGAGCCTTGGCAAAGACAGTTTAAAGATGCCCTGCGGGGTAGTGTATGTTCTATGTTTTAGTCTCTAGGCCTCTGTGCCTATCTACGTGACTGGCTGGCTTGGGTCAATGATGAATGGATTGGGAGAAGAGGTCCATTTTTCCTTTAAGATAGCGAAGAACAACTATCAAATTGATCCACCTATTCAAGAGTGGTTTATTGGTTTAACTCCCCAGGGATTTTCTAATTTATCCCGAAGCTCAGGAAGCACAATTGCAGTTGCTTCATCAAAGCGTTGGTCGCGAACATAGCGATTTTCTCCCCTTTTGATTGAAGCAATTATATCCGCTCGATGTTTATTGATTATTTGCGTATGTTTAGCTTCAAGATTTGGTGTGTAATGGTGAATTGCCATCAGGTATTGAATGTTATGTGGCCGCGGAGCCGAAATAGACATCGCTAGGATCGCATTTAAAACTTCCCATAGCATTTTGTAGTTGTATCCAATTGGACGTTTGTATTTAATCGATAAAAATTTGGGCAATTGATCAAACAAGAAATCTGATGCAAAGAAAAATTTATCTTTTTTAAATCCAGATTTCCGCTCAAGAGCTTGCCATGCACTGAGAACTTTCGCTTTGGATATTGATGTGGAGCCTCCTGCTTTTCGGTCTCTGCTCCATTGCATAATTGCTCGAATTAACCGTAGGCGAAGCAAGCTAATTACAGATGTATCAAAATCACGATAGTAGGGGCGGTACTCTGGCACAGGAAACGTCAATTCATCGAGATGGACGTACCGTGAATGCCACTTTTCTATAATGCCATCACCTACTAACGCTGGAGTTTGGTAGTAACACTTGAATGTAAGCCGGTTCCGCTTGATTGTTTCTTTTTCCGCGTCAGCATCTAGGACGAAGATGTTTCGACGGTTGTAAAACATTTCATCTCGCACTACTTCTCTATGGGGTTCAAACTCACGGAAGATCCAAAGAATGTGAACGTTTTCTTGCTGATAAAACGCATCACGGCGAACCACTTCGGATAAGAATGTATACGAAAGCTGAATTTCAAAAACAATTTCTCGATCACCAATTACTGCCCGGACATCTGGTCTTTTCCACTCCCCACGCTTGAGTTCAGACGCTCTAACTTTATCTCGCCACACACTACTGCATCGGGGGTCTTTTTCGACCCAATCTGCTATGAAAAACTTTAACCGCTTATGTTCAGCCCCTTCCTGCTGCCCTTGGTACTGCAAGGCCCATTGCTCATTTGGAGACAAACGTCGATAGTCTCGGTAGGGACAATCAGTTACTTCTCCATTGTGTGCAAACCAGCGGTTGCCAAATTCAGTATGGCGCATTGAGATATGTGCGGAGCCATTACAAAGAGCACAACGAAGCCGAGGTTCTACATCACGCACTCTTGATCTATGTAGCCCTGCGACAGAAGATCGGCGCAAATCTCGAAGGACATCTTCTGCCATATGGAGAAGCTCTTTAGACTCGATGAGCTTGCCCGTTTTAGTATCTAAGGCAAGTAAAACAGATTGCTGAAAGCCGTTTGATTGTTGTCCCATTATCAACCTGTTGTAGTTATCTCTTCCATTTTTAAGATCACTTAAAAGTAGAGGTTAGGCATGTAATGCCAGTTGTTGTTTCGGGGTGATGCCGCCCAATCCCATATATGGGAGTTCGTTATTGTAAGTCCAAAGCCATTGCGTTGCAGTTCCTTGTACTTTGGCAAGTTTTTTGAAATCATTGCAGGCCGGTCATTCATAACGCATGGTGCGATTATAGCGTTCAATATATGCATTTTACTGTGGATTGCTAGGCTAAATATAGGCCAGTTTAATTGATTATTGTTCTGTCAATCGGCTTTGGCTTTCTTTAAAATTTCCATGTTTGGCTGATATAATGACTTACTAATTTCATCTGGGATTTCCTTAATTATTACGAGATTGTTTTAATTTATAATAATATTTTTTGGTGGTGATTTATGTTTTTAGTTGATATTATTATTTTCATTAATTAAATAATAATATTGATTGAAGTGTTATATTTTTATGCTGTATTTTTGTTGAAAGAATAATGATAAACTATGTGTCGTTAGCTTAAAGAATGAAGAATTATTTGTCGCTCTAGCTAAATACTCTGTGTCGTTTTAAATGGTAACCCTTTGTTTTGTATGTTTAGCTAATGAAAAACTATGTGTCGCTCGATGTTGATATTTAATTAATTAAGAGGCTGCCTTTGGGCGGCCTTTTTCTTGAGGTGTATATGAAAAAATGTATAAACGTATTAAAAAATTGGGTAGATTCAAATCCACAATGGTTTGTAGGTGGAATTGCACTACTTCTTTTATTTTCATATTTTTATTGGTTCGGTATTTATTCTAATGGAGAAATTTCTGTTAGCTCTGCAGATTGGGGAACGCTTGGTGATTTTGTTGGTGGTTTGGTTAATCCCTTAGTTTCTCTTTTTGCATTGATTTGGTTGAAAAAGAGTGTGGATTTGCAGAATAAGCAAATGGATGAAATACAAAGAAACAGAATTGAGGAAGAAAAAATTAGGGCTTTAGAGTCAGATGCATTAAATGTAAGAGCCTTTGAACAGACATTTTATGGGCTGTTAGAGCGGTTCAGTGCCCTGTCTATGGAAGTAGCTGGAAATGTTGACGAAATAATGTCTTTTTATTATGGAATAAATGATCTTGATTTGGGAAGTTTAAGTGAATTTTTCGAGAGAAAATTTGATGATGATATTGGTCATTATTTTAGGTTGTTATACAGGGTACTGAAGTTTGTTGATCAGGCATATCCTGTTTCTGATTATGAATTTAAAAAGAGAAAAGAGTATATTGGTATTTTAAGAGCTTTGATTAGTCCAAAGGCGACTCAATTGCTGGCCATAAATTGTTTTAGGCCAAGTAATAATGTTTTCGATTCGTATAGGTTTTTACTTTGTAGGTATTCAATGCTGGAACACTTATCTTTAAAAAATAAGGATGGTTACCATATTCCTATGGTAGGTGCTATTTTAGAATATGGTGATGAAGCATTTGGAGATCTGCATGCTAAAATTGGTATGGATAAAGAAATTGACCAGTATCAAAGAAATGGTAAAAAGAATGACGATGCTTGGGGTAATGCATATTTAAAGTTTCTTGATAATTTTGGAGATTAAAAAATTTAATCAATTGATGTTCAGTAAGGTAGGTTGGGCATGTTTTATCTGCCCAACGTGCAATGGTAAGTTTAGAGTCTTGCTCAATAAAGTCGCTAAGTTTGTCTGTATTTATTTAAATCAATTAATTTTGGTTTGCTGATGGCATTGCCAAAATATATTGAATTGATGGTTTGTTATGATCTGTACTTTTTAGTGCCTTCGGCACGTTGATTTTGGAGCGGGATTCCCCCGTGTGGGACTCCCTTTCTTGAACGGCCAAGAAAGGAAGCAAAGAAGGCCGCCCCGACCAGCACGAAGGCCCCTCACTGCGGATAATCGGCTCGGCGAAAAAGGCTGCTCGCTCGCTGCCTCGCTACCCCTTTTCCGAAACCCCGAGCCGCTTATTCCTCGTGTCGCGGCTTCAAGGGGAGACTTAAGCCCCGTGCGATGAGTTGCGATATAAATTGAAATATTCTCCAAATCAACAGTATCTACATAAGTTTGATGCACTTGTTCCCCCCTTTGTAAAAGGGGGGCTAGGGGGGATTTAGCTCTGTATCACTTTACAAACAGGTGCAAACAAAGCGAATCCCAAAGCGAATCCCCCTCAATCCCCCTTTTACAAAGGGGGAAGTTAAAGCACTGAAGTGTCGCTTAAAGTTGTGTAGATACTTATGCCCTAAAGCCAAATGGTTTTACTCCGTCTTTGTTTTTCTCCGTGAAACTCCGCGTTCTCTGTGTCCTCCGTGTTTCAAGATTTGGGTTTTGCTGTTGGCAGGGAGGGGGCTTTTGCTTGTCATAAAGTATTGTGGCTAACGTCAATAAATTAAAGTGCTTATTATTATAGTAAGTAAAAACAACGGAAAGGTGTAATTAGTCGAAGCATTGTGTAATATTGCGGCTTCTATTCATCTAAGCTGCTGATTTTTATGAATCCTAGTGATCTTCTTGCTTCTTTCGCCGCGGCCTTTAATCAGGATCAACGCCTTATCAGCCTGCAACTTGGCGACGGGGCGGCGTGGGGCGAGCAGTTGTTGCCTCAGCAAGTCAGCGGCAGCGAGGGGATGAATCAGGCTTATCGCTACCAGATTGATTGCCTTTCCCCCGATGGCGGCTTAGAGCTTAAGTCTCTGCTTGGCCTGCCGGTTGTTTTATCTGTGGCCGATGCCAATGGCAGTGAGATTGAGCGTTGCGGGGTGATCTCGCAGGCGCAGTTACTCGGTTCTGATGGTGGCTTTGCAAAGTACGCGCTGACGGTAGAGCCGCCGTTTGCCTTACTCCGATATCGCCGAACTTCTCGCGTTTTCCAGGACCTATCCGTGCCGGATATCGTGAAGCAGGTTTTAGCCGAGCATCAGGCTAAAAACCCTGTGTTTGCATCGGTGCAAACGCTGGATTTCAAATTATCTGGCACGCATGGCCCGCGCTCTTATTGTTTGCAATACCGCGAATCCGATTACGACTTTTTAGTCAGGCTGATGCAAGAGGAAGGCTTGGCGTGGCGCTTTGCTCATCAGGCAGGAGACAATCCTCAGGTGCAGCTCGTCGTCTTTGACGATGCCTTTGCTGTACCCGAGGCGCAAGATAGCCAGGTGCGCTTTCACCGTGCGGATGCGACGGAGGAGAGTGATTCTCTTACGACATGGAATAGCCAGCGGCAGGTAGGCAGCAGCAGCGTTTCCTTGGCAAGTTTTAACTACAAAGCCGCCAACACCAGCCACACCGCCGATCAGAGCGCGGTAGACCAAGGCGATGGCGGGCAACAAATCCAATCAAGCTTTGAAGATTACGACGCCCAAACCCACTATTACGCCAGCGATGCAGAAGGGCTAAGCCACTACGCCAATTTGCGTCAGCAAGCTTTAGATAGCCAGAAAAAATCCTTCACCGGCTCTGGCACTTTGCGCAGCCTGCAAGCGGGGCAATGGTTTAGATTAGAAGACCACCCCGCCCACGAATGGGATGCCGCCGAGCAGCGCGAATTCGCCATTACCGAGCTAAAGTTCACCGCGCAGAATAATCTGCCGGTCGATCTAACCCAGCAACTACTGCAAGTTTCCCCCAGCCTGCTGGCTACTGGCGCAGCAGATGCCAAGCCCTACCAAGCCGATTTTATCGCCCAAAGACGCGGCCAGCCGATCACTCCGCGCTTTGCCCATGAGGCACTGAGCAAACCCAAAAGCTTTGGCGTACAAACTGCCACCGTGGTGGGGCCTGCCGGTGCAGAAGTCCACACCGACGAGCAAGGCCGGATAAAAATTCAGCTACATTGGCAGCGTGCCGCAGAACATCCCGAGTTTGGCGCAAACCTCGACGATAAATCATCCTGCTGGGTACGCGTCTCCATGCCGAGCGCCGGAGCAGGCTTTGGCCACCAGTTCATCCCGCGCATCGGCCAGGAAGTTCTCGTGGACTTTATCGAGGGCGACATCGACCGCCCCATCGTCACCGCCGTAGTCCACAACGGTAGTCATCCTGTGCCGTCATTCAGCGGCGCAGGCGCTTTGCCTGCTAATAAAACACTGTCTGGCATCAAAACCAAAGAGCATGAAGGCGGCCAATACGGTGAGCTGCTGTTTGATGATACAACAGGCGAAGTACGTACCAAGCTATCCAGCGAGCACGGTAAAACTCAGCTCAACCTCGGCTACTTAATCCACCCGCGCACAGATGGAAAAGGCGAGCCACGCGGTGAAGGCTTTGAATTACGCACCGATAAGCAAGGCGCTATTCGCGCCAGCGGCTTACTTATCAGCACCGAAGCCAAAGGCGGCGCAAGCGGCACGCAACTCGACCGCACACCCGCGCAAAGCCAGCTTGAATCCGCCTTAGAAACTGCTAAGAACCTTGGCGAATACGCGACCAAACAACTCGCTGACACTATTGAAACCGGCGACGACGATCAAACTGTTAAGCCCGATAATAGCGCTGGGGATAAAGCCACCCACGGCCATCTTTACCATCATGTACACGCCAGCAAAAGCTTAGCTGCAGGCAGCAACACGGATAAAGACGGCAAGACCAAATCCAAAGAGCAAGCGGGCCAGCAAAAAATCATCCTGCTGCACGCCGAGGATGGCGTGGCGATCACCACCCCGCAAAGCCAGACCATCAGCGCAGGCACGAACCTAGACCAAGTCGCCCAGCGCGACAGCAATCAAAGCACCGGCCGCCGCTGGATACACAATGTAGGTCAGCACATCAGCCTGTTTACCGGTGGCATTAAAGACAAAATCACCATGAAACTGATCGCCGCCAAAGGCCAGCTGCAAATGCAGGCCCAAAGCGACGACATCGAAATCACCGCCGACAAAAACGCCAAGTTCACGGCCATCAAAGGCAAGGGTCTTTTCAACGCCAAACAAGAAATCCTGCTCACCGCAGGCGGCGCTTATATCCGCATCAAAGACGGCAAAATCGAGCTGCATGCGCCGGGGAAAGTGAGTATTAAGGGTGGCAGCCATGATTGGGGCGGGCCGAAGAGTTTGAATGTGACACCACCGTTTTTACCCAAGGGCGAGTGGAAAAATGCGCTGGAGTTGAACTATCACTACGACGATTTGGAACCCGTAAAAGGTGCGCCGTATAAGCTGACCTTTAGCGATGGCACAATTATCGAAGGTAAGCTGGATAAGCAAGGCCATGCTCAGATTAAGGGGCCACCCCCGCTTCCTTACACCGTTGAATACGGCGAAGATGAACGGCCATGGCAAGCCCCTCCTCTTGAAAAAGATCAGACATACAAACAAAAACAAAGCGAAGCAGAACGCATTCTTGAACAAGAACGCCTGCAGCAAAATAAACCACGTTTGGATGAATCAGCATGAGTTTGGGCGACGATATTTCAAAATTTTGCAAAGACCTGATCTTAGGGGATTTTGAACAGCAACCTGGCAATGCCGCGATGGTCATTGGTGGATTGATTTCTTTAATTCCTGTTGTTGATCAGGTGATGGACGTGCGGGATGTATCCGGCATGATTTATCGGATTAACCGTAAAGGCACAAAGAATTGCAGTAAAGATGATTGGGTTGATTTGGCGTTAGCAGCCTTTGGTTGTATTCCTGAAGTAGGTAGCCTCTTCAAGACCATCATCAAACCACTTTGGAAAAGTAGGAAAGCATTAAAGGGCGCATTACGTGGCCAAGCTTTCCTTGAAAGCATGTTAGGCAAGGGAAAAGGCGCTGCGATAAAGTTTATGAAAACCTTTAACTGGGCAGGAAATACCCAGTTAGCCATTCAACAAACCATGCTTGCCCTTGATTTATGTGACCAATTACTTGGGCAACTAGCCACACCACATTGGTGGTTACCTGCAGATGTTGAAGGCCTTGCACACGACTTACGCCCACAACTTAAAAAAATTCGCGGTCCTCTTAAAACGGGCGTGCAAGAAGGCAGCAAAGCGTTACAAGAGTTTGTGACCGAGCTACTTGGTGAAGATGGCTATCGTGTGGCTCAGCAACTAGCCAATGTTGCAGTAGGCAGTACTACAGGACATAAAAAATCAGGAGCAAGTAATAAACATAGCCCTGCTCCTACTCAACAAAAACCGCATAAGCCCGTTGCTGATAAAAACGTACAAGATGCTAAGAAAAAGCCTTCTGGCCACGACAACACAACGAGGGTAACGAAAGCGGTCTGGGCTGAAATTGGGATGCGTTACAAAGCACTGGTAGGTGAGCACATGGCCCATTACTACCATATGGCTAAAGTAAAAGCAGAGTGGCAACAACATGGTGCCCGCACAGGGACGTGGCTAGGCGAAGCTAAATTAGTCAGTGAAGCTGGGCATGAAGAAACGCCTACTGAACTCTTTCCAGAGCATTTAGCCCGCGTTAATCAAAATGGCGTCGATGGCTTATGGTCATTGGGCAATGAGGTTTACCATTTTGTTGAAGCCAAAGCTTACGAATCAGCTGGCCGTCTGTTTGGTGCAGGAGCAAAAGAAATACGCGAGCAAAAAGAGAAGATTCCACCGCCTGCAGGCATGGATGAACGACAAATGACATTATGGTTTATGTTGGGGCAGCCGAATAAAGGCTTGCAAATGTCCGAAAATTGGCTTGAAAAGACAGTAGCACCTAAAATGATCGAAGGACTTAATGAAAAAAATAGAGACCACCGTTGGATTTATGTTTTTTTTGCCATTCCTGGCCATAGTAAACCACCAAAGGAATACATAGGATTAAAGTTAGGCAGCAATCTAAATCAACGCTTAGCGGATGGAATTCTAGAGCATATTGAGGTCAGCGCAGAAGTTGGCCTCCGCATGCTTAGTGGGGGAGATGTTTATGAAATGGCATTACATGATAAACACAAGGCAAAGCATAACTATTCGGATGTTTTTACTGCTGATGAAATTGACTCGGTAAGCGAAAGATATAATGTAGAGAAAAAATTAGCCATCGAAAAAGAAGCTAAAGATCCGACTAAAAAAACACCTAAAATTGATAAAAAACCCCCTCCTGCAGGTAAATCTAGACGAGGAAAAAATTCTTAATGGATAATTTCATTCAAAAACGCCGGCAACAGTTCTTATATTCAGAACTTTATATAAATACTCACAATGAAATTGAAATTAGTTTAGGGCATTATCATGAGACTATAAATTCGATCATTTCTAACCCGGCAAAGGGATACGGGTCTGAGCGGCATTGTGTCTACCTCGGTGGACATTACAATCGAAATCTATGGACTTGGATGCTGGATTATACAGCTGGTATTGATTTAGACGAACTGGCACCTTGTTTTTCAAGAGTAGTTGACTCATTTGAAGAGTGGTTTATTGTTGAAAAAGCTTATAACCAGCGTTTAATAAGAAAATTACCAGAAAAGAATATTGCCCCAGATGCAGCTGCTCCAGATTTTTACAATCAAATAGAATACGGAGACACTTTACAACTACTCAGCGTTGCCATTTTATTACGTGACCAACAAAGTGTACGACGCATTATTAACGCACTTAAATTCTATCGACAACGTGATGGCTTATTCGAGCAATTAATTTTTGATTTTGTGGATGATGGCTTAGATACATTTGAGCTATTTCATGACGATCCTTACAAACTTCTGCTACAAGCCTATTTTGACCCCGAAGGCACAGAAGGGCTAGGCTTGATACAGCAATATCTTAAAGCTTGGTATCCCGCGCAAGAAGGTGCTCGTTGGTACGATGCACATCGTAAAATTGTTGATGATAATGCCCCTTATTATGGCTATTGGGCATTTGAGGCGGGTGCGACTGCCTATTTATTAGATATGGACGACAGCCAAATCGAGCATATGGTTTACCCCAAAGATTTAGTCACCTATGCAAAAAAACTACGTGATGAGGGCCGCTATACAAGCCGTGAAGGCGATGCCGAGAAGCCGACTCAATATCGTGTTGTTGCCAAGCAAAGCTGCACACGTGATGGCTATTGGTACACCCCTGCCAAACAAAATAGCCGTGCATTATTTAGAACTGGTGAATTAATGCCAGATTTTCCTACATCGACTTATGGCGCTACGATTTGGTATTGGGATGCAAATCAAAAATAGCTAAGCAACCTATAATCAATTATTTAATATTTAAAAAAAATTCAAAACATTAATCAAAAGCTGGAAAAATTCCGGTTTTTGATTTGGCTAAAAGATAAAACCTTAAGGTGGAAAATCAAAAAGAGGGGGTAATGCCTAATGAATGCATCTGAAATAACTAAAAATCGTCGACAACAATTTTTATACCCTGATTTATATAAGAATTGCCTTGATTTTCAGATAAAAAGCATTCAAATGGAATATAAAAATGTCCAGGCAGTGCTTAATGACCCCCAAAGAGGATGTGGGCATTCTGATCATGCATTATACCAAGCCTATGTTTACCACGAATCCTTCTGGCTATGGATGCTTGACTACACCGCAGGTATTAACCTTGATGAGTTAGCCCTGCGCTTATCAGGAATAGTCGATTTATTTGATGAGTGGTTTAATGTTGAAAAAGCTTATAACCAGCGACTAATTAAAAAGTCTCCCGAAAAAAATATTGATCCAAACGCTGCTGCGCCCGATTTTTATAACCAACTAAATTATGAAGATACACTACAGCTACTTTCTGTAGCCATTATGCTGCGCGACCAATCTAGTGTGCAGCGCATTATTAAAGCACTTAAGTTCTATCGGCAACGTGATGGCTTATTCGAGCAATTAATTTTTGATTTTGTGGATGATGGCTTAGATACATTCGAGCTATTTCATGACGACCCTTACAAACTTTTGCTGCAAGTCTATTTTGACCCCGAAGGCACAGAAGGATTAGGCTTGATACAGCAATATCTTAAAGCTTGGTATCCCGCGCAAGAAGGAGCTCGTTGGTACGACGCGCATCGCACAATTGTTGATGATAATGCCCCTTATTATGGCTATTGGGCATTCGAAGCGGGTGCGACTGCCTATTTGTTAGATATGGACGACAGCCAAATCGAGCATATGGTTTACCCCAAAGATTTAGTCACCTATGCAAAAAAACTACGTGATGAGGGCCGCTATACGAGCTGTGAAGGCGATGCGGAGAAGCCGACTCAATATCGTGTTGTTGCTAAGCAAAGCTGCACACGTGATGGCTATTGGTATACCCCTGCCAAACAAAATAGCCGTGCATTATTTAGATCCGGTGAATTAATGCCAGATTTTCCTGCGTCTACGTATGGCGCTACGATTTGGTATTGGGATGCAAATCAAGATTAATTGTTTATAAGCTCTTTAAATAACTAGGGTCAGAGTAAAGTTAAATCCGCTTTCTTTGCCTCTAAAGCCGCCTCGGCGCTATTGAGCGATAAGCTACGAATCCCGCTTTATGCTGCGCATGCTTAAAGATCGTGCGGGCAATACGCTGGCGCTGAGTTACGATGCGGCGGGTTTATTGCAGCAAATAGATTTAAGCAGCGGTAGCAGCGCAAAATTTGAGCGTAATGCGGCAGGCAAAATCAGCCGTATTAGCACCCCACCCAGCAAAGAGCTTCCGGCTGGGCGCGTGTTGGCTGAATACAGCTACAACGAACACGGTGATTTAATCAGCGCCAAAGATGAGCACGGCAATCAGCGTGATTATCAATATAAAAACCACCTAATCACCCGCTACACCGATCGCACTGGCCGCGGGGTTAATCTGGAATGGGATGGCAGCAGTGCTACATCCAAAGCCATTCGTGAGTTTGCAGATGATGGCAGCAATGAGATCCGCCTAAGCTGGCATGACGACCTTCGCCTCACCACTGTGCGCAATGCACATGGCGATGAAACGCTCTATTACTTTGATGCACTGGGCTACACCTATCGTATTATTTATCCCGATAACAGCGAAGAATGGCTGTTTCGCGATGATTACAAAAACCTAGTCAAACACGTTTATCCCGATGGCAGCTCAGATCGTTATGAATACGATGCCAACGATAATCTGCTGCTGCATATTCGCCCCGACGATAGCACCGTGCAGATGGCTTACGATGATAAAGACCAACTGATCCGAATTACCGATCCGCTGGGCAATATCTGGCTGCGCGAATACGACGACAAAGGCAATCTGCTTAAAGAAATCGATCCTAAGCAATACGCCACCAGTTATAGCTACAACCCGCAGGGCCTGCCTACTGCGATTAAAGACGCCAAAGGTGGCACAAAAAAACTGGCCTATTTACCCAACGGCCAGCTCGCCAGCTTTACCGATTGCTCCGGCTCTTGCACCGAATGGCATTACGATGCCAATGGTCGCCTGTTAGAAACCCAGGATGCGGCGGGCAACCTCACCCAATATCGCTATGGCAAGGATGGCCGTTTGGAGGCGGTTAAACAGGCAGATGGCACCGAGGCCAAATTGCAATTTGATGCCGAAGGCCGCTTGCTATCGCACACCGATGCGCTGGGCCGCAGCACCCGTTATGGCTACGATAAAGCAGGCCGAATTCATTCCCGAATCGATGCTATGGGCCAAGAGCTGGCCTATCGCTACGACAAGCTTGGCAGGCTGACCACACTGCAAAATGAAAACAGTGCCCAATATCGCTTTAGCTACGATCCTGTTGGCCGCTTAACCGAAGAAAACAGCTTTGATAACAAAGCCACCCGCTACCACTATGCCGAAGCCTGCGGCCAGCTCTTAGAAGTAAACGAAGCAGGCCAGCTTACCCAGCTTAACTACGATGCCGCAGGCCGCTTGGCGCAACGTAAAACGGGCAGCAGCAAAGAATCATTCCGCTACGATCCGGCTGGCCGCCTTGCCATCGCTAAAAACCGCTTTAGCCAAGTGGCGTTTAACTTTGATGAAGTGGGCGATTTAACGCGTGAAGAGCACCATTACCAGCTCTTTGGCCAAAGCCAAACCCATATCTGGCAACACGAATACGACGAGCTGGGCAACCGCATCGCCAGCATCCGCCCCGATGGCCAGCGCACCGACTGGCTGGTTTACGGCAGCGGCCATGTGCACGGCATGCTGTGGAATAAGCAGGAAATCACCAGCTTTGAGCGCGATAAACTACACCGCGAAACCGGCCGCAAACTCGCCAACCAACTGCAAGGTCATACCCAATACGACCCAATGGGCCGCATGCTGCAGCAAACGCTCAGCGGAAAAACCAGCAGCAACCGTAGCTATCAATACGATCCGGTAGGGCAACTGCTGGGCATTAAAGACAGCCGCAAAGGCGAATCGCAATACCGCTACGATCCGGTCGGTAGGCTGCTCGCGGCCAACACACCAAAACATCAGGAAACCTTTGCTTTTGACCCCGCTAGCAATCTGCTCGACAGCGCAGGCAAAGCAGAAAACACCCTACCCAGCCAAACACCGCGCATTCTGGATAACCTGCTGAAACAATACGCAGGCACCCACTTTAAATACGACGCACGCGGCAATCTCACCGAAAAACAACGCGGTGAACAGATCACCAAACTAAGCTGGGACGGTTTTAACCGCCTGAGTGAAGTACAAACAGCAGAAGGCGCAACGCAATATTATTACGACGCCTTTGGCCGCCGCATCGGCAAAGAAAACGTCCAAGGCCAAACAGCATTCATCTGGGACGGCGATGTGATCGCCCTAGAAAAAACTGCCGAACACACCCGCCACTACCTGTTCGAGCCCAATAGCTTTGTGCCGCTGGCGCAGATCGTAGAAAAAGGCAAAAGCAGCCACACCGCCTACTACCATGTGGACCACCTCGGCACGCCGCAAACGCTCAGCGATGAAAACGGCGATGTGGCGTGGAGCGCGGAGTATAAAGCGTGGGGTGAAGCAAAAACCATTATCAGCGAAGCGGCTAAAACAGCAGGCATCAACAATCCGCTACGCTTCCAAGGCCAATATGCGGATGAAGAAAGTGGATTGCATTACAATCGATACCGCTATTACGATCCTGAGATTGGTCGGTTTATTAGTAGTGACCCGATTAAATTAACGGGCGGCAGCAATTTACACCAATATGCGCCGAACCCGATAAGTTGGCTTGATCCACTGGGGCTGGCACGTATTAAAAATGCAGTAGAAGGTGATCGCCGCCATCAAGAATTTAATGAAAAAATAAAGGCTGAAAATCCAAATGCCAAAATTCAGAGTGAATGCTATCTACGTGATAAAAATGGAAAGTCTGTTAAAGATCCAATTACAGATGAACGCCGACGTGTAGATACAGCTGTCATTGAAAATGGTAAGGCGAAAACTTATGAGGTGACAAGTACTAGTGCAGATAAACAAGAGCAGCTCGCTAAAGAAGGTCGAATTATGGGAAATGGTGGAAATTACATCCGTGACCGTAGTACTGGCGAGTTAATTCCAACCAGTGGTCTTTCTGAAATTGTTAGGTTGCCATAAATGAATGAAAATTATTTAGTTTTAATGTCAATAAATGAATTTGTATCTGCCTATAAAACAACCAATGCTAAAGGGGAGATAATTGATGACGTCGAATCTCAAGAGATGGTACGAAGATCAATAACAGCATTGATTAATTTTTTTGCTGAAAACAACTTGCTTAATGACAAAAAAATTACAGAAACAAACAGAGAACTTAGGAGAGATGACTTTACTCCTGAAGGTCTTGAATTATTTATAAAAAAGGGTGGGGCTTGGTTAAAATCTAAAGCATCAAAAAAAGATCCGCCAGATATGAAATTATTGGAAAAAGCGCTTTTTGATATAAAGAAAAACTGAGTTAGTGAAAGCAAGAGAGCATGTTCGTATTGATATATGAACATGCCAAATTAATATTTTTATATTTATCCCGCCTTTAATTTGTATGTTTGGCGAGCCATATATTGCCAATATTTCGGTGGATTATATAAAAACTTAAACACTTCATTACGTTTTGATCGTTTTTCTAATAAATCTGTAAAACTACTCCGTCGCAGCATATAAAACTTACGGGCCATTAAAGATTACCTCTTCCCCCCCCCTCAAAACGATTGCACAGAAATCAAAATCTACTGAAATACAATAAATGCATCATGAATACACTATACACAAATTACTAATCCAACTTTTACACCTTAGGAGTAAAGGAATGATGGATTTGAAAAAATTAATAGCACAGCATTTTCCCGATGACTTAGTAGAGGTTGAAGGAATTTTAAAATTCACTTTGCGCATGCCGAACGAAAAAATAGTTCATTACCTAAATATTGGATGTACAAATAAAAATATTAACAAGTTAACTATTTGTGTTGATCATGATGATGATGAGTTTGCAATCGAATTGATAAAAAATGATGTTGAGCCATTGGAAGAACCAATTACTATAATTAATACTGAATTTAAAGATAAAAAATTTGACTCTATTTTAATAGCTAATGGCTTATATCACCGTCAACTTAGAGGGATAGTTAACGAAAATAGAAGTGATTTTTTTCTTTGCTTACCTATTTTTAAATCAGAATTTTTTGGGAATGAAACGGAAAAAGATTTTTTAGATACGTGTGCTAAATTCACACCTGTTTATAATTGGAATCGAGAAAAAAATCCAAAATCCATTGTTGCCTTTAGTAACCAAAAAACAGGGGGAGGCACTATAAAAAAAGGCGTTGTATTAGCTTTTCCTATAATTAAGAGAGAAGTAAATAATATGGATGCTGTTGAAAATGGAACCATGTTAATTACAAACTACAAAAATGAGAAGCTTGATATACGATCAAGTTCTAAAGGTTTCAGTTTAAAGACAAACAAGATAGAATTAACATTAAGTAACCTGATTATGTCTCTTGCTCAGGAACCCTTGATTTAGCCATTCGCGCGGCGTAAAGTGAACGAACGTTCTATTTTGCGGAGGTGGATCATGCCCATC